>NZ_OZ244997.1:5447854-5750512 GCF_965223285.1 Candidatus Leptofilum sp. | reverse complement strand
GTTTTTACCAGGTCAACCTGGACATGGCCTCCGCCGATGCACCATTCGATTTTTACAGTGCCAAAGCACCAATTTATACCCGAGCACGCTTCTTGCCTGCCTCTGAAATCAATGGTGCCAGTTTAGACGATGTTCTACTCACCGATGGCTGCCGCATTTCCAAATCAAACATTAGCAATGCCGTCATCGGCTTACGCAGCATTGTCAAAGCCAATACCAGAATTGAAGCAACCATCATCATGGGGGCGGATTATTACGAATCGGAAGCGATGCTGCAGGAAAATGCAACCAAAGGAATTCCGGACGTGGGTATTGGCGAAGGCAGTTCGATTGCAGGTGCTATTGTTGACAAAAATGCACGTATCGGGCGCAACGTAGTGATTCGCAATATCCCAGACAGACCAGATGGGGAAGGGCCGAATTGGGTTGCAACAGATGGCATCGTCATTGTGCCTAAAAATGCCGTTATTCCAGACGGTACAGTAATCTAACTTTTTGGGGGAGCGGCGAAAAAATCGGCAGCTTTTTCTGGAGACTCATATGTCTCTAGAACATGGCCGTAAATATGAACTTCATTTTTTTCAGGTCGCACAATTGCGGGGAACCAGCCGTGTTGTTCTAGCGGCGGATGGGCTGCACCGCAAAATCCCGTGGCATTTGGGTCTTTTTTGGGGAACTGCCAGACAACCCACTCATGCAGCAGGCTTATTTTGAAGATTGTTGGTTTGGCAGCGTGAAGGCTAAGTTTGGTAATCTCTTTTTTCTCCACGAGTTTCCCTCCATCATAAAGTTACCCAAGAATCACATCTAGTACCTGGTCAGTATCTGCAAGATTATCGAACAGGTGATCTGGATGGTATTCGGCCAATGTTGATGCGGCGTGCCAACCGCTGGCTACAGCAACGGCCGTTGCTCTTCCAGCCCGCGCACATAAAATGTCTGCCGGAGTGTCGCCAATAATGATTGTATTGTTACCATTGAAATTGCCCCCCGTCAACTGATTGGCTCGGGCCATGCCGATGGCTGGCAATTCATTTCTATCTAGCGCATCAGACCCGTAAGCCCCAACTTTAAACAGAAGCGGGTCGAGGCCAGCGGCCGTTAGCTTCAGCGGGGCAGTTAGCTGGGCGTTGCCAGTGAGCAAACCCAACAGCAAATCATCTCTGGCCGTCAACTGATTTAAAAGCGCCTCTATGCCTGGACACGGAGCCATCTCTTTTTCCCAAAAGATTTTTTGGCCGTGCTCAACCATCAACTCATAAATGGCGGGCAGCTTTTGTTCGATCTCTTTGGCGGGTATGCCCACGGCCGTTAGCAAATCCGTGATGATGCGTGGGTCTGTCTTGCCGCTCATGTTGTAGCTATCCAGGGGGCCACAGGTACCGTACAGCGTTTCTAACGCATAGGCTAGCGTCAATCGCCCCGCCCCGTTACTGCGGATGAGTGTGCCGTCAATGTCAAACAGGAGTAATTTTTTCATGAAATTAGGCGGTTTCCAGCAACGGCCGTATTCTCAGCCAAATATCTTCTCTGGGCATGGGGCGCGGGGGAACGGCCGTTCCCATCTCTATGCCGCGTCCAGCTAAAGTCTGCTTAATGGCCCCGATGCGCGCGCCTGCTGGCAGTTGGGCTAGCAGGCGGTTAATGTGCCGCTGGTGCTGCTGGGCTTCGACAATCTCACCGTTAAAAAACGCTTGTGTAAGGGCAATAAATGGTTCAGGAACGGCCGTACTCAACCCACTAATCAAGCCATCCGCGCCCAGGGCCAACATGCCTAAGGCAGCCGCTTCGTTGCCTGCCAAAAACAGCAACTGTGGCGGAGCCGCATCCAGCAATTGCCGCACAATCTGAGCATCCGGTCGGCTGGATTTGATGCCCAGCAACGATGGAATTTCCGCACCCAACCGCGCCAGCAAGCTCGGTGTGATGCCATTGACAGCCAGTTGGGGAATATCGTACAGCATGAGCGGCAGGCTGGGAGCGCTGACCGCCACCTGATGGTAATAAGCTGCCAAGCCATCATCATTCATTTTATAAAAGTACGGCGTAACCACCGCCACCGCGTCTGCGCCAATTTGTTCAGCATGGCGGCACAAAGCTAGAGTCGATTCAAGTTGGTTGGTTCCTGTGTGTAGGATTACTGGCACGCGGCCGTCTACCACTGAGACGGCCGTTTCATGCAGCCGCATCCGCTCGGCATCACTCAACAACACGCCTTCCCCGGTGGTGCCACCCACAAACAGACCACTTACCCCCGCATCGAGCAAAAAGTTGATAAGTTGGGGCAATACGGCCGTGTTCACCGACACCCCATCTGCCAAAATTGGTGTTGCCAAGGCAGGTGCTACCCCGCCGTGTAATAACGCTTTTAATCGTGCGATTTTGTCTTTCATACTAATTTCTGGAGACTTTTGAAATTTTTACCTCTAAACGCAGCATCATTCTGGTGGAAAACTTCAAAAGTCTAGATAGGCTCCTATTTTAGAGGCATTTTGCCTCGGCGTCGGTTAACGCCGCTTCAAAAATGTGCAGACCCTCCTCAACCAATTTATGTGGGATATTTAGGGGCGGCGTAATGCGAATCGAATTGGTGCCGCACGGAATGAGCAATAAACCGTTCTCAAAAGCGTGCTGAATCAGATGATCCCGCAGCTTCACCGCCCGCTCCTTCGTCTCTCGGTCCTTCACAAACTCCATGCCAATCATCAAGCCACGTCCGCGCACGTCTCCCAGGCTGGGATGCCGCCCAGCCATCTCTACCAGCGCATCCATAATGTATTGGCCCGTCTCATCTGCCTTTGCCAGCAGATTCTCTTCTTCGATGACTTGTAGCGTGGTCAGGGCAGAAATGGCTGCTACTGGATTGCCACCAAAGGTGCTACCGTGCGATCCCGGCTTCCAATCCATAATCGCCTCTGGAGCAATGATGCCGCCAATTGGCATCCCGCTGCCCACACCTTTGGCAAAGCAAACAATGTCTGGCTGCACCTCTTCATGCTCAATGGCCCACCATTTGCCCGTGCGACCCACGCCGCTTTGAATTTCGTCTACAATCAGCAAAATACCATGCCGGTCGCACAGTTCGCGCAGGCGGCTAAAGAAGCCAGGAGCAGGCACAATGTAGCCACCCTCGCCCTGAATCGGCTCTACTAAAACGGCCGCTACATCCTCCGGCGATAGTGTGGTGCGAAACACTAAATCTTCCAGATAATCAATGACGGTGTCACCGTAGCTTTCATCCGCTTGCTGCACCAAAACTGGGCGGTACGCATTGGGGAATGGCAAATGGTACACCTTCACCCCGGGCAAATAGTTGGCGCGCTGCACCGACTTACTGGCGGTAAATGAGAGGGAACCCAGGGTACGGCCATGAAACGCGCCAAAAAAGCCAATGAAGCGGGTGCGGCCTGTTTTGTACATTGCCAGTTTAATAGCGGCTTCTACAGCTTCGGTGCCTGAATTGCCAAAGTAAACGCGGGAACGGCCGTCCATCGGGGCAATTTGCTGTAACTTTTCACCTAGCTCAACCGCTTGCGGATAATAAAAGTCGGCCAGGCAAACATGCCAAAATTTGTCAATCTGCTCTTTTACCGCTTCCACTACATGCGGATGGCGATGCCCCACGTTTAGCACCGCAACGCCTGCCATAAAATCAACGTAGCGACGGCCGTCTACGTCCCAAACTTCTGACCCTTCCGCCTTATCTACGACCAGCGCGTATTCGCGAGCATAAGACGGTGACAGCACATTGATGTCTCGCTTAATTAATTTCTGACCCACCGGACCAGCACCAGCCATGCTAAACTTCATATTGCCTCCGAAAAAATTAGACTTGTAACCAAATATGCGCCTGATGAGAAAGAGAGAAGCGTGAGGTGTGGAAATTAAATTCTCACAAATCTCTGTGTCCTCTGTGGCAAATTAAATTAACTCAATGGAAAACATGAGGGGATATCCCTCCAATTGAGCCGCAAAATAGGCTTTCCCCACCCGCTTTTTGGCCTCGCTGATTGGCAGCGTAGCCACCAACGCCAGCCCGTTAAAGTGGGCCGTAATCATGACATGCTCGGCTTCCAGTGGGGAAAGCTGAAAAATGCGCTGCAAAATGACTACCACAAAATCCATTGGCGTTACATCATCATTGTGGATAAGCACTCTGGCCAAATCTTCCTGATCTTCATTGGTCAGTTGCTCCAGATTGGTATCCAAATCCCAATCTGCCTCAGCCGTGATGCTCGGAAAGCCAGATGAATTATTGATTAGGGGATTGGACTTCTCAAGACTCATACCGCGCCCGATTTTACCTCAAAGCGGTTCGCCAGCCATGAAGATGCACGGCCCTTAATCATTTACACGGCCGTACTCATCCGGCACACCCTGAACCCCCACCTCATCCAACTGGTCATAAATGTGATGCACCTCTGGCGCACGGAAGCGAGCCGCCCGATTGGATGGCGGCAGCGGCTCATCGTAGAAAAAGTCTGGCAGATTGTCATCTTCCTCAACAAACCCTGCTGCCAAGTTAAACTCGCGCTCCAGCCTCAGCGTGGCTCTGCCAATCTTTTGGAAAAACGTGGGATCTAACTCGGTGCCAACGGCCGCATTTACCGCCTTCGCCAAAAATTCAACGTTGGGGTTGGTCACAGACCGCCCAAAAATGCACAAGCCAATCGAATCGACGGCCGCACACCCAATCTGCGCCTCTAAGCTGAGTCGCTTTAGCTCATCCAGATTTTTGCTACGCGAATTCACTTTGGGCACATTGCCTGCTGTGTGATCCGCACCCTGCGCTGTGGTCATCATGGAAATGCCCGTCACCTCGATAGCACGGGGATCATAAGCAGAGATGGCCTGCTTCTTGATGACCGGAACGCGGTGGATACCGTAATGTTCCCCCACCCGTGCCGTGCCTTGCGCCCAGAGACGGCCGTTCTCCGACCCCGCCTTCAATTCCAAAAAGACCCGTCGCATAAAATCCAGATCGCCAAACTTGGCCAGCCCTGCATCCATCAGTACCGCGATCATCGCCCCGGTTTCAATGGTGTCGATGCCCAGTTCATTGCAATATTGGTTCATTTCGGCAAGGTGATCCGGATCACGAAGGCCACAGTTAGTCCCCAGCAACGCCAACGTCTCGTACTCCACCGGCGAGGTAATCTCGTTGCCGTCGGCATCCACGTACACATTGCTGCACTGGATGGTGCAACCGGGCATACAGGCGTGAGAATGGTTCCCCCCGCGTGAATTATTTAGCTCGGTGATGTACGTCCCGCCCATCTTGAACGTCTCTTCAGAATCGTCCACCTGTGCGCCTAGCGTAAAATTATTCACCGGAATGCCGCCCACGTGATTGGTGTAATCTGCCATCCCCATCGTGCCGACAGGCTTGTATCCGTTTTGGATGGAAGGGTCTTCATTAATCCATTTCGCGTACGTACGCACCGATTCCAGCGTCTTTTTGCGGTCATGCAAATTGGGCATCTTGTGCAGCTCAACCACAATCGCCTTTACCTTCTTGTTGCCCATCACTGCCCCCACGCCACCCCGCGCAGCCAGCCGCGAAGCCCGCCCGTCACTGTCGCTGATGGTGATGCCCGCTAACAAACCTTGATACTCTCCCACCGGGCCGCATAGGGCAAAGCTAATCTTTTTGCCAAACTTTTCGTAAAGCAAATCGGCCGTTTCACTATTATTTTTGCCCAGGTACGGCGTGCCGTCGTTGAAGGTTAGCTGCCCCGCTTTATCAAAATGGAGCACGACCCAATCGTCTGATTGCCCATGCAAGGTAAACCCGGCCACGCCGACCCGCCCCATGCCGTAGGCCAACGTGCCACCTGCGTTCGCCTCCTTGATACCGCCCGTAAGCGGGCTTTTGCAACCCACGCTCAACCGATTGGCATTGGAAAAGGTAGTGCCAGCAAACGGCCCCGCCGAAAAAATGAGCGGATTGTCTGGCCCCAGCGGGTCAACGGTGGCTGCACCGCCTTCTACCAACGTTTTAGCGATGAGATAACGCCCGGCCATTACTAACTGTTCCCCTACCATCGGCTGGCTGGTCACGGTTTGGTCATTCAGATGAATTTGCAGGTAATTTCGCATGGGCTTCCTCATGGAAACCTGACAGGTTTGCGAAATGATTCATTGTGGAGACGGTGGTTATAAACCTGTCAGGTTTGGATTAACGAGTCTGTACAAGGTTAACACAAAACGGCCGTTCCCCCACCACATCCCCCGCCAATTTCAGCCAATCGCATGGTGAAAAATCCCAAATATTTAGCCAAATTGTGATAAGATTCCGGCATGAATAAAAAACCACAATTCTCCCTAGAAACGGCCGTTTCCCACATCAAAAACGGCGATACCATTCTCGTTGGCGGCTTTGGCATGACGGGCAATCCCGTCCATCTGCTGCACGCCCTGGCGGAGACCGACGTACGCGACCTCACCTATGTCGCCAACAACGTCGGCGAACCGGGCCTCGGCGGAGGGCGACTGCTGCGAAATGGGCAAATCGTAAAAGCAATCGGCTCCTTCTTCACCAGCAATCGTGAAGCAGTCGCCGCCGCCCAATCTGGAGCAATCGAGGTGGAGCTAATCCCCCAAGGCTCGCTGGCCGAAGCGATGCGCGCGGCCGGAGCAGGCATCGGCGGCTTTTACACCCCCACCTCAGCCGGAACCGTACTTGCCGAAGGCAAAGAGACCAAAGAAATCAACGGCGTGCAGCACGTCTTTCAGCCCGCACTGCGCGGCGACGTGGCACTTATTCGCGCCTGGCGCGCCGACGAAGCAGGCAACCTCGTTTACCGCATGACGGAGCAAAACTTTAACAAGGCGATGGCCACCGCTGCTAAGTTGGTCATCGTAGAAGCCGAAGAGATTGTGCCGCTGGGTGCGCTCGATCCCAACGAGATTCACACCCCCGGCTGCTACGTCGATTTTTTGGTGCAGGCCCACACCACGCTGGAAGATTTAGGCAGCTCCGCCTCCATCAGCGGCGGTGCCAAAAAGGTGAGCGAAGCGCGGATGAACATGGCTCGCCGCGCCCTGCAAGAGCTAAAAGCGGGGGATGTGGTCAACCTGGGCGTTGGCATTCCCACGCTGGTGGCCGATCTCATCACGCCAGAGCACGGCATCATTTTGCACACAGAAAATGGGATGTTGGGCGTTGGCCCCGCACCAGAAGCAGGTGGCGCGCTGGATTATCCGGTGAACGCGGGCAAAATTCCAGTGACGGCACTGCCCGGCAGCAGCTACTTCGACAGTGCCGACTCCTTTGCCATGATTCGCGGCGGGCATGTGGATGTGGCCATCATGGGCGGCTTGCAGGTGGATGAGGCAGGCAATTTGGCCAATTGGGCGGTGCCGGGCAAGCCGCTGCTGGGCGTTGGTGGGGCAATGGATTTGGCCTCAGGGGCTAAAAAGCTCATCATCACGATGACCCACGCCAGTCGAGACGGCGCGGCCAAAATCGTGCCGGAATGCACCTTGCCGCTCACTGCACTCGGCGCAGTGGACATGATCATCACCGATTTGGCGGTCTTTGGTTTTGAAGATGGCAAGCTGACACTGCTAGAACTGATGCCGGGGGCTACTTTGGAGGAAGTTGAGGGGAAGACGACGGCCGTTTTCTACAAAAGCCAGTAATCAGTTACCAGTCTGAAAGGGACAAGCATGGTTAAGCAAATGCGAGTTTCATGGCGCACGCTGCTCTTTTTTGTTTTAGTTTGGTTCATTGCCTATAGTTTTTTATCAGGCTTTTGGCCAGTAGTTCGATCGGATGGGGAGTGGAAAACCATTACAAATCTTCAGTATGGCTTTTCAGTAGATTACCCGACAAAGTGGAATGCGCAGATCTATGACGAGTCAGGATTTAAAGGCGAAGACGATGTAAAATTAAGAATTTATCGCTCTTTTAGAGATATTTTTGAAATAAGTGTTGAACATAAATTGGCATCTGAGCCCACCTTGGAAGAGGTGATTGAATGGGGAAATCTCCAAATTGATGTTTCTGCAGCAAATTTAGCCCGACGAGGTATTGAACCAAATTACGAGTTGGTTAATTCAGAAGAAATGGTTATTAGGGGAAAGACCGTCTTTAGGGAACGCTACAGTTTAGGAGAGGCGATGTATGAAAATATCTATCTTGCTCGTGAAAACGACATGATAATCATAACGCTTCAAGCCAAGGAAACTGAGTTTGACAATTATTTAGAAGATTTTAACGCAATTGCAGCTAGCTTTCGCCCCTTAGATTAATCCCTCTTGCTGTAGGCGTGTCTTCAGGTTCACGCTGTGACCGGGTACAGAGATAAAATGGCTCTTTTAGAATCATTATTGCTTTTACATTTAGTTTTCAGATGGGTATTCGCTATTGCGGAAACAGCTATCATCCTCTTAATAATCGCATATAGTGACAAATGGCTCAATACGAAATTAAAATGGATTATAATTTTCCTAATTATTCTCATGTCCATCTCTGTTCTCTTCTCGTTATACATAATTTTATATGGAGATTTCGGAATTCCTTTACCAATGTTTTAGGGGCCCATGCTCCGTACAAACTCATTTAAGGAAGAAACAGAATGGTTGATGTCTTGATAGTTGGTGCAGGATTAGCCGGCCTAGTGGCGGCAAATTCGCTGCAAGAAACCGGGAAATCGGTGCTGGTAGTGGAAAAGGCACGGGGCGTTGGAGGACGGTTAGCAACGTGGCGGCTGGGTCCGGGGCGTGGCGATTACGGGGCGCAATTTTTCACCGTGCGGGAGCCACGGTTTCAACAGTTTGTAGATGAATGGCAGCAGGCGGGGCTGGTTTATGAATGGTCGCGAGGCTGGGCCGATGGCTCGGCGGTGGCTACCAATCAGGAAGATGGATTTCCGCGCTACGCGATTGCTGGGGGGATGACGGCCGTTGCCAAACATCTAGCCGCCAATCTCACCCTGCACAACCAAACCAGGCTCACCCAAATTCGTCTGACTGGGGATGGTTGGGAAGTGGAGGTTGCAAACGGCCGTACCATCCAAGCCCACGCCCTCCTCCTCGCTCCGCCTGTGCCGCAATCGCTGGCCCTACTGGACGCTGGCAACGTGCCACTTGCGGCAGCAGATCGCGCCGCACTGGAAAAGATCAGCTATGCGCCTTGTCTTTCCGGTATGTTTTGGGTAGAGGGGAACGTTTCGCTGCCAGAGCCGGGTGGTTTACAGCGACCAGAAGCCACCCTTAGTTGGCTGGCCGACAACCAGCGCAAAGGCATCTCGCCAGAGGCCAAAATCTTAACTGCGCATGTTAATCCAGCAATGAGCCAGTTGTGGTATGAAGCACCTAAAAATGAGTTGGTGGGGATATTTTTGCGGGAGTTACGGCCGTTTCTCAGCAAAACGGCCGTCGTCAAAGCCCATCACATTCACAAATGGCGTTATGCGCTGCCTACTAAGCTATACACAGAGCACACCCTTTTGGCCGATAGCTTACCCCCACTGGCCTTTGCCGGTGATGCTTTCAACGGCCCCCGTGTGGAAGGTGCGGCCCTCTCTGGCCTGGCCGCCGCCAAAGCTCTACTCAATAATTCAGCGTAAAATCGTAAAATTAGCTCTCCTGGCTGGCTTCGGCGCTGTGCAGCACATTGGCGGGTTCGTCATACCGACCCTCTAGCTCATCCAGCTTGGTGCCTTCCCACAGCGGTACGCCGTTGGTGTACGCCGCCCGGCCAATCATATGCGCTGAAACTGGCGCGGTTAACAAGACAAACACGATGGTGGCAATGGCTCGGCTGGCAACACCCAATTCGCCAAAAAAGGTAACTGCCCCCAACAAAATTAGCCCTAAGCCAAGCGTGGCTGCTTTGGTAGCCGCCGACATCCGCAAATACAAATCTGGCAAGCGCACCAAGCCAATGCCCGCTACCACAATTAGGAACACGCCCAGCAGCATCAAAATCGTGCCAAAAATTTCACCCATCAAATTACTCCTTCCGTAACATGAGTTATTCTCTTAAATCCACGTAGTAGGCAAAGGCAATCGTCCCCAGAAAAGAGATGAGTGCCAACACGGTGGCCACATCCATAATTAGCGGCTCATTCATAATCATGGCGTAAACGGCCGTTACCGCAATCCCCACCGTCATCAGCAAATCCAAAGCCACAACCCGATCTGGCAGGCTTGGTCCCTGGCGCATTCGCCAAAACGCCAGAGCCACCGTGATCATTAAAAACGTTAAGCCTGTGTAGCCAATCAATAGGTTCATATGGACAGCTCCAAAATGCGCCGTTCAAATCCGTTTTTGATGCCTGCCCGAAACGCTTCCACATCCCGCACGTCAATAGCGTGAACATACATGGTGCTGTGATCAGTGGAGACATCGAGCGTGAGCGTGCCGGGGGTGAGCGTAATGAGGTTACCCAGCAGCGTAATGGCCGCATCAGATTTCACATCCAGCGGAATGGCTATGATGGCTGGCTGCATGGCAGGGCGACGTGACAGCACCAATACAACGACGCGCAGGCTGGAAACGACCAGTTCCCGCAAAAAGTAGCCAATAAAGAAGATGAGCAAGCGCACCCGAACGCCATAGCGAACGGCCGCTGCTGAATGTTGAGTCAGGCGCAGTACTAAAAACGCCAAAATGAAGCCCATTGCAAAGTTGCCTGCCTCATACAGCCCGGTCAGCGCCACCCAAACGATGGCCAGCAGCAAATTGAGTAAAAACATTAAGGCAGCCCTCCTACCGTTTGGCCAAGCACCGTTTGCACATAAAGCGCAGGATTCAGCAACTGCTCAGCGGCCGTCATGGCAATCCCCAGGAAATATTCAGCCCCTAGCCCGATGGTGATGGTACAGGCAGCCAGCAACACCACCGGGATAAAGCGCAGCACCCAGCCTGAACCGTTGGGTGGAAACGGCCGTTCTTTTTCCTCTGGTGGTCGCTTCCAATACGCTTGCGTCCAAATCTTGATCATCGAGTAGAGCGTCAGTAAGCTCACAGCCAATGCCGTAAACACAATCGCATATGACTCTACTTCTAACCCCGCCTTTATCAGCGTGAATTTGGCCCAAAAGCCAGACAGCGGCGGAATGCCTGCCAGCGACAGCGCAGAAACCAAAAATAGCCCAGCCAGCAGCGGCAACCGCACATAAAGCCCGCCGAGCTTCTTCAACTCATAAGTGCAGCTCACCCAGTTGGTAATACCGCTAATTAAAAAGAGATTGGTCTTAACAATGATGTGGTGAATGATGTAAAAGATGGCACCAGCTAGTGCCAGTGGCGTGAATAAGGCCAAGCCCATCACCATATACCCAATCTGGCTGGAAATATGGAAAGATAAGATGCGCCTGTAATGATTTTGCGACGCCGCCCCCAGCACGCCCGTCACCATTGTTAACCCTGCCAAAATGAGCAAAATGAGATTGGTGTAGGCCTGATCATGCACAAACAGCAGCGTAAACACACGGATGATGGCATACACGCCCACTTTGGTTAGTAGACCGGCAAAAATGGCAGAAACGGCCGTGGGCGGGGTGTGGTACGCAGCCGGTAGCCAGCTAAACAGGGGGAACAAAGCTGCCTTAATGCCAAACGCCACCAAAAACATCATGGCCAAAGTGGTCACCACGCCGGGCGGAGCCGTGCGCAGCCGCATTGCCAAATCCGCCATATTCAGCGACCCCGCTACGCCGTACAGAATACCCGCCGCAGCCAGGAAAATCGCCGAGGCCATCAAATTTAGCGTCACGTATTTAATCGCTCCTTCCAACTGCTGCCGTTCGCTGCCCAGTGCCAGCAGCACAAATGAGGCAATCAACATTACCTCAAACCAAACGTAGAGATTAAAAACGTCGCCAGCCAAAAAGGAGCCAGACACACCCATGAGTAAAATCTGGTAAAGTGAATAAAATCCCAACCGCTGCCGAATCTCATCAATGTTGGCCAGTGAATACAGTCCTACCACCAGGCCCATCAGCGCAGCCAGCGTTAGCATGATTGCCGTAAACAAATCAGCATAGAGGGTAATGCCAAAAGGTGCTTGCCAACTGCCGATTTGTACCGCTTGGGGGCCTAACTGCCTAACCTGGCTAAACAGCAAGCCAGTAACCAGCAGCAACAGCAGCGACCCAACTATGCTTAATGTTCGCTGCACCTGACGCCGATGCCAGTTCAGGACGCAAAAGATCGCCGTTAGAAATGGCACCAGGATAGGCAGCAGCAGCAAAAATTTGATCGGTATCATAGATTAGTGCGATCCGTAGACGTAATTTTGTCCATATCATCTGTGCCAATCCGTTGGTAAACCCGCCGGATGAGCACAATGGCAAACGCTTGGGCACCAAAGCCAATCACAATGGCCGTCAGGATGAGTGCCTGGGGCAAAGGGTCGGCAATCGTAGCGATGTCTACACCTTCGTGCAGCAGTGGGGCATTGCCGCGCACCAAATCGCCCATCGAAAAGATGAGCATATTGGAGGCATGACCAATTAGGGCCAAACCAATGATCAATTTGACAAGGCTGCGCCGCCGGATCATGTAAACGCCAGCGGCATACAGCGTGCCGACGATCAGTGCCATTACAATTTCCATTAGTAACTTTCCTCTTTCTGACCGCTGTCTTCCTCAGCCAGGGTCAAAATAATGAGCAGGGTCACGCCTATCACCGTAACGTACACGCCAATATCGAACAGCAGTGGCGTGCCGAGCTTGCCGAGGGCGGCATATTCTTGCTCACCCCAAACAGAGGTCATGAACGGCCGTCCCAACAAAATAGGTGATATGAGGCCACTGGAAACGGCCATGAGCAACCCTACCCCAATCAGCTTTAAGGGATCAAACAGTAGTATCCGTCGCGCTTCTGGCATGCCATTGGCAAAGCCGTACAGGGCAAATGCAGCCGAGGCGACCAACCCGGCAATAAAGCCCCCCCCCGGATCATGATGGCCGCGAAATAGGATAAAGACTGAAAAGAGCAAAATGAGTGGCAACAGGTAGCGGGTTGCCGTCGTTAAAATCAAGGAGCGCATTTAGACATCCTCCTCTTGGGTTAATTCAGGGTTTGGGGGCTGGACTGGTTGGGAAACGGCCGTTTCGCCATCTCGCGCCAGGTACAACGTACGTGATTTTAGCAGTGCGTACACGCCAATCGCCGCTACAGAAAGCACCGTGATTTCCACCATCGTGTCGAGGCCGCGAAAATCAACCAAAATGACGTTCACGATATTATGTCCCTTGGCCAGCGGCTCCGTGCTGCGAATGAAGAAGTCTGTGAGTTCCGACGCGCCCACCAAATGAACCACCTGCGCCATCAGGGTCAGCCCCGCCATTAGGAGACCCACAAAACCGGCCATGACGGCATCCCGCAGGTGCGTGCGCCGCGAGCTAAATTGTTCAAAACGGGGCAGGCGGTACAGCACCAGCACGAACAAAATAACGGTTAATGTTTCGATGGCAAACTGGGTCATCGCCAAATCGGGGGCACTAAACAGAATGTAGTAGACGGCAATGCTGTACCCCACCACGCCCAGGCCCGCAACGGCCGTTAAGCGAGACTCCACCCGCACCACCAAAGCCACCGCCGCCAAAAGCACCACTGCCAAAATCATTTCTGGTAAGCGCAGCGGCGTCAGGTTCAACGTCTCCCAGGGGATGTTGGTACGGAAGCCCAGGGTGCCGCCCACAAATAGCAAGGTGGTGATTATGACGTAGAGCAGGTAGTAACGCAGCTTGCCATTTTGGAACTTCTCTGTGAACCAGCTAGCCAGGCCCAACGTGCCGTCGAGCAACCAACCATACCATTTTTCTGGCCCGATGGGCTGAACGGCCGTATCCCATCCCACTACACCTGGCCGCAACCGCTCATGCACAGCAAATAAACCAATGCCCCCTAGCCAGGTCAACAGGCTCAAACCCAGCATTGGCGTCAGCCCGTGCCACAGTGCCAAATGCAAATGCTTCTCACTGCCCATCAACGCCGACACGGCTGGGGAAACCAACGCACCGCTGATGGCGTCGCTACTGGCAAACAGACCCAGCAATAGTGCCAGCACCCCCAAAACCAGTGGCCCCAGCCACATATTCAAAGGTGTTTTGTGATGGGGTTGCGCTTCTTTCAGGTCACCAAAAAACGGCCGTACCAGCAAAATCAACGCCGCTGTCACCATCAAAATATTCGTCAATAGCAGCACACCGGTCAGCAGGAGGGCATACAGCGGTAGCTCTAACGTTGTCTCGTACATGAGCTCTTTGCCAATGAACCCTAGAAATGGCGGTAGCCCAGCCATCGAGCCAGCGGCCAGCAGAACCCCGGCAAACGTCCAGGGCATTTTGCGGCGCAAACCGCCAAGCTGGCGCACGTCGCGCGTTCCGGTTTCATGGTCGATGATGCCTGCCGCCATGAACAGCCCCCCTTTGTACAGGGCGTGAATAAGCAGGAAGAGAACGGCCGTTTCCAACGCTAACTCCGTGCCAATTCCCAACAGCAGCACCAGCGTCCCCAACGCACTGATCGTCGAGTAAGCTAGAATCTCTTTCAAATCCGTCTTTTGCCAGGAGAGCCACGCGCCCAGCAGGGCCGTTATTGCCCCAATAATCGTGACTACGTAAAACCACTCACCGCTGTCGCCTAGCGTTGGCTGAAGGCGGCCCAGCAGGTAAACGCCCGCCTTCACCATTGTAGCGGAGTGTAGGTAAGTGCTAACCGGGGCAGGGCCAGCCATCGCGTTGGGCAGCCAAAAGTGGAATGGGAATTGAGCCGATTTTGTAAATGCGCCTAGCAAAATCAAAATCAGAATGGGAACAAAGCCAGAGCTTTGTAAAAGCAGTTCCTGATTGGCCTGTATTTCTTGGAAGGAGCTGCTGCCAGCAACGGCCGTCGCCCAGATCAATCCTGCCAGCATCAGCAAGCCACCCAGCCCGGTTACCAGCAACGCCTGCAACGCCGCCTTCTGTGAGCTTTCTTTTTCGTGGTAAAAACCAATCAGGAAGAATGAGGAAAGCGACGTCAGTTCCCAGGCAATGTACATGAGGAAGACGTTGTCTGCCAGCACCAGCACCAGCATGGAGGCCATAAAAATGAGAATGAAGGTGTAAAAACGGCCTATTGCTGGATGGTTTTTTAGATAGCTGCTGGCATAAATAATCACCAATGCGCCCATGCCGCTTACGACCAACGCCAGACACAAGCCCCAGCCATCCACCACAAACGTTAGATTAATGTCCAGACTAGGCACCCAACTGAGCTGCGCCACCACCATATGGCCACTGGCAACTGGGCCTACCAAGCTGAGAAAATAAGCAAACAGGCTTAATGGCAGCAAGGCTAGAACCCAGCCAGTGGTCTGGCGTAGCAGCCGGTGTAGCCAGGGAACAAACAGGGAGAGGATAAAGCCAGAGAGCAAGGCCAGAATCAACCCTCTGGCCACGACGGGGTTAACCATCGCTAGTTTCTCTGGATTGGCGCATGGCGTAAGCGAGTAAATCTTCCAAATGCAGATCGTTGACGACACGGCCGTTTTCATCCACCACAGCCACCACATTCAAATTAGAAACCAGCAAAGTGTCCATCGCTTCGGCCACAGTGGACTGCTGCGAGATGCTCATATCCTGGCTGTTGGGAATACGGAGATCAGCGGCCGTTTGCGCCCGCGCCAGCCGCCGCAGCTTGCGTTCTGATAGGGCAAAAGGGGTTTTAAGCAAGCCCAAATGCAGCCAGCCCCAAATAAGTAGCTCCTTTAGATTAACAATGCCAGCCAAACCGCCCTGCGCATCAAGCAGAAATACCGATTTCGGTGCCTCTTCTGTTAGCAGATGCTCCAAAATCTCGGCCAGTTCGGTTTCTGGCGTCACTCTCAGCGCACGCTGCGGGCTGTTTTCACTGATTACGGTAACGGGTAATTGATTCATGAGTTCCTTCTTCACTTTGCATGGTTCTTTGTCGAATCTAATGAAAATTTTAACAGCAGAGCGTCGTTTCACAAAAATGAACTTGACGCTCTGAATTAGGCAAGGTAAAAATCAATGAGGCAATTTGTTCGCCATTTTCACCATTAAGATGGATAATTTTAACCATGACTGATCTAAGCAATTATTACCAAACTGTCCAAGATAAGGGAAGCCTGCGTACGCCCGCTCATGCACACCGCTGGAGCACGGCCGTTCTCAAAACGCTCGGCTTTAATTTAGACGGCCGTACCAAAAAGAAGCTGGCCAATGCCCTTCCCAAAGAGCTGGGGAATGACGTGAAGCGTATTTTTTGGCTGCTCCACTTCAAAAACAGCCAGATCAGTAGCCATGAATTCCAAAACCAGGTGTCGCGGCGCAGCGGCAATAGCGACCCACACTTTGCCCGTACCCCCATTTTGGCTGTCTTCCACGGTGTCAAGCAGTTAGTGGATGGCAACGTACAGCAAGCCGTCGCTGATGCACTTTCACCAGAAGTGCGCGAACTGTGGGAAAAAGCGTAAAGCCAGTAATCAGTGAACAGTGGGTCAGTAATCAGTAAAAAAACTGAATACTGATGACTGAAAACTGATTACTTTTCACTCCATAGTGATTAGTAAAAGTGCAACCACACAAGCAGATGATCCTCACTGGCACAAAGCCAGCACATGGATCATCTGCCTTTTTTTGTTGTTGCTGGTGGGATGTACCCAGCCAAATGTGAGCCAAACTGACGGAACGGCCGTTCCCCTCACGCTCCAGGTAGATGGCCAAACCTTTAACCTCACCACCAGCAGTGCCACCGTCCGTGAACTGCTATCTGAGGCTGGTGTAGACGTGGGCGAGCTAGATGAGGTCGATCCCCCGCTGTTCACGCCGCTCACCCCAGACATGGCCATTCGCGTGGTGCGCGTCAGCGAGACGGTGGAAATCACTGAAGAAATCATCCCCTTCGAGCGCAAATTTGTGCGTACCGACACAATGAGTGCCGATGATCCGCCGCAAATTGTGCAGGCGGGGCAAAATGGCAGCAAAGAGATCACCATTCGCATTGTGTATCGAGACGGACAAGAGGTGAGTCGCATTCGCACCAATGAAGTCACCCTGGCAGAACCACAAGACGAACTGGTGATGATTGGCATTGGGGCCAACCGGGGCAACGTGGATTTTGGTGGCAATTTGGCGATTATTAGCGGTGGCACGACCGTTCTCATGCGGGGCAGTACGGCCGTGCCTGAAACGCTCAACACTGGGGATGGCCTGGACGGACGCGTGTTTAGCCTGTCGCCAGACGGCCGTCACCTGCTCTACACGCGTGTTTTCACTGACAGCGGCAGCGTTGACCAAAACAACGGCTTTGGCAATACTCTATGGATCATTGGTACCGAGCGTGGCGCACGCCCGCAAGAATTAGGGGTGACCAACGTGCTTTGGGCCGATTGGAATCCCAACCGCCTCAGCCCTTACCAAATTGCTTACACCACCGCCAATCCAGTTGATCAGCCGCCCGGCTGGGAAGCCAACAATGATCTCTGGCTGGCCGACTGGTCTGACGACGCCGACTTCTTGTTTGAGCCAGAGCAGTTTATCGACACTTACCCCGCACTCAATGGTTGGTGGGGGGGGAACTACGCCTGGTCCCCAGACGGCCGTATGCTGGCCTATGCCTACGCCAATGAAATGGGCGTCATCGACACCTTTGCCGAGGAAAATGCGTTTAAGCGGCGGCAGCTACAGCAGTTCACTGCTTACAACACGCTGGCCGACTGGGTTTGGGTGCCTACACTCACCTGGTCGCCAGACGGCCGTTTTGTGGCCATTACCAATCACGGCGGCGAAGATGATCGCACAATGGAGTTTAACAGTTGGGTGTTTGACATCTTCTCCTCACTCAACCAGCAACTCATCGACCAAACCGGCATGTGGGGCCATTTGCATTGGGTCACCAATCCTAACCAAAGCCACATCGCCTTTTTGCGCACGGCCGATCCGGTAGACAGCCTGCGCAGCAACTACACCCTCTGGCTGATGGACCAGGATGGCAGCAACGCCCGCCAAATTTACCCGCCGCTGGGTGAAAACAGTGCTTTCCCTCGCGACCGTCACTTCATGGCCTGGGGGCCAAGCGGGCAGGACATTGCCTTTATTTTTGATGATGATCTGTTCATCATGAATTTGGAAACTTCGATTGCGACCCAAATCACTGCCGACGACACCCTTGCCAGCCACCCCACCTGGGCACCGTACGGCCTCGGCCTACGTCTCCCCGCCAGCAACAACGATGACACCCCCCTCAACCTGGCCCCCACACTCACCCCGCCCCGGCAGGTTGTTCCTTCAGAATAAAGCGTTTCTGCTGTAAACAGCCAAAAAAGAAAGTAGCAAGACATGATGAAAAATGTCTTGCTACTGTAAGGTTATTTTATTGGTTGGCGTTTTATGGAGCAGCTACAAAGGAAAGCGTTCCGCCACCAGCTGGTAAAATCAGTTCCATTTCGTTACCACCTGGCATGACCCGGTAATCTTGAGCCGCTTCTAGGCTGCTGATAAATGCCTGGTAATGGGAATCCGACCCGCATTCGGCCAGCGTCATTGGCCCAGGCGTGGCTAGCAGACTGCCATTCAGGCCACTCTGCCGTAATTCGTAGCTCATGCTGGCCTGATTACAGTCGGCAACAATTTCAATCGTGCCATCTGCACGGTAGGTCACTTGGTACAGTTCCGGATTGTCAATCATTACGATTTCACTGCTGCCGGGTTGAATTGGGCCGCTCGTCCACTGCCAGGTCTTCTCTTGTAGGCCGGAGACAGGCACGCCATCAATTTCCAATGAAGCAACCAATGCATCCAGTGCTGCTAAGTTAGGGGTGAAGTCGGAACTGTCCAATCCATTTAGCAGCTCCGTTTTTTCGGCCATGTAGGCTGCGTAATCGTTAGCCAATCGGTCAAATTCCTCTTGGGAGACATCTTCAATAGCGAGCAGGGCTGTTGTCGTGATGGGGTAGAAGAAGGAGACCAGGTAACGGCCGTCATTGGTGAAGCCCTGGTAGACGTAGGTAAGATTCTGGTTAGTCACCGGGTTGGCATCTTGAGCCCAGCGGCCAATGAAACGGTAGCCGCTTTGGGCTGCACTCGTCTCATGCAGTTGACCGGAAAGGATGGCCCGTCCCAACTGCGCGGTCAAGTCTTTGACGCCCATGATTTCTTCAAAAGGTAGCGCGGCAACTGCACCAGACGTATTGGCAATGTACGTCCGGTCAGCAATCAGTGTCAGGGCGTCGGCGACCGATGTATTTCCCGCCTCATCCCACATTTGCTGGTAAGCCTCGACCGGAATGAGATACATAATGGGGTCGCCAAGCTGGTGACCGGCCGCTTCGGTGTCGCCAAACAGGATTTCAATGTGTGCCGGCAGGCCGACCGGGCCGGGAGGCATACTTTGGTCGTACGGTTTTTCAGGCACGACGACCCAATTCCAAGATGAGGCGACGCCTGTCGTATCTAACCGGAGGCTCTGCGCGTCCAATGCTGGGGTGGAATCGGCCGTCTGCGCCTCGCGGCTCAAAATCATGTTGCCCGCATCCAATTTCAAGTTCAACACCAGATTGCCATCATCGTCAAAGACGTAAGTGACGACGTCGCCCAATTTAGCCAGAAACTCATTGTACAGGGAGCCGGGTTCACATTCGGCCAGCGTCATCGGGCCTGGGGCAAAGGTGAGGCTGCTGCCATCAATTGTGGCTTGGCTGCTGGCATTGTTACAGTCGGCTTTGATATTAACTGTGCCATCGGCCAGGAAATCCAACGTATATTGGGTTGGGTCGGACACGGTGATATCGTTGCTTTCAGCCCCATCGGCCGAATCCTCGAAAGCCAGCCAATACCAGATGCCCAGTAGCTCGTCGGGTACGGCCGTTTCGTCTATGGTGTCGGATTCAGGCGGCGTTTCGGTAGGAACGGCCGTTTCCGTTTCGGAATTGGTCTCATCCACAGTGCCTGGATTGCAGGCAACCAATCCCAATAGTAAAGTCAATAAAACAAATAAAATTGATTTAGTTTTCATGATGATTCTCCTTTCCATTTTCGATTTTCATTTCAATTTCAAATTCTAAGCGGCGGCGCAAAGAAAGATATTCTTGAGTTTGCTGTGTTGTTGCTGCGACCGCCCAGCGGCTTAATGTTTCTAGGCAGAGAGTGTAATCATGGCACACCTCTTGAAAATCTTCGTCGGCTTGCCATAGCTGCCAAATACGCTCTTCTTGGCTTGGGAAATGGTTGATAACTTGTTGGACAGCCTGATTCATCACGTCACTGCTCCTTGTTTTGTTTCACTATCATCATAGCGGAGCGGGAAACGGCCGTGAAGTAACGAGAGGGTAAGTTACGGTAACATGAGGTAACATAGCGAGCATGGCTCAATCAACCGGGATGACCCCAGATGGCGTTGCTCAACCTGAGGCATCCGCAATTATGGCTCAACTAGAACGGATATTGTCCAGTTCTGTTTTTATTGCTTCACCTAGCCTGTCCCAATTTTTGCAATTTGTGGTGACAGAAACGCTGGCTGGACGCGCCGGGCAAATTAAGGCCTACACCGTGGCTACCAAAGCGTGGGGGCGTGAGCGCGACTTTGATCCCCAAGCTGACCCGATTGTGCGCATTCAAGCTGGTCGGCTGCGGCGGGCACTGCACGATTATTATGCAGACGAAGGGCTAGCGGCTCCGATCCGCATCGAACTGCCAAAAGGAACCTATGTGCCCCGGTTTACGGCCGTTGCCGCTCAGTATGAGGAAACAGAACATACCCCGGCGGCCGAAATAATCACCGAAGGACCGGTCTTGGCCGTCCTGCCCTTTCACAGCTTGAGCAGCGATGCCTCCCAAGATCATTTTGTTGACGCCATTGGCGATGAACTGACTGTTTATTTCTCTCGCTTTCAGGGATTGGCCGTCATCGCCTACCATTCCTGCCGCCGCTTCAGCAATACAACCCAAAGCGTGCCGGAAATCGGCCGACAGTTAGGTGCTGATTTCCTTGTAACCGGAACTGTTTATCGTGACAAGAAACGCTTACGCCTCTCGGTCGCCCTAAATGATGCCCATGACGGCTTGCAGGTGTGGGCACAGCAATTCGACCGTGAATTGACCGCCGCCACGCTCTTTGATGTGCAAGATGAAATTATTGAGCGCATTGTGGCCATCATTGGTTCCAACTATGGCGTCATCCCCCGCCTGGTAGCCCAAACGGCGCGGGCCAAGCGGATCGACGACTTGACCGTTTACGAAGCGGTCCTGCGGCGGGCTGATTTTCTGATGAATGTAACGCCTGAAGCCCATCAGGAAGCGCGGCAAGCATTGGAACAGGCAGTGGAGACAGCACCGACCTATGCCCCGGCTTGGGCGGCACTGGGCGGCATGTATACCAATGCTTATATTCTAGGGCTAGACTCGCCGGACGATCCGCTGGGTGAAGCCTTAATCTGCGCCAATCGAGCCATTCGGCTGGACCCGCACTGCCAAGAGGCTCATAGCGTGTTGGCCAATATCTATTTTCAACACCGGGATCAAGCAGGGGTGCAGCGGGTCTGCCACCGCTCCCTTGAACTAAATCCCAATGACGCTGCTTATATCGGCACCGCCGGTTTTTGGCTGGCTTTAGCGGGCGACGAGGCAAGCGGCCTGGCTCTTTTGGATAGGGCAATCAAGCTCAACCCATTTTTCCCCGGCTGGTTCCGCCTGCCTTATTTTTTGCATCATTTTTCCCGTAGAGAGGACGAGCAGGCGCTGGCTGAGGCACAGGCGTTTAATCTACCCGGCTTGTTCTGGGATGCATTATTACGGGCTGCTGCTTTGAGTCGACTGGGACGCCTAGCTGAGGCACAGGCGGCGGTAGATGACCTGCTAAGGTTGAAACCGGATTTTCCTGAACAGGCGGATCATTTTCTGAGCATGTTTGTCATGAAGGGCGATTTGCGTAAGCAAATACTAGAATCGTTGCAAGAAGCAGGGCTATCGATACCCTAACCAAGCGCGAAATGTTCGTCTACCCACCCTTTCTCCCTGAATTTTCAACGACAAATTATGCTAAAATACGGCCGTATCTGACAAAAAAGTCAGGCAGCGTGGACACCGTTAAATTTTCTCTGTCCCCCTCTGCGCCACGCCGCTAAGTTAGTCTGAGGAGAGGAACGATGAATCAAAAACCAGATGCTATCATCATTGGTGCCGGAATCATTGGCTGCGCCATCGCCTTTGAACTCACAAAGCGTGGCTACAAACCATTGAACATCGACAAACTACCCGCCGCTGGGTTTGGCTCCACCAGCAATTCGTGTGCCATTGTGCGCTTTCATTATTCCACGCTCGATGGGGCGCAAATGGCCTTTGAAAATTACTTTTACTGGAAAGATTGGGCAGATTACATTGGACCAGTTGATGAGCGCGGCTATGCCAAATATGTGGAATGTGGCTTTGTCATCCTGCGCAACAACGATCCTGGCGAACAAAATTTCATCAATATATTTGAGCAAGTTGGCATCGCGTACGAAGAGTGGACCCTAGAAACTCTGCGGGAAAAGTTCCCCATCGGCAATTTGCACACCTTTGCCCCACCCCGTCCCATTGATGATGAGGCCTTTTGGGAAGACCCCACCACGCCGCTCACCGGCGGCATCTACAATCCGCAAGGTGGCTACGTCAACGATCCGCAGTTGGCGACCTACAATTTGATGCAGGCGGCGCAAGCCAATGGCGGCAACTTTTTGTTTAATGCGGAGGTCGTGGCAGTGCGGCAGGAAAACGGCCGTGTTTCAGGCATCACCCTCAGCGACGGCACCCAGATTGACGCCCCCATTGTCGTCAACGCTGCCGGGCCGCACTCGTTTATTGTCAATCGCCTGGCCGGTGTGGAAGACGGGATGCAGATCAAAACAAACGCCCTGCGCCGGGAGGTGCACCATGTCGCCTCACCCAAAGGGTTCAACTTCAACGAAAAAGGGTTCATCTTTTCGGATGCCGACTGTGGTATCTACTATCGTCCCGAAACTGGAAACAACATCCTCGTTGGCAGCACCGACCCTGAATGTGACCCCAAAGAATGGGTCGCCAACCCAGATGAATACCAACCTCATCTCACTGACCAGCTTTGGAAAACCCAGGTATACCGCCTGGCCCGCCGCATTCCCGATCTGGAGATTCCCTCAAAACCAAGCGGCATCGTCAGCCTGTACGACGTCTCCGACGACTGGATTCCCATTTATGACCAATCCGATCTGCCGGGCTTTTATCTGGCAGTCGGCACCAGCGGCAACCAGTTTAAAAACGCCGCCGGCGTGGGACACCTGATGGCCACGCTCATCGATGCGGTGGAAAATGGGCAAAACCATGATGTGGACCCGATCCAGGTAAAAATGCCCTATACCAGTGCTGTGCTCAATGCTGGCTTCTACTCCCGCCTCCGCGAAATCAACACAGAAAGCAGCCATACAGTGCTAGGATAAAAAATCTCCTTCGTCGGAAACTAAGCATTTCCAACGAAAACGATTCTATTACTGATTTTTTAAGCATCCGTAGTCAAGCCGTAAGAAAGACATAGTTGCACCAAATTTGGGGCGTGGCAAAATCAGGCGGATGAATGGTGCAAAAAGTTCGCAACGCGCTCGCCTGTTTTCCCTTTTTTGGCTAATTTTGGCACTGGTGGCCCTGTTGGTCATCGGTGCGCTCCAGCTTAGGCAGGATTTTCTCACGCGAGGCATCCCCGACGGCCTGCCGGAACCGGTCAACTTTGGCGGGATGCAGCCCGGTCTCAACGTTGCCTTCAACCAGTACGACGATGCTGCTCTGACCGACAATCTCCAGCAGATTGCGGATATGGGCGTGCAGTTTGTGAAGCAGCCGTTTTATTTTAGCGAGGCGTTTGATTGGGATGAAGCTGATCGGTTGGTAACGGCCGTTTCCCAACACCATCTCACTCTCGTCCCCTTGCTAGATGGCAACCCTGAGAATGGTTTTGCACCGGTAGAAACGGCCGTCTTCGCCCAATGGGCTGCCGAATTTGCTAGTCGGTATGGGGATGAAATCCAGTTCTACATGATTTGGGATGAACCCAATCTTGCCAGCCATTGGGGCAACCAGCCGCCCAATCCTGACGATTACGGCGCGCTCCTAAGCGCAGCGGCCAACGCCATCCGCCAGGCCGACAGTGATGCAGTGATTGTGGCCGCGCCGCTGGCCCCCACGGTGGAAACCGGGCCTGACAATCTGGCCGATCACCTCTTTTTGCAACAGCTATACGAAACTGACGCGGCTGACGCCTTTGACATTGTTGCTGCCAAACCGTATGGCTTCAACAGCTCGCCAGATGATCGCGCTGTGGACAACGAAACGCTCAACTTTAGCCGCGCCATTTTGCTGCGAGAGGTGATGGTGCGTAACGGCGACGGCCGTAAAGCCATCTGGGCAGGCAACTGGGGTTGGAACAGCCTGCCTGCCAATTGGCGTGGTGATCCTTCCATTTGGGGCGAAGTGACGGCCGCACAGCAGGCGTCGTACACCATTGCCGCGCTGGAGCGTGCCAGATTGGAATGGCCCTGGCTGGGCGTTGCCTTTTTGGAGAGTTGGGAACCAGAAGCCCCGGCCGACGATCCGGCTTGGGGATTTAGCGTTGCTGGGTCGGAAACGGCCGTTGCCCTGCAAACCTATCTCGCCAATCAAAATACGGCCGTGGCCCAACCTGGCTTCCAGTTAGCCCAGCCCAACAATCCCGCCCAAGTGTACGAAGGCAATTGGGAATTCTCACCCGAATTTGGGGCCGACATTGGCCAGCAGCCAGACGACGTGCTGCTCGGTGACAAAGTAACTTTCACCTTTTACGGCACCGATTTGGGGCTGCGAGTGCGCCGCGCCAACTTCCGCGCCCGCTTTTACATCACCGTTGACGGCCAGCCCGCCAACGCTCTCCCCCGTGACGAAAATGGCGCGATGCTCATTCTCACCTCGGCGGTGAAAAGCGACGACTATATCGCTACCGAATGGGTTGCCCGCAACCTGCCACCTGGCATCCACACGGCCGAAATCGTGGCCTCGCGCGGCTGGGACCAGTGGGCACTGAATGGTTTCAGCGTGGGATATCAGCCGCAGGATGGCTGGTATCGGTGGGGCCGATGGCTGTTGGCGGGTACAGCTATGCTTTCTCTCATAATGGCTATACGAATTTGGCGACAGGCAAACTGGTCAGAATGGCTCCGCCAGCAGCGAGAGCAGTTCACCGCTTTGAACGCAAGCTGGCAGTTGGCAGTAACGGCCGTAACCGCTACGCTCGTTTTTTTGGCAGGCTGGTTCACCTGGGCCGAACAAATGGGTGGCCTCTACCGTCGCCTGGGAGATGGCAGCCAGCTCGCCCTCACCGCTGCCGTTGCCTCAATCTATTACGTCACGCCTACCTTTTTCATTTACGCAGCAGCGTTGGCAATCCTTTTTGTTCTGCTTTATTGGCGGCCAGTCTGGGGCCTGGTCCTCATTGCTTTCTGCTTCCCGTTCTACGTGCCACCCTTGCCCAAACCAATCCTCAACTATCGCTTTTCGCTAATTGAGGTCTTCACATTAATCACCTTCGCCGCCTACGCTACCAACCGCCTCACCGCTATCCTGCAACGCTTTAAGCAACAAAACCGTTTACTGATTACTGAAAACCGATTGCTGCCTACCGATTACGGCATCCTCGCCCTCACGCTCGTCGCCACCGCTTCCCTTTTCTTCACTAATCGATTAGACGTAGCCAGCAACGAATGGCGGGTGGTTATTTTAGAACCAGCCCTGTTTTACTGGGTGCTGCGCGGCACAAAACCCCAAAAGGCAGAAATGTGGCGCATTTTGGATGGCTTTGTACTGGGTGGGCTGGTCGTGGCGCTATATGGCCTTTGGCAAGTGGGCTTCGACCGCGCCAGCCTCATCACCGCCGAGGGTGGGCTGCTCCGTCTGAAATCGATCTACGGCTCACCAAACAACGTGGCACTTTACCTGGGGCGGATTGTGCCGCTGCTGGGTGGGATGGCCTTGCTGGGCAGCAAGCATGTTCATGGCAAAAGATGGTGGGTGTATACGGCCGTCCTCATCCCCACCGTGCTGGCCTTCCTACTCACCTTCAGCAAGGGCGGTTTGTTTTTGGGCTTACCTGCCGCCTTCGTGATTCTGTTTTGGCAGTGGCAGGTGGTGAACGGCCGTAAAACGTGGCCCTGGCTACTCATATTTGGCGTGGCAGGCGCAGTAGGATTAGCCATCATCGAGCAAATTCCGGCATTGGCTGGCCGCCTCAGCCTCACTGGAGAAACTGGCGTCTTCCGCCTGAGCCTGTGGCAAGCCAGCCTCAATATGATCGCTGACCAACCCTGGTTTGGCGTGGGGCTAGACAACTTCCTGTACGAATATCGTGGCCGCTACATTTTGGAGTCGGCCTGGCGCGATCCGAATTTAAGCCATCCACATAACTTGTTCCTGGATTTTGCCACGCGCATTGGCGTACCCGGACTGCTCATTGGGCTGTGGCTCGTCGGTGCGTTGGCACGCTCCCTATGGCAGCTACGCCCACGCATTTCAGCCGAGTGGCTACCTGTGGTTGTAGGGTTAGGTGGGGCTTTAGCCGACATGGTCTTTCATGGACTCGTCGATCACAGCTTCTTCCTGGTAGATTTGGCCTTTGCCTTTTATTTGTTGCTGGGAACGGCCGTCTGGCTGCAAGCAAACAGTGTAAGCAATCTGTCAGAACCCCCAAAGTAAACATCTGCATATCAAACAAACCTGCCGTGCCCAAAATTGGGGTATTTGGCGTAACTTCCCCAAATGGATGGTGTTTTTTACTGTGGTGCGGGCAAGCTGCAAGCGGAAAATGCTTGACAATTCGTTACGAAAATTTACAATTGCCCGCCAGACAAAATTGAAATTTTAAACCTGAAGGAGATTAGGATGAGCGATACCCAAGCACAGGTAACTGAAATTATTGTTGATTTATTAGGTGTTGAGGAAGAACAGATTGTTCCAGAGGCACGTTTTCGGGAAGATTTGGAAGCAGATTCGTTAGATCTGGTTGAGCTGATTATGGCGTTTGAAGAAAAGTTCGACGGTGAGATTTCTGACGAAGAAGCACAGAAAATCACGACCGTCGGCGAAGCCGTGAGCTACATCGACACGCATATGCGTGCGTAAAAGCAATTGGGTAATCAGGAAATTACACTGCCCTATTACCTAACTTCACATCTACTGAGCGCCCCCATCAACCACTGCACGTTGGGGGTGCTATTTTTTTTGCCAATTGCAGACCCGCCAACAGAATAACGGCCGTATGCCCTACAATGTTCAGCCAAAAACCAGGGCCATATCCCAACGCTAGCCGCATCAAGTCACTGGCAAACGGCCGTACTTCCAGGTAAATCAGCGTCGGGAGGATTAACCCAACCAGCCCCGCCACAACCATCAAAATGCGGCTTACAGGGAACCGCCACGGCCGTTTCTGCATAAATGTAAGCAAACCAGCAACAGTCACAACCAACCCAATCGCCACCATGCGGGACACATATTCGCGCCAGTTAGTGGGATCGGTAATATCTTCCAAAGCAGGGAATGCTAGTAGGCTCACGACGACTGCTGCCCCACGAAAGAGCCAGGTTTGGTAACGGCCGTTCTCCCATTCTACAGTGAAAAAAAGCAAACAAAGTGCCAGAGTGATTGGCGGCAAATAAAACCAGTTGCGCTTAACACCCAGCCCAAAGAACTTGGTCCACTCTCCCATCTCAAAGCCCAAAAGTTGCAATCCGGCCGACGGCCCCGGCAGCCAAACCATGAAGTACCCCACCAAGATCGTGGTAAAGCTAAGGAGGAAGAGGGTTTGCGTTTGTGGTTTTGTCATGAGGAACCAATGGTTTTTGAGATTTTTTAGGAACGCAGAGCTGCACAGAGGAGACACAGAGTTTTTTAAGAGGAATTTTGATGGAAAACGGCCGTTAATACCCCATCCTCTTCTGCCTGATTAGCAAAAAACTGGGTAAGCTCCGGACTTTGCCGCTGACGCAATGCCAAGAGAGCCACTGCCTGCACGTCCTCTGCCAACACCTCTTCTCGTTCATCAGCAGCAGCATGGGCGCGCGCCGCCTCAAACAGCGTAATCTCCGCCCGGTTAGAATCAATTGCCAGCTTTTCAACCAATGTTAGACCAAGCTCGCGAGCAGCCTCACTCACCGTAACATGCGGCAACCGATCGCGCGCCTGCTGAATTTCCTCAGCCAGTGCCAGCGTGCCATCGGCAAAGCTGGCGGCAAACAGTTCTGGCTGCCGCTTGTAGCTCATCGCCCGCTCGTATGCCTGGTAGCGCAGGGCTGGCTCATCCAAACCACGTACCACCGCCCGCAAACCAAAGCGATCCATGAGCTGCGGCCGTAGCCGCCCTTCCTCCGGGTTCATTGAGCCGATGAGCATCAGGCGGGCGTTATAAGTCATCTTCAAGGGCCCTCGGCGCACGGTGTAATACCCCTGCGCCGCAGCATCTAAAATAGCGTCGGTAATCGCGTCGTCAAGCAAATTGACTTCATCTATGTACAAAATATGGCGATCCGCATGACCCAACAGGCCACGCTCTAGCCGTACCCGGTTCTGTTCCAGAGCGACGCGCTCGTTGATGCCGCCGACGACATCATCCAACCGGGCATTTAACGGCAGCTCAAAAATACGCACTTTATCAAGCGTAGCAAGCGGCTCGCCATGTCCAAATTTGGTGGCGCAGTCGTGGCAAACGCCATCCATACCTAGCTGCTCTATCATTTCTTCGGTGCAGCCATGAACGCACAGGCTGTGGCGCACGGTGGGCAGCAAATCGGTGAGGGAGCGCACGGCCGTTGTCTTGGCCGTACCCCGTGGGCCGATGAGCAGCACCCCACCAACCTCCGGGTTAATCAGCGACAAAGTCAGGGCCAGCTTCATCTCTACCTGCCCCACGATCGCCAAAAAGGGAAAGGGTTCAGTTTCGGCACGGCCTAAATCTGCATCAGGCAGGTCGGTAATTTTGGTGGCCGACGCCTGGCGCAAAATGTCTAGCAGCTTAGATTGGCGTTTGATCATAGGTTTTCCTGCTGTCGCCTTTGCAGTCGGCTTGCCTGCCGCTGGGCCGCGCGTTCAAAGCGAGCTTTCTGTTCATCATTTTCCAGAATGAGCGGGGGGACGGGGGCGGGACGGCCGTTTTCATCCAACGCCACGTAAACAAAGTAGGCTGTGTTGGTATGTGTAACGTCGCCACTGATCACATTTTCAGCAGTAACGACGACGCGAGTTTCCATTGAGGTTCGCCCTACCCAGGTCACTTCTGCCTTCACCGTCATGAGATTGCCAATGTTAACGGGCGAATGAAAGTTCATGGAGTCAACGGTAACGGTGACGGCTGGCCGCCGCGCATGCTTGGTAGCTGCCATACCGCCCGCTTCATCGCACATCTTCATGATGAGACCCCCATGTACATTGCCTAAGGTATTGGCATTGGTTGGCCCCATGAGTTGGGTAAGCGTAATTTGGGAATCCGACGGCCGTTTTCCTTCCAACTTTTTCTCCCTGGTCTATTCCATATCCGGGCGCGTCTCAGAAACGTAAATGAGCCGCTCTGGATACTCTTCAAACATATCAATAATCTGGTGTGGCAACGAACGCAGCAGCGGTGCTAGAGGCATATTGGCAGGCATTTTCGGCCGTTTCGGGCGTGGTGGCGGCTCTAGACGCAGCTTGTCCGTTGGGCGGGTGCGCTTACGCAACAGCCGCTTGTCATCGCTTAAAAAGCCTAAATAAAGGCCGCCGGTATCGTAGACATCTCGTCCTACGGCAAAGCCAATCCATTCGCCATCCACGTTAAAAAGATTGCCTTTGGTGTACACAGCCACCCATTCACCATCTGTACGATAAATTGGTACCATAACGTCGTCCTTCTAGGTTACGGCCACTTACATGGACGCAACTTTTTATCTTAATTTTATTCACCGTTTGCATTATAGTTGCGGGGGCAAGGAGAATCAAGAATCTCCACTAAAATAGAGATAGAGCTAATCAAAGAGTCAGCACAGTAAAGAGTAAGGTAAAAAATGATACAACAAATTTTGCACAGGCCAGGCAGCCTACTGCCTAAATTGACAGAGGATGAACAAGCTACTATTAATGGTGAAATGCAGAAAAATGCCGTTGCCAATATTGATTTTAATCTGCTCATTTTGCTTTCGGCCGGGATTGCCTACTTTGGTTTGCAGCAGGATAGTTCGGCCGTCATCATTGGGGCTATGCTTGTGGCTCCGCTGATGAGCCCAATGATGGCGATGGGGTATGGCATTGTGAGAGGCAATCTGACCCTTTTTAAGCAAGCGGCCGTTTCCACACTCATCGGGATTTTATTAGCAGTGGGTCTGACAGCCCTGGTAACCTACCTCCTGCCCATTCGGTCCGTGACCGATGAGATTCTGGCACGCACCAATCCCAACTTACTCGATCTTTTTATCGCTTTGATTTCCGGTCTGGCTGGGGCGTATGCCTTGTGTCGTAAAGAGGTATCGGCCTCCCTGCCAGGTGTGGCTATCGCAGCCTCACTGGTGCCACCTCTCTGTGTGGTCGGTTTTGGCATTGGGCGGGGTAATGAGCGCATTGCCCTGGATGCGCTGCTGCTATTTACGACCAATCTAGCCAGCATTGTTGTCGCCAGTATTTTTATGTTTTGGGCAGTTGGTTTCCGACCCACCTCAGCCAGAAGTCGTAGGTTGTTTCAAGCAACAACCTACTTTTCTTTATTTGCTGTGCTATTGGTTACCATTCCTCTGACGCTTTACACGCTTCAGGAAACTGGACAATCACGCAGGCTAGCGGCCGTTAAGGGCATTCTTGAGGAAGAGGTCGATCCGAGCGTTGCTCAAATAGAAGATATCGTGGTTGAAGCTATTGAGGATGGCTTTGTGGTGGGAATGACGGTTTATTTTTATCAGCCAGAGCTCGTTGGGGATGAAGCAGCCCAGCAAGCTGCGGTGGAAGATATACGCCAACAGTTAGAAAGTGCAGTTGAAGGGCCTGTGACGGTGCGCGCCCAGGTTATTCCAGCCACGCTAAGCATTTTTGAGAATCCTAGCCTGAGAATTCGAGAGGTGCAGCCGCTTATGATCCCTAACAGCGAACCATAACCAATGAAAATTGCTAGAAGTTCAACTTTTGGCAAAAGTTGAACTTCTTAGGTGCAGTGTCAAATAATGTCGCCGCGCTCGGTACGAATTGCCTGAGTTAGTTGGGTTAGGTTATGGCGATTGCGCCAGTAGTTTACCATTTCGCGGGCTTTGGCTGGCTTGCTCTGCCCCGGCAATGATTCAAAGTCCATGCCGAGATCAAAACAGAGCGTGCGCAACTCATCCAGATCGAAGGAATCTACCAAGGCGTGGCGAATACGCGCCAGTTCTGCGCCAGAGACGGGTTTATTTACAGCAGGGATAACTGCCTGCAATTGGGCATATTGTCGTAGCCAGGTGTGGAAAACACGGCCGTTAATAAAGAATCTTTCATCTGCCTGAAACAACAACCCATAACTGTGTAGGCGTCGCACAATGCCTTCTACCTCCAGTGGTGGAAAATCGAGATCGGTTAACGGCCGTTCCCCAGCCACCGCTAACAAAATAGACCGTTCATTTTGGGTGAAATTGTGCCACCATTGGTCAAAATATGGCGCCAAATCGGCAGCCAACTGCTGCCGCGCTGCCTCAGAATCTGGGGCTTTGCCCGCTCGTTTATGCCGGAACCATTTTGCGGCCGTTGCCTGCACAAAAAAAGGCAAAGACCCCGCCAGCACCTGAATCTCCCGCACCTCATCTTCTGTAAAAGTTACACCCCCTTTTGCGGCAGGTGTGTCAATTAACGAGGTTGCTTCCGTTAACTCTAGCGAGGACATATAAATGGGAGTTGGGTAAAAAATATTGTAAAAGGGGGAAGTTGGCGGCAACCCCAATCGTGTACCCAAGGTGTACAAATCCCAATAAGATGCGGTGACGCAGGCCAAATCATATTCCAATACACCGGTCATAGCCCGCAGTTCCGTTAAAAAGTCATGCGTAAACGCCTCTGTGCGCAAATGATCAAACTCGTCTAGCAGCAACACAATGCGCGTATCAGGAAACTGGCAAAGGTATGCTTCCACATCATACAGCTTGGTTTGCCCTCGAGGAGATTCCTTCCACAAAAAATCTGTCTTGGCACGGCCCAAATTCACTTTCAGCCGCTGCAACAGTCGATAATAAAAATCGCTCGGCGTTTTGCATGAAGACAAATCCACATAAATCATCGTGTAAGCATCAGCATTTGGGAGGTAGTGAGACATGGTTGCTGGATGGGCAACGTATTGTAAAAAAGAGGTTTTACCAGCTCGGCGCACCCCTAACACACTCACAGATTGGGCTTGTCGGCCACCAATAATCTCAAAAAAGCGCGTGGTTTGTTCATGACGGCCGTAAAAGTCAGCCGGATGTTTGATAGGATGTCCAACAATGTAAGACATAAACGTAAAGCTCCACCATAATAATTCGCCCCAAACTGACAGATTTTGTAATTGAGCAATTTGAATTGTGGTACCCAAATACCCAATTGCTTGGTTACACAAATACAGTCATTAGGTCGTAGATAAAAGTGATCCTAACGGATGCTTGCGGGCCACCCAGCGACGTAGTAAATCGAAGGAGATGGCATAAGCATAATCTTTGCTTATGAGCGTCGGCTCCCAGCCATTATGCTGTGCCAGTCGCCGCTGAATTTGCCGCTCAACCGATACGCGCGTCAACAAGCGGCGCACTTCTAGCTGCTTGAGTGCCATATTAATGGCATCTTCGGAGTAGCTAGTTTCGCGCAACCGCGACGAAATTTCTGCCCGCGACACGCTTTCTTCGCCAATGTCATGCGTACCAGCTAATGAAGCCATCACGAATCGTTCGACGGCCGTACTCTCGTTCCAAAGGTGCTGTAAATGGCTGTCATCCTCTTCGATCACTAGGTTGATCGTCTCGCGTACATCCCCAATCGTGATCAGCTTGCTCCGCCGTCCTTCCAAATTGGTTGAACTCACCAAGCGATGGCAAATAAGCTGACTAAAATACGGATGTCCGCGTGTCGTTAGCCAGATGCGATCCACCGCCAAATCATCATACTGAATCATTGGGGCCACTGGCTCCCGAATCAAAGTTTCCGTCTCTTCACGACTTAATGAATCTATCTCCCTGCTAATGCCAACGTGGAAAATTATGCTCCAATAATCCTCCACAAGCTGATTTGTTCCTGCCAAAATAAACGTTATGCGCGAACGATGCTGCATCAATGAGCGCAAATATGGGAAGATATCGTGAGATAACCGTCCTCGCTCAACGCTTTCCTGCAGCTGCTCCAATTCATCTATGATGAGCACAAGCAACCCATTAGGCGGTAGCTGCTCTTCAATTTCGTCCAAAAATTGGTCAAATTCGCTAAACAAAGTGCCATTGCTAGACCAATTTTCCCGTGGCTCGATGGCAATGCCCCGCTTATGCAAATTGCGAATGATATGCTGGCTTAGGCGCGCAAAAAATTCCGGCATCTCGCAGCCCGCCAGCCGCTGTAAATCAATGTACACCGGGTAAATCGGATACCCTGGATATTCGCGGATGGTTTTGCCTCGGCGACCACCTACCAATTGGTACAGCGTAGATGTCTTACCCATTCGCCGTTGACCATACAAAATGAGCGTATGTGGCTGTGTTTTGCCCAGCAAATTTTCTTCAATCCACATAAACACATCTTCACGCCCCTGATACAAATCTTCAGAAGCGGGCGTAAGCGGCTTCCCCACCACATATGGATTATCAATGTGGAAAAGTGAACGTTCTTGTGCCTGAAAGTTAATCGGCTTCTCGATGAGCTGACGGTATTCGTGGCCCCGCACGTCGTAGTAGGTGGCGCGCAACGTCAGGCTGGTTTGCTTCTCGCGGGGCTGCAACCAAATTGATATTGGGAATTCTTGCCCTGCGTCCAACGTACCAACCGATAATATAGCCGAGTCCCGCTCGGTTTCGTAGCCGTTAGAGGGTAGCACTTCGAGCGTAACGTTCTCAACCAGGCTGCCAAATAAAGGATTAATTAGCCGTGCCAGCACATTGGCACGGCCACGGCTCACCACCACATCCTCATTGTCCAGCTCAAAATCTAGCGACATCATCAAATCTGAGCCTTCAGTGGAGGTGATTTCACCCAGCTCCTGCAAAATCGTGCGGGTCGTTTCCGAGATGGGCCGGTTGTCAATAGTGCGTAACCGTTCAATTTCGGCGCGGGTCACCAGCACGTTTTCCCTATCCGTGGAGAATCGTTGAGCATACCAATCAAACTCATCCCGCGTGAGGGGATGGCGCGGCAGCAGCTCAATTTGAAAAATGCGGAATTCGTAATCTTTGAACACATATTCCCGGCGAGAAAACTGACGCTTGTTGACTGGCTTGAACTCATGCACAATACGATAATCTTTGGGGTTGCGGATACCCAGCTCTTCTTGCAGTTCGCGCTGAATAGCTCTGGCAAAAGAGTCTCGATCCCCTTTTTGGTTATCTACCTTGCCACCTACCAGGTTAAACATGCCCCAGTTGCTGTTCCATTGCAGCAAATATTTGCGATCTTCGCCGCTGCCAATGGTAATGGCCGCAAAGGAGCTACGTTGACGCAGATTGCTTAAAACTTCGGTGAGTTCAGACGGCCGTTCTCCACCTTCAATCGCTTGCTTCCCAGAAACCAACGCACAGGCGAGTGCCAACCGCTTGGCCCAAGGCGCATCATCCAAACCCTTGAACTTGAGGGCCGCCACGCTGTGGAAGAAAACCGCCACCGGAAAATGGTACTTAAACCGCTCTGGACTGTACGTTTCGGCAATCTGCCGCAGCGAGAAGAGGAAGTAAAGTAGATTTTCCGAATACATGGGGAAATGCGTGTACAAATTATCGTACCATTCTGGCTGGAAATCACGCAGGTTGGAAAGAAAATCATCAAAGGTGGATTCGGCCGTTTGCAGCAGCACATTTTCTACCAGCAGGGCAAACTGCATTGCCGTGTGTTCATCCCACAACCCTTCATCCACCATTTCTTTATACAGTCGGAACAATATGTGAGTGCGGAACTCCACTTCCAGTTTGGCAAGATCAAAATAGACATGTCCAGGTCGTGCATCAGAAAAGTCGATGAACCAAACTGGCATCTCATCACTAACTTCCACCAAGATGTTGCTGGTGTTCAAATCTCCATGCACCACTGGAGAAACCTGCGGGATGGGCACAATCATGTCCTCGCGGCCAATCTCCCAAAGCAAGCAGCGCACATTTGTTATTGGCGACAAGAAACGACCAGATGCAAATTCAAAAGCATCGCTCTCAAAATCAAATGGTTGACCTGTAATTTTCTCGATATTTTCCGCCAAGATTGTCTCATCAGTGGCAGAAACACGGCCACGCACGGTAATGCGCTTGCCTCGCCGAAAAACAGGGTGCGTCAACATATGCCGCTGGGATTCTTTCAGGCGAATCTTAAAGCGCAGAATCGGGTGATTTTTGTCTTTCAACAAATTAGAGATCGGATATCGAGAGATCAAATCATCATGCACATAGATGACACCTTCTTTCGTATCCAGTTCCGCAACTTCAAAACCGCGCAGGGCAACTGTAGGATGTTCACCATCGCGCACTGCCTGATGAATTTGACGCAATGCCGGATTTCCCGGTACGGCCGAAAGCGTCGTTAATTCTTCTGCGGCAATCACAAAGTCCGCGCCGTTGGCTTCTGGTTCAACCAGTTCTGCCTCGTCCAGCGTCAGGCAAGGTGGTAACACACGTGCATACAGGGGTGCCCAATAACGTAATTCAGTGTCTGAACTGCCTGCGTATAGCTGTTCCAAACTGTGGCGTAACTGCCCTAGCACTTTGTCAATCAGCTCCTTACGCACGCGATTTTGGTCTCGCAAAAATTGGGTGAGCGTAATGGCATCTTTATTGGAGCCAGCCAGCGTATAACAGGCACCAGCCAAATGTTCGCCGCGAACCATCTTGCCCTGAATTTGACCCACTTGCCGATTGAGCCGCGGCTGAATGAGCCGTTCTTGCTTTTCTTGCACCATCTCTAACCGATCGGCAACATCAATTTTGAGGATGCGCTTAAGCTGATGGGCGGGTTTCACGGTGTAAATGCGTGAGCCACTAAATCCTTCATCCATGCGGAAAATTTGGACGACATCGCTGCCAGCAAACAGGCGTTTAATGATGTACCGCTCTTCAGGATTTTGAGTAAGTGCTTCCAAATCAGCATAGCTCAGGCCCGGTTCGATACGCGGCTTGAGGGTTTCATTGGCGTACTGGTCAAATAGCTCATTCCACTTTGTAGCCGAAAATACATGCTTTTGTACTTGCTCAACAAGATCATCTACCTGCGTGGAATCTTTTAGAAAATGCCAGGTGGCTCCGGCACGCATCAGATTGCGCATCCGATCATCGGCATGGCTTGTGAAGACAACAATCGGCAATTTCGGCCGAATTTCACGCGCCTGGGTCATAAACATGACAATTTCAGATAATGAATCCTGATCGGCGTCGATGAAGATGAGGTCTATATCGCGATTGAAATTAACAACGTCTAACGCTTTATCAAAGGCGGTTTCGACGTAATATTTAAAGATGTGTGTATGAACCAAAACATTGGTCGGAAAAGTTGGCAGTGAGTGATTCGTCTGCTGAGAAAATGCACCAGCAACGCAAAGTGTTTTGAGTTTCATGACACCGCGGAATAGTCCAGATGTCATTTTGTCCTATCCTCCTAAGTTGGGGTACCGGGCATCACGGTGGCATGCAGAACCAATGATTTGTGACGCACTCAACTAGCAAAGAGCTATATGCCAGTCAAAAAACAGAACCCTCTATTCAGTTAGGTACTACAAGGTGAACAAACCTTAATAATTGTTCACATTATGCACTGCTTATAGTACCCTGCATAGTTCACATAATGAGAACTTGGTACTAATCTTCCCAGAGGTACATGGGTAATGAGTACCAATTTGGGGAAAATGTTAACTACTTAACAGATTAAGGGAATTCAATTTGGGCATGAGGTGAAAATGGCTGGAGATAAACAACTACACGAATTTTAACGCATTGATGCAGTTGACAGGAGAGCTATGTCATCAGTTGCTGGTAAATTTTTAACAATTGTCGTGCCGATTTTTGCCAAGAGAATTGCTTGGCCTGCTCAAAGCCAGCTTGTACCAATGCATTTCGTTGGGCATCGTCTGTAAGCAAGCCGTATATTTCATTTGTCCAACCAGCCTGGTCTTCTGGGGAAAGTTGCACAGCGGCCGTTCCAGCAACTTCTGGTAATGAGGAGCTATTAGAGGTAAGCACGGCCGTTCCACACCCCATCGCCTCTAATAGAGGCAAACCAAACCCTTCGTAAATGCTAGGAAACACAAACAGGTCGGCTGCACTGTAAAGCGTGGGCAAATCAGCATCATCTACAAAGCCAACGAAATGCACCCGTCCGCTCAGCCCCTGCCGCTCAACTTCGGCCAGCATTTGGTCATACAGCCACCCTTTGCCACCAGAAATGACCAGATGGTGCGGCAGCTTCTGGGCAAGCGGGGCAAAGGCACGGATAAGCATTTGGTAATTTTTGCGGGGCTGGAGTGTACCGACGCTGAGAATGTAGGGAAAGTCAGCAAGCTGGTATTTTTGGCGAACGGCCGTTACCTCCTCCAAATCTTCAACTGGGTGAAACCGCTCATGAACGCCACTGTAGAGAACCGTTACCTTCGCCGGCGGCACTTGCCAAATGGTGAGCAAATCCTGCCGCGTGGCTTCCGAATCGGCTAAAATGTGCGTGGCACGGCCTATGGACCAGGGCACCACCTGGTTTAGGTAGCGCACCAATTTTTCAGGGAAGACATGGGGGTAATGCACAAAAGATAGGTCGTGGACTGTGAGGAGTGTGGGAATACGGCCGTTTACCGGCGGCAGCACAAAATCGGGGGAGTGGAACAGATCAAGCTGCCCCGTCACCCATTGCACGGGCAATGGCAACCGTAAACGATACCAAAGGCGGTACAGCCAACGCTCATCCAGCGGTGCGGGTCGGTGCGTCACATTTTCGGCCTGGGGTAGCGGTTGAAGGACAGGTAGCGTAACGGGCGGTTTTGCCGAAAAAAAACGGTAGCGATTGATGGTATCAACCGCTACCAGGGCGTGGATGAGTTCTCTTGTGTACCGACCGATACCCCCGCCCTGCGTGAGAGCGGCCGTTACATCAATGCCAATAACCATTTTTATAAGCCACAGAGAGCACAGAGAAAACAGAGGCTTGTAAACATATAGATAATCTCTCTATGTTCTCTGCATCTCTGCGTTAAAAAAATCATTCAACGTCGTTGTAGGTCCAATACCGATTGACAAAAAAGTTCCAGAACATGACAACAATGACAGCTAAAACTAATGCCAAATTGTCCCCAATCCGCACGCTGTAAGGCTCTAGAGCCGCAAAATTGGCGACCATATTGGTGAAAGGCGTATGCGTGTACGTAATAATTGGCACGCGGATAATGATGCCAGCCACGCTAACAACCGTAAACTGGGCTAGCTGCCGACGAACTGAGCGAGAGCGGGAATCTGGATAAGTCCAATACCGATTCCACATGAAATTACTAATGATTGCCGCAATAAATGAAAGGGTAGAGGCAAATGTGCGGGCCAACGAGATGGTTTGTTCATCGTTCAAACCCAGGCCTACGATAAAGTCATGCAGACCCGTACCGTTATCGAGCAGCAGTTCAAACGGCCGTAAACTCAAATTAAAAATACCAAAATCAACAATAAAGCCAATAACGCCAACCACGGCAAACTTAAAGAAGCGTTCTGCCTCTTTCTCGTTTACGCCAAATCGGCCAGCCATCCCGGCAAAAATAGAAACCATGTGAATCCTCTTTACAAAATATATCCGCAAATAAAGAATCTATCCGAAAAGCCACAGAGGAAAAAGAGAAATCTGAGAAATGAACCCTCGCCTCTAAGCTCTCTGTGAACTCTGTGGCCAATATTCGGACAGTTACTAAGCAGATTGCCGCAGATTATTTGGATCTGCGTGGATAATCTGTCGTCTTTGCGTATCTAGTAGCTGGAGCAAGCCAAAAAGTGCGCCTAGATGAATGTACATATTATTCACGTATAGCTTATCGACCAGATGATGGACTGTGAGCGCCGTCCAAATGCCTAACAGGCCCAATGCCACGCCACGCTGCCAGCGGTTGGCTTGCCGAATAACGCGGATGGTTTGCCAAAAAACGGCCGTCCACACCACCAGATACGCCAGTAACCCAATCACGCCCGTCTCTGCCAGCAAATTTAGGTAATAGTTGTGTGCGTGCCCCAGAGGATACGGCCAGTTGATGAGCGCATAATCCGCATAGGCCGGTTCATAATTGCCAAAGCCCACACCCAACCATGGCTGGTCTTCAGCCATGCCGATGGCCGCTTGCCAGTGTGCCAATCGCTCCAGCACCGCATAATTTTCATCCGTGATGTCCTCACCGCGTACGTCGCCGAAGCGCAAATCCTCACTGAAGCTGGTGACGCGCTCAGTAATTGAGGCAGGCACTACGCCTAGCTGGATGCCGCCAAGCAGCAGAACGCCACCCACCACCAGCAACAGTCCACCTTGCCACAGCTTGCGCGGCCAAAATAGTAGCATGACGGCCGTTGCCACCGCCAAACTCAGCCACGCCCCACGACTCCAGGAAGCACCCACTGCCAAAAGGGAAACTGCCGTTGCCAAGCCTATCCCCAAAACCACAAACCATTTCCTAGATCGGAGATTGGAGATTAAAGATTGGAGACTGCTAATCTCCGATCTCCAATTTCCAATCTGCCAAACAAAACTCAGCAAAATGCCCAGTCCGAGAACGGCCGTCATATTCATGAAACCGCCATATGGGTTTGGCTGATTAAACGTGCCGTACGCCCGATAAAAACGCCCCAGCACTAAAAAATGCTCCGGGCCATCAGGCTGCAAGGCAAATTGGTAAATGCCCAACGCCGCCTGGCTTAAACCAGCAGCAAACAAGGCGGTCAGCAACCAAAGTAGCGGCGTCATCCTGCGGCCACCATGCCGCCTGCGCCACACATGAGCGCGATCTACCACCAGCAGCATGATGGCGAGTATCTCTACCCATTTTAGCAACTCTCGCAGGCCAAAGTTGTAGGATGGGGCATTGACGAGGGTAACGGCCGTCACCCCCACAAAAACCGCCAGCGGCACGGCCAAAAAGGTGTGCGGTACAAACAGCCGCCTATCCCGCAAGCCGTGTGCCACCCAGGAAAGCAAGCTGAGCAGCAGATAAAGCTGCCCGCTGTCTAGCAAGCCACTCTCTGTGGCACCCAGCGGGCCAGTGAGTAACGCCGCAAACAGCCCTGCCATCGGCTCAATCACAATCAACAGCAGAACGGTCGTCCGCAGCAACAACATCCCACCCTCAACAGGAGAAAGCTGGGCAAGCAAGCCGCCAACCAGCACAGCCAGCAGCACAAATCCGACTGGCTGCCATGTGGGAGAGCTAGCTAGCCGGGAGAAAATGTGAGGGGAATACGGCCGTAATCGCTGCAAAACAGTCTCGTCACCAACCTGGCAGTTCTGATATTCAGCCAGGTTTGGGAATCATTAAACCTTGTCGCGGAAGAAGTCTAGCGTTTGGGCCAAACCGTCGGCCAACCCCACCTTTGGTTCCCAATCCAAAACCTTTTTGGCTTTGGTAATATCTGGGCGGCGTTGCTTGGGATCATCCGTAAAGCGATCATCCTTGGGCTGCACAAACACAACCTCAGAATCGCTGCGAGCAATTTCAACCACGGCGTGGGCAAAATCCAAAATCGTCATCTCATTAGGATTACCAATGTTAACAGGCAAATCCTCGTCAGAATGCAAAAGGCGGTAAATGCCTTCGACCAAATCGCTGTAATATTGGAAGGCACGCGTCTGGCTGCCGTCACCGTACACAGTCAGTGGCTGGCCGGTCAGGGCTTGGTGGATGAAGTTTGGCACCACACGGCCGTCATTCAACCGCATCCGGGGGCCATAGGTGTTAAAAATGCGCACGATGCGCGTTTCCAGGCCATGATATCGCTGGTATGCCAGCGTCATTGCCTCTGCAAATCGTTTGGCTTCATCATAGACACCGCGCGGCCCAATGGGGTTCACATGGCCCCAATATGTTTCTGGCTGTGGGTTCACCTGCGGGTCGCCGTACACTTCAGATGTGGATGCAAGCAGATACCGTGCGCCCTTCACTTTTGCCAGCCCCAGTGTATTGTGGGTACCTAGCGAGCCAACTTTAAGCGTGGGAATGGGATACTCCAAATAATCATTCGGGCTGGCGGGTGAGGCAAAGTGGAGAACCGCATCAATCTCGCCGGGAACGTATATAAAGTTGCTCACATCATGTTTCATAAAGCTAAACCGCTCATGCCCCATTAGGTGAGCAATATTGTCCATATTACCAGTGATTAAATTGTCCATACCAACAACGGTATGCCCTTCGGCAATAAAGCGATCTGAAAGATGAGAACCGAGAAAGCCAGCGGCTCCGGTAATTAATATGCGCATCATGTCTCCTTATTCTGCCCGGCCATATAAACGCTCATCTGTAAAACTATGGGAAAATACGGCCGTTCATCTATCAAGGGTCGCGTCTTAAGCCTGGCAATGCAGTTGAAGTTGTTCAGGTAATGGCTAACAATAGCGTGTTATTGTATCTTAGCCAGTGTGGGGTGACGAACGAAACGGCCGTACCATCAGCAAGCGTTCCGCCTACGAAGAATGTACGCGTTACGCAACGTCATTGTACCCATCCAAAACTTACACGCTGTCTAAACGAACCAAATTAGTAGCGGGCCGAAACTCGCAAATCCCCCCCCGTCACGGTATACTCAACATCAGAATAGGAGACAGGGAGAGGACTATGCCAAAAAGCAAAACGGCCGTTGCCAACCACAACGACGCCAACATTCATGAGAGGCGCAAAGCTGACCATATCCGCATCAATTTGGAAGAAGATGTTAACTTCAACAAGCTCACCAATGGGCTTGAAAATTACTTCTTCATGCACCAGGCACTGCCAGAAATCGACCTAGCGAACGTGATCACCACTACCTCTCTCTTTGGCCAACAACTCAACACCCCCCTGCTCATCTCTTCCATGACGGGCGGCACCGCCGAAGCAAGCATTATCAATCGCACCCTGGCAGAAGCAGCCCAAGAAATCGGCATGGCGATGGGACTTGGCTCCCAACGTGCCGCCATAGAAGACAGCAACCTGGCCGACACCTACCATGTACGCCAGGTTGCCCCAGACATTTTGCTTTTCGCCAACATTGGTGCCGTGCAGCTCAATTACGGCTATGGTCTGGAACAGTGCAGACGCGCGGTAGACATGTGCGAAGCAGATGCCTTGATTTTGCATTTCAATGCCTTACAAGAGGCAGTTCAGCCAGAAGGAGACGGCAATTTCGCCAATTTGCTTGGTAAAGTGGAGCAAATTTGCCGCGACCTATCCGTCCCCGTTATTGCCAAAGAGGTTGGCTGGGGCTTTGCCGAAGAAACAGCCCGCCACTTAGCCAATGCAGGTGTGGCCGCCATTGATGTGGCAGGTGCAGGTGGCACATCCTGGAGTCAGGTAGAGATGTATCGCGCCCCGACGGCTAGGCACGCTCGCGTCGCCGGGGCATTTATTGATTGGGGCATACCAACGGCCGTTTCCATCCAATATTGTCGTCGCGCCACACCGAACTTACCCATCATCGCCAGCGGTGGCATCCGCAATGGCATTGATGTCGCTAAATGTATTGCGCTAGGTGCAAATCTGGTTGGGTTTGCCGGAGAGTTTCTACGTGCTGCCGACCAAAATGGCACTGCAGGCGTCATTGAGCTAGCCGAAACCATTACCAACGAGCTGCGCGTGGCTATGTTCTGCGCTGGTGCAGAAACTTTGGAGCATTTGGGCCACACGCCTTTGCATACCTCTTATTTTTAATAACAAATTTTCACCTTATGAATGAATTCAAACAACTTTCACAAGAAATGCGACAAGCCGTAACGGCTGAAATGAAAGCGGTTCTCAATGCAACTGAGGCACCACCAGACCTGTTCTATGGCATGCTGCATTACCATATGGGCTGGCGGGATGATCAGCTACAGCCAGCCGATGTAAATGCAGGCAAGCAAATTCGGCCCGTACTTTGCCTGTTAGCTTGCCAGGCAGCTGGCGGCAATTGGCAGCAAGCGGTGCCTGCTGCGGCCGCTATTGAGCTGTTGCACAACTTTTCACTCATTCATGATGATATTGAGGATGCCAGCCCAACGCGGCGTGGCCGTAAAACGTTGTGGACTATTTGGGGACAGGAGCAGGCAATCAATGCGGGTGATGCTATGTTTTCCCTGGCGCATTTGGCTTTGAATCGTTTGGTGGAGCGAGGCGTATCGGCAGAAACGGCCGTACATGCTCTACGCCGCTTCGATGAGACCTGCGTCCGCCTAACGCAAGGCCAACACGCCGATATGTTTTTTGAAACGCAAAACAGCGTCAGTGTTTCTGATTATTTGGCGATGATTACAGGGAAAACGGCCGTGCTGCTCTCCCTTTGTACTGAACTTGGCGCACTCATTTCCGGTAAAGATGCCGAAACGGTGCATCATTATGCACAATTCGGCCTCAACCTTGGCCTTGCCTTCCAGGTCATCGACGATATTTTGGGCATTTGGGGAGATGAATCCCTTATTGGCAAATCAGCTTCCACCGACATTCTTACTAAAAAGAAAACGCTGCCCGTGCTTTACGGCTTGAATCAGAACAATGATTTGCGTCAGCTTTACCAGCAAGAAACAACAGACGAAACCTTCGTGCAACAAGCTATCCACATTTTGGACAGCACCGGTGCGCGTGAGGACGCGACCGAACGAGCTACCTACTATTCAGAAACTGCACTGGGCCATTTAGAAGAAGCCGAACCAGCAGGGCCAGCGGGTGCAGCATTGCAGCAGCTTTCTGCCATGCTGCTGCAACGCAGCTTCTAAACATCGCCAAACTCTCGCAATAACAAAAAACGGCGACTCGTAAGGAGCCGCCGTTTTCTTTTTCATGAATTAGGGTCAGATGATTTATGACTCATCTTCCGATTCGGGAGCTTCCAACTCCAACTGTTCCTTGGTTGCTTCTGCTGCTGCTGCCTGAGCAATCGCCTCCAAGACAGCATCGTCCGTATTGTCATCAATCAACGTGCCGGAGAAATCCATGCCTTCATCCACTAATTCTTCAGTTTCTACCTCTGGGGCTTCAAGCTCTTCTTGCTTCTCTACATAGATATCAAAACCCGTACCTGCAGGAATCAGTTTGCCAATAATAACGTTCTCTTTCAAGCCAATCAAATCATCTTCACGGCCTGCAATTGCCGCGCTGGCCAAAACCTTAATCGTGTGCTGGAAGGAACTCGCTGACAGGAAGCTATCTGTGTTCAAAGCACCCTTGGTAATACCCAACAAGACTGGCTCTGCCTGTGCTGGCTGACCGCCCTCTTCCATGATTTCCTCATTGTTCGCTTGGAAAATTGAGGTTTCAATCAATTCACCTGGCAACATTTCAGTATCACCAGAGGATGTTACCGTCACCTTGCTGAGCATCTTGCGAATGATCACTTCAAAATGCTTGTCATGGATATTCTGACCTTGCGGTCGGTAAACCTGCTGCATTTCGCGCAGCAGGTATTGCGTCACAGCATCGCGCCCCAAAATCTCCAAAATGCGGTGCGGGTTCTTAGATCCTTCTGTGAGCTGATCACCCGCGTTGACTTCCTGACCGTCAGAGATGAGTAGTCGCATACCGGCAGGAATCTCGTAATCCCGCTCGTCTTTGCTTTCCCAGGTCACCTTCACCGAGTTGCCATCGCGAGCCACACGACCGCCGTGACGAGCCACAACAACTTCGTCTTCGTTTTCAGCCAACACGCCGCCCGCTTCGATGGTGTCATTATCGCCAACTTTCACTTCCCAGCCATCAGTAATTTCGTAAACATCATCAATCAACCGAACGTCCGTCACAAAAACGTGGCGCACGCCGTCAATCACGCGAATTTCTGCCAAACCACCAATTTCCGTGATAACTGCTTCACCCTTAGGCCGCTGCCGTGCCTCAAATAGCTCTTCTACACGGGGCAAACCCTGGGTAATGTCACCACCGGCAGAGGCAGTACCACCTGTATGGAAAGTACGCAGGGTTAGCTGTGTACCAGGCTCACCAATAGATTGAGCAGCCACGATACCAACGGCCGTTCCCTTCTCCACTGGCTTACCACGTGCCAAATCAATCCCGTAACATTTAGCACAAATGCCACGCCGCATTTCACACGTCATGGGTGAATAAACGTAAACTTCATCCACGCCCATCAAATCAACTTGCTCTGCAATCACGTCCGTGTAATATTCATCAGTTTGAATGATGATTTCGCCCGTTTCGTGATCAGCCATTGGTGCTGCCGCCACGCGACCCAAAATCCGTTCCGCGAGCGTTTGCTTACCAAAATTATCGACACGCCGCACCCAAATACCCTTGGTGGTACCGCAATCTTCGTCCATCACGATCATTTCCTGAGCAATATCTACCAGGCGGCGTGTTAGATACCCAGCATCAGCCGTGCGGAGAGCCGTATCGGCCAGACCCTTACGAGCACCATGCGTGGAGATGAAATATTCCAGCGTGTCCAAGCCTTGTCGGAAGTTCGACTGAATTGGCACAGGAATAATCTTACCCTGAGGATCAGCCATCAAACCGCGCATACCAGCTAATTGCGTAATGGGGCCAAAACCACCTTTACCCGCACCAGAAAGTGCCATAACAGCGATGGGACTAGCTGGGTCCATTGCATCTCGGACTGCCTTTTCAACCTTATCCTTGGCATCATTCCACTGCTCAATGGTGCGTTGATACTGTTCTTCTTCGGTCAACAAACCACGGCGATATTGGCGGTCAATTTCATTTACACGTTGCAATGCTTCGTCCAGAATGCCTTGCCGCTCATCAGGAATGGTTAGGTCAGCAACAGCAATGGTCGTACCAGAAACAGTCGCATAGCGGAAGCCGATATTCTTCACGGCGTCAACCATCTTGATGGTCGCCTCATCACCCAAAAGGCGATAGACGCGATTGATGAGTGCGTTGACGCCACCCTTATCCAGCACCCGGTTCACAAAATGGAACTCTTCAGGCAAAGTCATGTTGAATAGCACACGCCCTGGTGATGTTTCAATGACGCGGCGGCGAGGTTTGCCATCCGCATAGCGCGTGTGATCTTCTTTGAAGTAGGTTTCAATTTCCAGCTTGATTTTGGCATGAATGTCAACGTAGCCCAGTTCATAGGCAGTCTCAACTTCTTCCATGCTGCCAAAGTAGCTGCCTTCGCCATGACGGCCGTCTACCACCAGCGTTAGATAGTAAACACCCAACACCATATCTTTTGACGGGCCTACAATTGGCTGGCCATCAGACGGCTTGAGCAGGTTACGCGTGGCCATCATCAAGTTCTTGGCTTCATCAACAGCTTTTTGGGAAAGTGGTACATGCACAGCCATCTGGTCACCATCAAAGTCTGCATTGAAAGCAGCACACACCAGCGGATGAAGCTGGATCGCTTTACCCTCAACCAACATAGGCATGAACGCCTGGATACCCAAACGGTGCAATGTAGGGGCACGGTTCAACAAAATCGGCCGTCCCTGGATTACTTCTTCCAGAACTTCCCATACTTCCGGTGGCTGACGCTCAATGAAGCGGCGTGCCCCCTTCACGTTGCTAGCATAGCCATATTCCACCAGCTTGCTAATAACAAACGGTCGGAAAAGCTCCAAGGCCATCGTTTTGGGCAAACCACACTGACCTAGCTTCAGCGTCGGGCCAACCACAATCACGGAACGGCCGCTGTAATCCACACGTTTACCCAGCAAATTACGACGGAAACGTCCCTTCTTGCCCTTGAGCATGTCGGAGAGCGACTTCAGCTCACGACGCCCCCGGCGACTAAGTGCCTTGCCCCGCTGACTGTTGTCGATCAAGCTATCTACAGCCTCTTGGAGCATACGCTTTTCGTTGCGCACAATTACATCTGGCGCACCTAATTCCAGCAAGCGCTTGAGGCGATTGTTCCGGTTAATCACCCGCCGATACAGATCGTTAAGGTCGGACGTAGCAAAACGGCCGCCATCTAGCTGCACCATCGGGCGCAAATCGGGGGGAATAACCGGCAAAACGGTCAAGATCATCCACTCAGGCCGATTGCCGCTTTTACGGAGTGATTCCACGACCTGCAAGCGTTTGGTAGCTCGCTTGGCTGCCTGTTTGGAGCGCGTGGTGCGTACCTCCCGCCACAAATCGCGAGAAAGCCTGTCCAAGTCCATCTTCTTCAAGATGTCATACAGGGCTTCTGCACCCATGTCGGCCCGGAAAACATTACCAAATTTGCTCTTCAGTTCGCGGTAATCGTTTTCATTCAGGAAAACCATTGGCTCCAGGCTTTCCAACTGTTCACGGTTGGCCTGCGCTTGCTGGCGCAAACGAGTGAGTTTTTGCGTTAATTCGTCCCGCAAATCTACACCCACAGCCTCAGCCTCAGTGCGCAGTTCTTCAATCTCTTTCTGCATCGTGGCTACGTTGCTTTGGTGATCTTCTTCGCTTTCTTTTTGCACTTGCGTCAGCCGCTCAGAAGTAACCTCCTGAACCAAAACGCTGTGCTCGCGGCCTACTGTCTCGCCTTCTTCAACGATAACCGTCTCACCAAGCACAATGTCTTCGCTGGCAGCAGAGCCTTTCAGATTTTCCAGACGACGCTCTACAGCTTGTGCTTCATTCACTACAGCATCTGTGGCAGCAGATAGACGATCATCAAACGTATCGTTCTGTTCTTGTAGCTGCCCTTCTAGCTCCTGCAATCGCACCTGAGCATCTGAAGTGGCATCCCCAATATTTGATTGCAAATCTTCTTCAAATTTGAGTTCTGCTTCGGCAAGTTCTTCTTCCAAACGCTTCAAGGCCCGTTGACGAGCTTCTTCATCGACGCTGGTAATGACGTATTGGGCAAAATAGAGGACGCGGTCCAGGTTGCGTCGAGAAACGTTTAGCAATAGACCCATGTGGCTGGGAACACGGCGCGTGTACCAAACGTGGGCGACAGGAGCGGCCAATTCAATATGCCCCATCCGTTCGCGCCGAACGGCCGAGCGTGTTACTTCTACCCCACATTTGTCACAAACAATCCCCTTGTAGCGAACATTTTTGTATTTGCCACAGTAACATTGCCAGTCACGCGTGGGGCCAAAAATAGCTTCACAAAACAAGCCATCTTTCTCTGGCCGCAAGCGGCGATAGTTGATAGTTTCTGGTTTTGTGACTTCTCCGTAGGACCAAGACCGCATTTGGTCTGGAGATGCTAAACTAATGCGTAACGAGCGGAATTCTGTTGTCTCCACCAGGTGACCTCCCATAAAAGAATAAGGCTCCAACCCTAAATAAAATTGTGATAACTTACGTCTTGCGCACGAGTAAAAATTGTTCCCTCTTCTCTATCCGTAAACACGGAAAAAGAGCGTATGGTCTGATCAAGACCAACGCTCTTAAAACGTCGTGGCATTTATTATTTATGTTTGTTGATTATATCGGTACCCGTCAATATGTCAACGCTTTTACATAAGAGTTACGTAAGCATGTGCAAGCAGAAAATTATAGCGAAAACGGCCGTTTCTGACAAGTCCCAATAGGGCTGTTTCAAAGTCGGCAGTCGCAAAAAAGGTGAAATTGCAGCATAGTTTCCAAAATCCCTGCAAGGAGCGGAAACATGCAAATTACAATTCCACCTCTAGTCACCATTTTCGACCCGATAGCCGATTGGCGCAAGCCGCGCGGCAAGCGATATAGTTTGATTAGTCTGTTCAATTTTATCGTGCTGGCTATGCTCTGTGGCAAAACAAGTGCTCGGGGCATGGCAAGATGGGGCAAATATATGCCAGCAGGGCGCAAATCGCGCCTAGGTATCAAGCCACACCATCACCCATCGGCCGCTATGTTGTGTCGCGTATTCTGGCAGATAAAACCAGAAGCCCTTGAAGCCAGTATTCAAGCATGGGTGCATCAAGTCCATCAAGAATTAGTCGCAGCAGGCATTGCTCGGGGCATTGCTATCGATGGCAAAAGCATTCGACGCGCCGCTTCATTGGGCAGCCCCAATGCTTTCCTTGTTTCGGCTGTGTGTCATCAGTTACGCATTGTGCTTACTCAAGCAGCGGTAGAAGACAAAACCAATGAAATCAGCTGTGTCCCCCCTTTACTTGAGCGATTGCTGCTGAAGGGATTGGTCATTACGGTGGATGCATTGCTCACTCAAAGAGCGATTGTGCGTCAGATTCGACAAGCTGGGGGTCATTATTTGATGTATGTCAAAGGCAATCATCCCCGCTTGCTTTGGTCGTTGGAAGCACGGTTTGCCCAGCCACAGCCCAGAAACGAGCCTCCATTTCTTTATTACAAAAGCGTCAACAAGGGACACGGCCGTCTGGAAATTCGTGAGCTATGGAGTGCACCGACTAACAATGCCTATCCGCACTGGCCTGATGTGGCTCAGGTTTTTCATCTCAAGCGGAAGCGATGGGTACTCAAACCTAACAAATACAGTGAATCCTATGTCTATGGGATAACCTCTTTGCCCCAAGCTGAGGCAAAACCTGCTGACCTTATTGCCATTACCCGAGACCACTGGGCAGCCATTGAAAATGGTCTTCATTGGGTGCGGGATGTGGTCATGGGTGAGGATGCTTGTTCAACTTGCAAGCCGGGTGCCCCGCAAGTTCGGGCTGCTTTTCGCAATATCGTTATTAACCTTGCTCGTCTAGCTGGTTTTGCTTCCGTTTCTGAGGCCATTGATGCCTTTTCGGCTGACCCTACCAGAGCATTAGACATTCTTCGACTTTGAAACAGCCCTAAGTCCCAATTTATGCGGCGAATTAAGCAGAATCGCTGAGCGGTTGCACCGTGGCACCGCAAAATTCACAACTATAGATGGTAACACCGCGCGGCTGTTCCGGAATGGCAGCAAAGCAGTTTGGGCATTGCTCTGGGAAACTGGCGCTGGTGATTTCGGCCGCTTCCAGTTCATCCAAATATTCGTCTGAACGATCACCATCAATCTCACCAGACTGAATCCGGTTAATCATGGCTGCCCAATCTTCTGAATCCTGGCCATCCAAATGGAAGCGTGCGCGTGAGAGGTTGGCGGTGGCAGCAAAAACCAGTTCCAAGATGTCATCTTTGCCCATGCCGAGGAAGCCACCTTCTTCTTTGTGCACAATTTGGCCAATTTCATGCACCTGCACGGCAATGTGCAGCTTTTGCACCATCTCTGAATCCGCTTTGAAGAGACCAAACCGCTTTTTGGTAACGACCTCTTCGCGCTGTTCAAACAGCAGCCGCTGATCGGTGAGGAAAAGATACCCTTTTGGCCCTTCGTCCCCATCCTGATGCCATTCTGCTTTGACAGCTAGCAAGGGGCCTTCAGCTTCGAGCAGGCGAATTTCCTGGGAACCAGCCATGAGGTCCAGCATTTTGCCCACCTGCCCCAGCGCGTACTCAATCTGATAGAGCTCTGTTTGCATCCCGTCATACAATCCATCGAGCGCGCGGCGAGCGGCGGTGATGCGGCTCCCCAAGCTATCTACGGATTTATCCACGGATTTCACGACGGTTTCATTGGCCGAACCTAACCGATTCACTTGCCGCTCAGTCTGGTCTAGCTCCCGATCCAGCCGATTAACCTGCTCTGCAATGGCTTTTTCTACGCGGGGGCGCAGTTCATCCCATTTGTCATCAAGGGCCTCTAGCTTGTCTTCAAGTTGGCCAGAATGGACATACCCTCGGTCACGCAATCCTTCCAGGTCAAAAGGAAGGCTAGTTAGCTTGTTATCAATGTCACCCACGGCCGTAAAAATATCTTCCAATTGCGCCTGCGATTCCAGCCGCTCAAATTTGTCTTGAATCCGGTCAACTTTTGTAGCCAACTCGGCAGAAACCGCGGCCCCTGTTCGGAGGGAGGCGCGTTTTACTGGCCGACGGGCTGGTGGCTTGGGCATAGGTCGCTGGTTGATGGCAGCCTTACGTGCATTGGCTCTGGCAGACGGCCGTACTCGCCGCTTTTGGGCCGCCCGATTCACTTTTGCACCTAATGAACTGCGTTTACGACGCACACCTGGGCGTTGTCTTTTAGGGTCTTTTGCCATGATTTGCCTCCGTAAAACAGATTGGCCACAGAGCCCACCGAGAATTTAGAGGTTCCCTTTTTCTCTGTGGCATGTTTTTAGCTATAGCGTGGGTTCTTCAGTTTGCCCTACTTTTTGCTTCAAGTATGCTTCCATAAATTCGTCTAAACGGCCGTCTAGCACCGCCTGGGCATTGCCAACTTCAAAATTGGTACGATGATCTTTCACCATTTTGTAGGGATGCAGCACGTAGGAGCGAATTTGACTGCCCCAACCGGCATCCACATCCTCACCTTTGAGCGCAGCCATTTCCGCTTCTTGCTTGCGCTGTTCCAAATCAAATAACTGCGCTTTGAGGATTTTCATCGCCACTTCCCGATTTTGGGTTAATGAGCGTTGATTTTGGCAAGAAACCACAATACCTGTGGGAAGGTGCGTGATGCGTACGGCCGTTTCATTCTTTTGCACATGCTGGCCACCTGCCCCGCTCGCCTTAAACCGATCGATGCGCAAATCCTTCTCGTCTATTTCAATTTCGATATCTTCTGCTACGTCGGGCCACACTTCTACTTTGGCAAAGGAGGTATGGCGGCGGCTGGATGAGTCGTAAGGCGAGATGCGCACCAAACGATGCACGCCTCGTTCCGACTGGAGACGGCCGTAAGCATAACTTCCCTTCACCGCCATCATCACACTTTTCAAACCAGCCTCGTCGCCAGAGCTTTCATCCACAATGTCTACGACCAGCTTATGTGAATCCGCCCAACGCATAAACATCCTTTCTAACATTTGCGCCCAATCCTGGGCTTCTGTGCCGCCTGCACCTGCATGAATGGCTAAAATGCAATCTTCATCATCATATTGACCAGAAAAGAGCGTCTCAAATTCCAGTTCAGCAACCTGTGTTTCCAAAACATCAACTTCCCTAGAAAGGTCACCCAAAAGCTCCTCATCGCCTAGTTCCACTAACTCTATTGCGTCATTTAGGCGGCGGCTCAAAGCCTCCCAAACAGTCACCTGATCGCGCAGTTTGGTTAATTCGCGCATCTTGGCTTGCGCAACGGCCGTGTCATCCCAGAAGCCCGGGGCGGCCGCCACCTCTTCTAGTTGGGCAACTTTTAACGCTTTGGCAGGTACGTCAAAGACGCCTCCGCAGCAAGTTTACGATTTGTTGTAAGTTTGTTAATTTTTCAGCTAAGTCATCCATAACAATATTTTCCTTCTATTATGAGAGGGGAGCGATCTCAAATCGATCCTAAATCTCAAAAGCAAAAATCAAAAAATTCGCAGATTCAGCAGATAACGAAGAATGTTGGACAAACATCTGGATAATCTGTTTAATCCTTGATCAAAAAGTTGGCCAGTTTACTTATTCAAACAACCCATCAATGAATTGATCCGGGTCAAATGGTGCCAAATCTTCAATGCGCTCACCGGTGCCAATAAAGCGGACCGGCAGCCCCAGCTCACGGTAGATGGCAAACACCATGCCGCCTTTGGCTGTGCTGTCCAGTTTGGTAAGAATAACTCCCGTTACATGCACAGACTCCTTAAATTTTTGCGCCTGAATGAGTGCATTTTGGCCAGTTGGGGCATCCAAAGCCAACAGCACTTCGTGCGGGGCGGCATGAACGCTCTTCTTGCAAACGCCGTACACTTTTTCCAATTCACGCATCAGGTTGAATTTGGTGTGTAAACGACCAGCAGTATCAATCAGCAACGTGTCGTAGCCACGAGCGCGGGCGGCACGAATGCCATCATACGCTACAGCACCGGGGTCGCCATTGGGCTGTCCGGCAATCACCGGCACATCGGCCCGCTCTCCCCAAATCTTTAGCTGATCGATTGCCGCAGCGCGGAAAGTATCTGCTGCTGCTAAGACAATTTTTCGCCCCTTATTTTGGTAATGGCGAGAGAGTTTGCCGATGGTTGTGGTCTTGCCAGAGCCATTGACACCTACAATCATCACAATTGTTAGCTGGCGCGGGGCTTCCAGTTCAAACGGTGGCGGATCAACCAGTACGCTGCGTAGCTCTTGCTTCAATGCTTCGGTAAGCTGTTCTGCTTTGTAAAGACCATCTGCCTTCACGCGCTCTTGCAATGCTTCTACCACAGCCAATGTGGTGGGAACGCCAACATCGGCCTGCACTAGCAGAGCTTCTAAATCTTCCCAAGTTTCCTCGGTAATGTCACCTGTCCCTAACACACCGGCAATCTGGCCGAAAACGGTGTTGCGGGTGCGGCTTAATGAATCTCGTATGCTCTTGAACAAATTTGAATTCCTTATTTCTTTTGGCTATGCAAATAGCTACCAATCATTTGAGTAAGTTGAGAGGGATTTTCCATTGCGTTCAAAATGACAATTTAGCGTTGGCTATCGAATAATACGCACTGCCAAGCATCAATCCCCGTGCAAGGAATGAGTATAGCGATTGTTAGGGGGGCTGACAATTGCGCCTAAAGGTCTAGCTCCACGATTTCACCATCGCTGGTGAGCTGCTCGATGCGGAGAGCGGCCGTTTCTAGCTGCACGTTACATTGCTGAGCCAACTTTTGCCCTTTTTCAAATAAATCCAGGGATGCTTCCAGAGTAAGATCACCAGATTCCAGTTCAGCAACGATTTTTTCTAGCTCGGTAAGTGCTTCTTCAAAAGTTAATTTCTCTGCTTCTTCGCTCATGGTTTTCTCCATACATCAGGACTGGCAGTCCTAAATAGATATAGTTGTGGCAGCATTCAAGTCAGGACTGCCAGTCCTCGGTTACCAAATACCGACTTCGGGTTGATTACGGCCGTTCACAAATTCCTCAATTCGCCGTCGGGTCCCGCGAGACACATCTGGTGGCAACTGACCCAGAGCAAATTGCTGCACGGCGCGAATTTCTTCCTTGTCGGTTTGCCCTATCGTAAATTTGTGGCTTACAAAAACGACCACATGATCATTTCTTGAGGTGCTGGTGCTACTGTAAATGCCAAATAGCTGCATTTCGTCAATTTCTGCCCCCAATTCCTCACGGGCTTCGCGGCGCACGGCCGTTTCAAAATCCTCACTCTTTTTTACCCCACCGCCCGGTAAAAACCAGCCCGGCTGATAGCTATGCTGCACCAGCCAAATCGTGTCGTCCTCAATGAGCATCAGCTTCACGCCCAGCGTCAGCGGCTTGAAAATGCGCCAGTAGCAGCGAGCAAGAAAGTATAAAATGCGCCATTTCAGGCTCACACCAACTGCTCCGCATTGAGTGCATTGGGCGGGGTCTGGCCCGCCAGACCAGCCAGGAGGTTTGATACGGCCGTTTCCACCATTTTTCGCCGCGTTTCTCCAGTGGCACTGCCCAAGTGCGGAGCCAGCAATAAGCGGTCATGGTAATCAGCCAGCCCCGGGGTCATCTCTGGTTCTGCCTCAAAAACGTCCAAGGCGGCACCCCAAATAGTCCCTTGACGCAAGGCAACCAACAAATCATCTTCTTTGATGATGGGGCCGCGTGCGGTGTTGATGAGGCAAGCGGTTGGCTTCATTTGGCGGAAGGTGTCCAGAGTGAATAGGTGGTAGGTTTCGGGCGTGAGGGGCACGTTGATGCTAACAAAATCACTTTGGTGGAGCAGTTGTGGAAAAGTCACTTTTTGCGCGCCGAGTTCTTGCTCAACGGCCGTTTTTACACTGTTGGCCGTATACAAAACCTTCATGCCAAAGCCCAACGCGCCGCGACGGGCCACGGCCGCACCAATCCGGCCCATCCCCACAATGCCCAACGTCTTGCCATACACATCCAGACCCAGCAACGGTGGAAACATTTCAAACTTCTCATATTTGCCCGCCCGCATGTATGCATCCGCTTCTGGCAGGCGGCGGGCGAGGGCCAGCAGCAAGGCAAAGGCGTGATCGGCGGTCGCCTCGGTAAGCACATCTGGGGTGTTGCTGACCAAAATACCGCGTGCTGTGGCGGCTCTCACATCAATGTTGTCGTACCCAACGGCAACGTTGGCAATCATTTTTAATTGTGGAGCAGCATCAAAAACGGCCGTATCCACCCGATCTGTCAGCAAACAAACCAATCCCTCGGCATGGCGAACGGCCGTTTGCAGCTCAGCCTGACCCATTGGCTCGGTTTTGTCGCGATAGGTCACATGATGCCTCGCCTCACGCAGCATCTGCACGCCTGCGCCGCCAATATGCTGGGTGATGAGAATGTTAGCCATTATTGCTCCTATCGAGCCGCAGGTTAGCACAGTTTTTTTGCGAAAATCTGCGGAAATCTGTGTTAATCTGTGGATAAATCCTTCTCATCCACGGTGACGCCAAACTGACCATCACTGACTTGGACAGTGAGCGGGTCGCCGCTTTTTACGGCAGCGGGAGTACGCACGATACGGCCGTTCTCATCCCGCACAATCGCATAGCCCCGCTCCAAGGTGGCCGTTGGGCTAACGGCCGTTAGCCGGGTTTGCAGCAAATTTAGGCGGTGGTTCGATTGGTTCAACCGCCGCTGCATCGCTCGCTCCAGCCGATCTTGCCAGCCGTCTAGCCGCTGTCGGTTACCGGCAATACCCACCTGCGGGCTTAAATGGTTCAACGACCGTTTGAGCATTTGCACCTGCCAGCGATAGTGGCCGATGCGTTCCAAAACTGTGTCTTGCATTTGCTGCTGGACGGAGATGAAATACGGTTGTAGCTCGCTCACATCTGGCACCGCCAGCTCCGCCGCCGCCGAGGGCGTGGGGGCGCGTAAATCGGCCACAAAGTCCGCGATGGTGAAATCAACCTCATGCCCCACCCCGCTTATGACGGGGTGCTGGGCGGCAAAAATGGCCCTTGCTACTTCCTCGTCGTTAAACGCCCACAAATCTTCCATCGAGCCACCACCACGCGCCACAATAATCGTGTCGATGTCGTGACGGCCGTCTAACCAGCGCAACGCTCGCACAATTTGGGGCGGCGCGTCGGCACCCTGTACCAACGTGGGGGCAATGAGCACAGAAACCAGCGGGTAGCGGCGACGCAGCACGTTGATGATGTCTCGCAAGGCAGCTGCATCGGCCGAGGTGACAATGCCAATTTTGCGGGGAAATTGGGGAATCGGCTGTTTAGATTCTGCGTCGAACAGCCCTTCGTCAGCCAACTTGGCTTTGAGTGCTTCAAAAGCAGCAGCCAAATCCCCCTGACCGATGGGTGACATTTGCTCGGCATACAGTTGATAGACACCGCTGGCCTCGTACACAGAGATACGGCCGTTCACCACCACCGCATCCCCATCCTGCGGCCGAAACCGCAACCGCTCTGCCGCTGAACGCCACATCACGCATTTTAGCTGCGCCTTATCATCTTTGAGCGTGAAATACAGATGGCCCGACCGGGCGCGAGAGAAGTTGGAAATCTCGCCGCTGACTTCCAAATCTTGCAGGCGGTAATCAATTTCAAAAAGCTCACGAATATATTGATTGAGTTCAGAAACGGTCCACGATTCTGAAGAGAAGTTTGTGCTGCGTAAAAATGCCATATTTTTTGCCACGGTGTGCGCGGATTTTCAGGGATAAGGTCAAATAACCCGTGAAATCCGCGGCCGACTAAGATTTTTCGTTTTGGGCACGCCATTCATGATACTCTGGCACATCTTCGCCCACTGACCAAAAGAAAAAGTAAGCACCCATCGGCCCCATAAACTTGAATTTTTTGCAGAATTGCTTCTCGCGCTTGATGTACGGTAGGCCATCCATGGTTCGCAGATAGTTGTGAAAAGAACCGTGTTCAGCAATCAGTTCTTGGCAGATGCGGGCATTTTTGATGGTAGCTTCAATTTTACGGCCGTTTCGCACAATTGTCTTATCCTCTACCAACCGCTCCACATCAACCGAGGTAAATGCAGCCACCTGGTCCACATTAAAGTGGGCAAACGCATTCTGAAAGCCAGGCCACTTATTGCGAATGACCTTCCAGCTAAAGCCAGCCTGAAACACAGCCTGGGTGATCTTCTCAAAGTAGCCAGCATCATTTTCTGGCACAGCACGGGGTGGAATTTCATACTGAGGTTCAGACACGATCCTCTCCTTTTTAGTGACTGGTGGCAGATGAGAACTCACCGCTAGCCACTACAAACCAAATAGAACATTCGCTCTAATTGTAGAGCGCACATGGGGAAGTTGCAACCGCATCTTGTCACTCATTCCGCCTCCATGCTACAATCGCAGATAATTGATTTCTTTTTGAAAAGCGACAGGGAAAACGAGCCAATTGAGAACCGCACGACCATTTCGTCATCCTCTGTGTTCTCTGTGGCCAAAATCCAGAAAAACCGGAGGTGAAGATCTGGAAAGTTTAGAATTAGCACATTTGCTAGTGGAGACCGTATTAGACAAAAAGGGGAGCGACATCACATTGCTGGATTTGCGGGAACAGGCTGTTTTTGCTGACTATTTCCTCATCTGCAATGGGGAAAATGACCGCCAGTTGCGGGCAATGGCCAACAGCATTGCCCAAGATGCCAAGCAAAAAGCGAAGGCCCTCACCAATAGCATAGAAGGTTCACCAGAATCTGGCTGGGTATTGGTAGATTTTGGCGATTTGCTGGTTCATCTTTTTTCGCCAGACATGCGCCACTATTACGATCTAGAAGGTTTGTGGGATGAAGCGCATGTTGTCATGCGAATGCAATAAATCTTTTCCACTAGAAAGCCAAAAGCCCGACCATTTTGCATAGGTCGGGCTTTTTTTTGATCCACTCGAAGAATCCCACTCAACTGATTATTCGCAAATCCAGCTTTCTGTAGCGCGGCTCCAGCTTACCAATTCTTCTGGCTTAAAGAAGAGGTTGGATTCTTTTACACCATTCTCTGGGCTGTCAGAGCCATGTACGAGGTTACGGCCGATTTCCATGCCGAAGTCGCCGCGAATGCTGCCAGGAGCAGCCTCTACAGGTTTGGTGGCACCAATGGTAGACCGGGCAGCAGCCACGGCCTCGTTGCCCTCCCAAACCATCGCCAACACGGGGCCAGAGGTGATGTAAGAAACAAGATCGTTGAAAAACGGCCGTTCCTTATGAACAGCGTAGTGCCGGTTTGCCAACGACTCATCCATCTGAATAAATTTCATGCCGATTAGCTTAAGACCACGCCGTTCAAATCGGCCAACAATTTCACCCATCAGACCGCGCTGCACGCCATCTGGTTTTACCAAAATTAATGTACGTTCCATCGTTATTACTCCATTTTTTTGAATTTTGACGCAAAAAAAGGCAGCTTGCTCAAGCGTCGCTGCCTTTTCAGATTTGTAACTTACCTACTGTGGCTCCATTGTCACCCAAACGAGCCAAATTCGCAAACAAAACTTTACATCTGATTCAACGCCGAACGGTATGCGGCCAACGCCTTTTGTAGCTGCCCGTTTCGCATGTAGGCATCGCCCAAAACCTGGAAGAGAACTGGTGTTTGCGGATGTGCGTCGGTTGCTTGTTCCAGATCAGCAATGATGGCCATCATGCCCGAGCCATCGGCAACTAGAGATTTGTACTGTGTCATTGCCTCTTCGATGCGGCCGTCTGTCAACGCCTCCTTCGCCGCACCCAGCTTCGCCTCATCCACACTGTAAGCACCAGACGACGGCTCAATAACTGGGTCAAACAGTTCATCTTCAGCTAACGGTTCGGCCTCCAAAGGATCGGTACGCAGTGGCCCAGTATCTGGTAGCTGCACATCTTCTGTCGGTTCAATAGCAACAGCTTCTGCCTCGGCTGAAAGCCAGGAATCCATATCAACTTCCGGCAAATTTTGTAGCCAATCGGTTTCTCCAGCCACCGGGCGGTTGTCGCTGCTGCTTAGCCAATCTGGGAGTTCAGAATCCACGTCTGTGTCTGCCAAATCGCCAGTTTCGCCCGCACTATCTTCAGCTTCTGCAGGTTCATCCACGGCAATTGGCTCATCCAACCCGGCATCCAATTCCGCCAAATCTTGGGCCATCCAGTCAGGCATTGCTGGCTCATCCGCCACATCAGAGGCGTCTGTTACAGTTGGCAGTTCCGCCAAATCTGCCCCCTGACGGGCAGCAAGCTGTTCTAGCCAAGCCATCGCTTCATCTGGATCATCTGGCACGTCAGCAATGATGTCTTCGGCCGGCTCAGTTACTTCTGCAACAACCTCAGGCTCTGGTGCAGCTTCTGGCTCTGGCGATGCATCCTCCGTGACGTACACTGCATCCTCGCTCGGCTTGATCGGCGGCGGCTCCATCTCTACGTCCATTGCCAAATCGCCGCTGAGCATTTGCTCTAGCCACGCTTCAGGGTCATCTTCCATATCGCCGATTTCTGTTGCGGCCTCTTCAATTTCGTCGCTGGGCAGTTCGGCAATTGGCTCAGGGGCTGCAACGATCTCGTCTGGTTCTGATGCGTCGTCGGGAAGTTCCATAGGTGGACCATCCTCGGTCACGTAAACCGCGTCCTCGCTCGGCTTGATCGGCGGTGGCTCCATCTCTACGTCCATCGCCAAATCGTCACTGAGCATTTGCTCCAACCATGCTTCGGGATCGTCCTCTAGGTCTACTTCATCTGCTACGGCCGTTTCTGATTCATCTTCAGCCGCAACCAACTCAGCTTCTTCTGGTGGTTCGTCCTCGGCGGGTGCGTCATCTGTCACAAAAACGGCGTCTTCGCTGGGTTTGATTGGCGGCGGCTCCATTTCGATGTCTAGGGCATCATCCCCGCTCACTAGCTGGTCTAGCCAGGCAACGGCCGCATCTGGGTCATCGGGCATGCCTTCCAGGGCCACATCTTCCAGCAAAGAATCGGCCGTTTCTAAATCTGTTTCGGCAATTTCAACATCTTCTAATTCAGCTTCAACCCCGTCGTCCGTGACAAACACGGCGTCTTCACTTGGCTTGATGGGTGGCGGCTCCATATCCACATCTAAATCGGCATCGCCACTCAGCAAATCTTCAAGCCACGCTTCAGGATCATCAGCCATTCGGGTCAGATCGTCTTCTGTAGACTCCTCTACTTCTTGAAGAGACTCAACAGCGGCTTCAGTTTGTTCATCCGGAACCAGAGATTCAGAGGCTTGTTCCGGCTCCGTTTCACCCTGCTCAATCCAATCCAGAGCGGCATTTAGCTCTTCATCAGAGAGCATAATGGGGAAAACGCCCGCTTCTGGCACGTCTATACCCTCATCTCTCACTTGCTGCTCTAACCGATCCAAAGCAAGGGTTAATTCATCTGGCTCTGGTGGCAACACCACCGTGTCGGGTGACGCTTCATCCACCACAGGTTCAGGTAACTCATGCGGTTCCGGTGGCGTGATAATGGTGGGCGGTGCTTCGTCCAGCAGCTCAACTTCTGGCTCTTCATCCAGTTCATCGAGCCAAGCCAACGCTTCTTCCAAATCGGCTTCGGCTTCTTCCAGGCCATCATCAGCTTTTAAGGCATCGGTAACGCCAGTAACCCGATATTCTTCATCATCTACAACTTCTGGCGTTGCAGCGTCCAGAGATTCTTCCACAACTGCCTCGGCTTCGTCTTCAGCCTCGTCTATCACGGTATCTAGCCAGCCAATGTCTGGGTCGTCAACGGCCGTTTCCACATCCTCCGCCACATCATCAAATAAATCGTCTAGCAAATCGGCTTCTGAAGCAATTTCTGCGTCATCAGCCACCAAGTCGCCTAGCCAACTAGCATCATCCTCTTCTGTTGATGTGGTATCAATCGGTTCTGGGATTGTTTCAGCTTCGTCAACGGCCGTTTCCGCTTCGTCCGCTACATCACCAAGAAGGTCGTCTAGCAAGTCGGCTTCCAGCACGATTTCTGCATCATCAGCCACCAAGTCGTCCAGCCAGCCAGCACCATCCTCCTCTGAGAGTGTAGTGTCAACTGGTTCTTGGGTGGTTTCCGCTTCATCAACGGCCGTTTCCGGCAGCTGATCTGTAGCTAACTCATCCAGCCAGGACATTTCACCATCGTCATCCCACCCATCCAACGGATCCGCATCCGTTTCCTCTTCTTGAGAAACGGCAGTCTCGTCACTATCTTGCGGCGGCTCAGCCATCACCCCGGTTTCGGCCAGCAGTTCAGGATCGATTAGCTCTTCATCTAAAGCGGTGGTCACATCACCGGTTAAATCATCCAGCCAGTCGGTGCTACCTATTGCTTCTTCCTCAGCAACGATGTCGTCAGCCTGAAGCAGTTCGCCGCTGTCTAACTCCTCGTCGAGCATGTTTTCAGCCACGCTGGGCAGTTCAGCCACTGGGTCTTCTTGTTGCGCGGCCAGCTCTTCCAGCCAAGACATGGCATCGTCCCAATCTTCTGGCGTGCTGTCTTGTTCTTCCACAACCTCTGGCTCATCCAAAGCGGCGGGTTCTTCTGGCGCATCCACTGGTAAATCTTCTACCGGTTCGTCTGGCAACGTTAACCAATCCAGGCCAGTCTCTTCCGCCATATCAAAATCATCGGCTTGCTCCTGGAGCGCACCGGTATCCGCCTCTAGCTGCGTTAGCCAAGTGGTGTCCTCCGCCGAGATGGGGCCAGCTTCTTCCAACTCCGGCTCCTCTGGCTCAGACACCACATCCATATCACCCAAAATCTCAGTGAGGGATGGTTCAACTGGCTCTTCAAGTTCTGGCAACTCTGGCCGTGAATCAATGGCATCCTCAGCGTAATCGATGCCAGCCAGAAGTTCAGTTAGGCCAAGCTCGTCACTGTTTAACTTACTCGGTTCGGACCCAGTGGGATCGGAAACCGCCATTTCTGGCAACTCGCTTTCGACTGCTTCCTCATCATCTGGCCACAAATTGGCCAGCATTCCAGTCAGCCCCAGCTCGGCTTCCGCTTCTTCCACTTCGGGCGAGGCGTCTGGTTCAGTCTCAGCTTCCGAGGCTTCGGTTAAATCGGCAAGCCAATCGTCGTCATCATCGGTCGCTTCAGTGACATCTGTTAGCCAATCATCATCAGTTTCATCAGAAACGGCCTTTGTCTCAGCATCATCCTCTTCCAATTCCATGCCAGACAGCATTGCAGTTAAGCCGATATCTTCCACATCACCATCATCACCCAGAAGGTCGCCTAAATCATCGTCAGCCTCTGCCAACAATCCAGAGAAGAAATCGTCTTCATCCACTTTAACAGGCTCTTCTAACTCATCTTCCAACGAGAGGTTAGAGAGCAATCCCGTCAGGCCAACTTCTTCTGGTTCTTCAACTGATTCAGCAGGCTCTGGTTCCTCATCAGCAGCATCCATTACAAAATCTAAATCTGCCGCCTGCGTTTCAACTGCTGGCTCATCGCTACTCATTTCACTTAACAATTCTGTCAGGCTGCCATCCCCGTCCTCATCTGCCCAATCTGAAAACAGCGAATTCATATCATCGATCGGAACGGCCTCATCAGATATGTCTATCTCGGAAAGCAAGCCAGTTAATCCAACTTCATCTGTCTCTGCGGCTTCATCCAAAATAGCCTCGTCCAATTCAGACAGCTCTACCGGCTCTTGCAGCCAATCAGGAATATCGGCTGACTCAGAATCCCATTCATCAACCACTTCTACCCCTTCTTTCTGGCCTGCATCATCCAGCCAACTGGGCATCCCTTCGGTGGCAATGGGTGGCTCAACGAGTACATCTGCATCTGCGTCATCAGCAGTCAGATCAGCCAACCAGTCCAGGGCATCTTCATCACCATCCTGAGCGGCCGTTTCCGAAGGCTTTACTTCCGGTTCGTCTGACTGTGGCTTTTCCTGGGGATCATTTTCACTACTCATAGCAGTCTCCGCTTCTTCTGAATCGTCTAAGGTGTCCGTGTGTAGCCAATCTGGGACTTCATCAAGCTCAGCCCCTTCCATGTCGGGGATTAAGAGGTTAGGGAACTCTTCTTCTTCGCGGTCCGCATCTTCAAGGATGGCATCTAAATCCGCAGAAGCTGATTTTAGCCAATCATCCGCGTCGCTCAGCGCAGCCAATTCGTCGGTGGTGGCGTCTAGCTCGATTTCTTCGGCTTTTTGAGTGCCCTCGCTTTCATCCCAAGCAATTTCTTCCTCAATCGTGCCTTCCGTTAGGGCAGCCAACCAATCATCAGCCTCACCCAGGCTATCCGTATCCAACAGGTTTGGCATTTCAGGAAGGTCAACCTGTTCCTCAGAGTCTAGAACGGCCGTAGGACCAAAAGATTCCTCAACCTCATCCTCGACCGACTCATCCACCACGTCTGTCTCAGGCTCGGGCGAGGGGACGTCATCAAGCCAATCCAGAGATTCCTCAACTGCTTCTGGTGCTGCATCCAGCAATGCATCCGCAATTTCAGCTTCATCGGCTTCGTCAGCTTCCTCATCTGGTATCTCGCTTAACCAATCCAACGAATCTTCAACTTCCATCGGGACGTCAGCTTGTTCAGCTTCAGTTTCCTGAGTTGTCGCCACAGGTTCCTCAGGCTCGTCTGAGGCCCCTAGTTCAGCAATCTCTTCTGGTTCAGTTAACCAATCTAATGCTTCTTCAGGATTTAGTTCTACCGCTTCCGTTGCTTCGCCGGCCATTTCTGACAGCCAGAAGGGTGTCTTAGGTTCCTTCACAATATTGGGATCGCTTTCAATTTGGTCCCAATCCATCAAGTTTTTATCCATCAAGTTCGTAGCGTCAATTTGGATGCCTGATTTTTCTCTGGGTTCGGAGCTGGTTTCGCCCTCAATTTCTGCAAGGTCTTTGAGCCAGTCGTGGTCTGTGTCAACGGCCGTATCTTCGGTGGACAGCTCCGTTGAATCGGCCAGCTCAGCAAAGAGTTCGTCAGAAATATCGTCCTCATTGGCAAACCAGTCAGAATCATTCGTTTCAGCTTCTTCACCCGGATCAGACCCCATTTCTAACGGCTGGAAACCACTCTCTTCTTCCTCGGTTTCCTCTCCACGTAAGTCGGCCAACCAATCCGCATTTAGTTCGCTGGTCGTCAAATTGAGAGATTCTTTGGCACTTTCCTGCGAAAACCAATCGGTTTCGCTCGTCTTTTGCTCAGAATCTTCCCCTTCTGCGGCGTCAATGTCAGCCAACCAATCATAGCTGTGCATACCGCTTTCTGGTTCTAGGACCACATCGTCCATGCCATCGGCAACGTCGGCCACATCGTCAAAGGTCACTTCCCCTACCCAATCGTCCGCAGGTTGAGCCGGTTCATCTGGTATCACCGTGCCAGTCTCTAAAAATTCCAGCGATGCCTTTTCTGGTAGTTGAAACGCGCCCTCCGTAACAAAAGCTCGGCCCGCAATGGATTCTTTTTGTAACGACTTTTGGGTTTGCCAGGTTAAGCCATGCAGCCGCTTCAAATATTTTTGTGCCTCTGGAATGCGGCCTGTCTGCAACCAAATTTCAGCCAAAATCGCATTCGCCACAATACAATTCGGCAACGCTTCCATAATGTTTAAGCATACTTCTTCAGCATCAATACGCTGATCATCACGCCATAGTGCCTCTGCCAGAAGCACCTGCAAATCTATCCGTTCAGGTTCCTCAGCTAAGATGCGCCGCAGCTCAGAAATAGCTTGCTGGTAAAGCTCTCCCTGCATGTAAAGTCGGGCCAAGGCACCACGCGTAAGGGGGATTACACCGGGGCGGCTTTCGGTTTCTGTAGTGTAAAGCTGGCGCAGCTCCCCCTGAATCGCCACATTGTAAGGCTGAATCTCGAAGGCGCGCTCCAAATGCCACAAGGCTTGATCGTATTGACTTTCTTCTTGATAAACGATGGAAAGCCCGACATGGCTAATAAAATCGTTGGGGTCGGCACCTAAAATGCGCAAAAACAGATCGCTGGCACTGTCATACTCTTGCTTCTCTAGCAATGCTTTGCCCATCACACGGTAGGTATCAATGTGCCGAGGATAGTGGTGCAAAATATGGCGGCAATGTTCAACCGCTTCGACCAGACGGTTGGCATCAATTAGGGTTTCAACCTGCTCGACATATTCGTGTAAAAGAATCGAAGTCACGTTTTCGCCTCAAATGAACTGCGAAAGAAAGCGGTACGTCTGTTTCTTTCAGATGGACAGGGTACATCAAATCTCTTTTTGTGATTTACATAAATATTATGCAAAGTTTCCCCTAATAAATCAAGTGATGCCGTTTTAACTGGTGTAACAAGTGTGAAATGTCTTGTTCTTCTTGAGGCATGAAGCCCAAAGGATCAACAATTTGGTCTTGACCCGTGAGCGCATAAAATGTGTTTAGAATGCCGTAAGAGAGTGCTTGTACCTGGTAGCCACCTTCTAAAACGAAGAGAATACGGCCGTTTGTCAACTCCTCGGCCAGCTCAACCAACAGGCGAGACATCTGAGCATAGCCAGTCAGGCTCAAGCCTGCCATTGCCAATGGGTCTTGCCAATGGGCATCATATCCTGCTGAAACCAAGATAAGCTCCGGCTTAAATTGGCGTGCCAATGGCTGCACAAATTCGTTGAAGATACGGCCGTACCCCACATCCCCCACATTCGGCATCAGCGGCACGTTAACAGTGTATCCATGTCCAAACCCATTTCCCAACTCTTTCAAATCGCCTGTACCTGGATAAAACATGCGTGGCAAAAACAGGTGTGTTGAAATAAACATTACCGAGTCATCGTCATAGAAAATATCTTGCGTTCCATTGCCATGATGTACGTCAAAATCCAAAATAAGAATGCGTTTGACGCCATGTTCCTTCTGCGCTTGCCGTGCTGCTGCGGCCACGTTGTTGAACAGGCAAAATCCGCTAATGCGACCAAATTCGGCATGATGCCCTGGTGGACGAACCAGCGCAAACCCATTTTTTACCCGCCCGGTCATAATGTGGTCAACGGCCGTTATCGTTGCCCCCGCCGCCAGCCGAGCCAGATTATAACTTTGGGCCGTGGCGTAAGTATCCCCATGATCCAACGCCCCGCCGCCAGTTGTTGCTACTTCTCTTATACGTTCGATGAGTGCAGGTGCATGCACGCGCCGCAGTTGTTTGATGGTAGCACTGATTGGCTCCAGCAGGTGCAAATCTGGCAACATGCCCGTTTGCTCCAGAAACGGCAATATGCGGTTGATGCGTCCTTCGTTTTCGGGATGGCCCGTTTTAGTATGGGCAGTGGCGGGGACGTAAATAGCGGCAGTTGACATGGTGTCTCCAGTTCAGATTGTCGGAAAGTCTTGCTGATATTATAGCTGATTCTTTTGCTGAACAAGAACTGGATGAAGAGCTGCTTAACAAAAAAGGCACGGCCGTAAACGGCCGTGCCTCATAATAAATTACGCTATTGGAATTGTGGGATTATCCACCAAACCACAAAGAAACCAGGCCAATGCCATCACCAAAAAAGGTCACTAATCCAGCAAATACCACAGAGGCCATAGACATCAGTTTGATAAGAATGTTTAACGAAGGTCCAGACGTATCCTTAAAGGGGTCGCCCACGGTGTCGCCAATAACGGCACCTTTGTGTGCCTCAGAGCCTTTACCGCCATGATGCCCTTCTTCAATATATTTCTTAGCGTTGTCCCAGGCACCACCAGCGTTTGCCATCATTATTGCCAAAGCAAAACCAGCAGTCAGCGTGCCACCCAAAAGCCCTAGCACACCAGCTACACCAAACAAAACGCCAACAATAACAGGCACAATCAGAGCCAACACAGAGGGTGCGATCATCTCTTTTTGCGCAGCGGCCGTACTGATTTCCACACAGCGTGCATAATCTGGACGAGCAGTGCCTTGGAGGATACCAGGGGACTCGCGGAATTGCCGGCGCACTTCTTCAACCATGCCACCTGCAGCACGACCAACCGCCCGCATTGTCATGGCCGCAAAGTAAAACGCTGTTGTTGCCCCAATAAAGACACCAATTAAAACCGCAGGGTTCAAGATAGTGACATTATAGAATGTCATGAAATCTTGCATTGTCCAAACTTCAACGGAACGGCCGTTTACCATCAACGCTTCACCAGTGCCATGTAAAGTCAAAGACAAGCGAATTTCCTCCAGATAAGCTGCCAAAAGAGCCAGCGATGTCAAAGCAGCAGAACCAATTGCAAACCCTTTACCCATCGCTGCGGTCGTGTTGCCCACTGCATCCAACTGATCCGTTTTCTCCCGCACACTCGGGTCCAGGCCAGACATCTCTGCATTACCGCCTGCATTATCTGCAATGGGGCCATATGCATCGGTGGCCAAGGTAAAGCCCAAAGTAGAAAGCATACCCACTGCAGCAATACCTACACCGTACAAGCCCATCGAAATGTTTTCGACGCCACCCATAGAATAAAAGCTCACAGCAATGCCAATAACAATGGCTAAAACTGGAATTCCTGCGGATTCCATACCAACAGCTAGCCCTTCAATGAGCAAGGTCGCCGGGCTGGTGGCGGCTTGTTCCGCAATATTACGTGTTGGTCGAAAAGCGTGAGAGGTATAGAACTCTGTTGCTTTCCCCACAACAATGCCCACAATCAGGCCAACCAAAATTGAAACCCACACCTGAATGGCGTTAGGTAATTCCAAAATAAGGACAACTGGTAGCGACAAAACGGCAATTCCTATTGAACTGCCATATAAACCCCGGCTTAAAGCATTAATCAACTGTCCCTGAGTGGCACCATCATTGGCACGCACCAAGTAAACCCCCAAAATGGAAAGGGCTACACCAATGGCAGCAATCACAATAGGAGCCGCCATATATTTCAGTTGTAAGTCCATCTGCTGGAGTACAGTTGGCGTCTGGCCATTAAATAACGTTGCACCACCAACCACAACAGCAGCCACTCCCAAAGCGGCCGTTGCCAAAATAGAACCAGCATACGACTCGTACAGGTCAGCACCCATACCAGCCACATCGCCCACGTTGTCACCCACATTGTCGGCAATGGTTGCCGGGTTACGCGGATCATCTTCAGGAATACCCGCTTCAACTTTACCCACTAAGTCAGCACCCACATCTGCCGCCTTGGTGTAAATGCCGCCACCAACACGAGCAAACAACGCTTGCGTAGATGCACCCATGCCAAAGCTCAACATGGTAGCCGTAATTTGGGGCAGAGGATTAATGGCTTCCCGAATAAATTCAGCCGGAGGAAAGAAATACAATACCAAAAACCAAACCGTGATGTCTAACAAAGCAAAGCCTACCACCACCAGACCCATCACAGCACCAGCGCGGAGGGCTATTTGTAACCCACCATTAAGGCTATTTCGTGCGGCATTAGCAGCTCGCGCTGAAGCATTGGTTGCAGTTTTCATACCAAAGAAACCGCACAATCCAGAGAAAAACCCACCAGTCAAAAAAGCAACAGGTACAATTGGGTTCTGTAATTCAATCAAAGCCAAGATAATAAAAATTACGAATAAGCCTGCAAAAACCAGGCCAACAGCACGATATTGCCGCTTAAGATAAGCCATTGCGCCTTCGCGAACTGCCTGGGCAATTTCAACCATCTTTTCTGTGCCTTCGCTCTCTTTCATTACCTGATTATAAAAATACCAAGCGTAAACCAGAGCCAAAACTGCGCCAATTGGTCCGAGCCACCATATAAGTGGCAAGCTGGCGCGCTCAGTCACCGTTTGTGCAAGAAATAGTGCGTTCTGCATACAGTTACTACTGCCTCCTCTTCTAAAATAAATCTTTTTGGCAAACAAAAAGCGGGTTAAACCCGCTATGATTTTCAAAACCCAGTCAAATTGACCAGAAAACGCCCCCATTTTTCGTTAATTTTGAACGGAAATGTCGAGCGTGCGATTGTAACGAATGTCACAAACAATGTCAAAATTTATACCTCTTGCAAATTAGCCCAATATGCTTCAGTTTCGCAGAAAACAAAAGAGCCTGAAAGAAATTCTTTCAGGCTCCTGTTATAAAATTACAAATTTATGGTCTTGTTACGATTGATTAGCTGAACGCCACCACCGATAATATTTGCCTCTCAGCTCCTCTCTGGACGGCAATGGGAAATATACTAAGCCGTCGCTGTTCCCCAAATAGATACCGTTTTTAATCATTCGATATGGATATTCAACTGATTCGACCCGATTGACTATTTTTGAATGGATTGGCTTTTCTCTTACTTCCAGCAGGCATTCGCGTAAGTGATGAATATAGTTATAAGGTAAATCGCGGATTGCTCCGTGTTCAGGATCGCTTGCTAATTCGCCAAGTTGCAAATCAACAAAACAAACTGCTGGAAAGTGCACCAAACTATCCGGGTTTTGGGTCAGGAATTTATGATATTCACTGGCATCCAAGCGGCTAACAACCAATGGATGTACGGGCGCTATTTCCTGATACATATTCAAACCTTCGGTTTGTGATGGCAATGTTTTCGCTTGATCTAAAGCCAATACTTCACCGTAGGCGGTGACCAAATAAAGCTGCTTCATTGCTTCCAGGGGAATGTGTTCTAAAACACGGTAGGTAGAAATGTAAACAGAGCGTTTTGGCGCGCCGTCTTTATGGGGAACACATCGCTCTATGCCAGCCTCGATCTTAAAAAAATCATGTCGAAAATTCGAGTCTAGCTCGATGAACATGGCTTGACCATGTAGTTTTTTGTGGCTGCCAACAGCGTAGTAAGTGCCAAATTCTTCAGGCGGCAGCATGGAGGCAATAAGAGCTTCTGGAATTAGCGAGAAATATAGATGTACAGTCATGAGGATATCAACTTCCTTTTCTTCCAAATGGGTCAAGATAAAAATCTGGTGCCTATCTTCCTTTTTTTTAGCAATCTGCAATAGTAACAATAGGCGGATAGTGTGGGTGATTATTGTCACCTATTGGTAATAATGGGGGAAACGGCCGTTACCTCCCATCACAACCGCCGCAGTTCACGTAAATTTTCACGCAGCATAATTATGACAAAAAACGCCAGTGCCCCGATGAGAATAAAGAGCCAGAATTGCCAAATTAATATCAGCACGGTAATGATTGCCAAAAAGATTGTAAAGTTTAAAAGAAATTTGACAATCCGCCCCTGAATTGCGGACTCAATGACGGCAAAGGCCACAATAACAATGCCCGTCCACAGATACCATAGGGAGCGCAGCGCAGGGATCGACAACAACACGATGAGGGCAATGATAAGCAAACCACTGCTCAGGGCAGCCCAAATATCCAGAATCCAACGCCTTTTGAAGATAGGCGGCTCTGGGGCGTGAGTGTGCGCAATATGGGCGCGCTTATCTCCCCAATCGCCAGCCTCTATTCGCTTCAGATAAGTTTGCAGGGCTGTTTTGGTTTCTTGCAGCTCGGAACGTTCCTGGTTCAAAGCCTGAAGCTCTTCTTGCTGGGCAGCCAATCGAGCTTGCTTGGTTTTAAGTAACGGCGTTTGATAATCCGTTTCTGAAAAAGCGACGGTCTCCAAAGCCAAAACCCGTACTTTCTCACGGAGAAGCTCATACACTTGGGTAAGCTGAACCTGCTTTTGCTCGATGGCTTGTATTTGGTCTTTGACGAGTGCGGCCGTTTCTCTCGGTGGTGCTACTTTGTCCAGCCCAGCCCAACCCAATGGGTCTGCCCACGATTGGCGCACAGAGCCATCCCGGTTGAACTTTGCCCCGCCCGGCGCACGCTCCCCACCGATAAAATCCCGAGTGTCTAGCCCCCACAGGCCGCGATACCGTTCGGCCCAGCCGTCGGCTTCTGCGAGCATGATGGGTGTCCACGGCCGTTTCTCATACGGTCCAATTTTCACGCCATCCCCCCGAGCATAATCCACAAAGGGAACCCGCAACAAGGCTTGAATCTGATCGGCAATGCGTGGCTGCCCCTGGCCCAACTGCTCTGCCCAAAACCGCTGCCCCCATTCCATCATTCGCCCCAACGGCTTGAGGAAGGAAGGAGCAATGCTCATTAAATACTCCCCTCTGGCAAAATAGCTGGCGTGGGAACCAGCGCCGGCAAAAATAATAGGGTGCGTTCCCATCCTTTTGAGTTCAGGGTCATCCCAATGACGGCGTAAATCGTCCCCCTTAAAGTCGTGGGAAGCAAAAGCCACCCACAGCGGTTTGGGCTTCTCCTCCCCTTCTTCAGAAAGATACACAAAGATTTGCTCCCAATCGGCTTCATGGTCATTGACACCATAAAAACCACTGCGCCAATTGTTCATGACGTAGAAAAAGAGGTAGTGGAGGATGATATAATTGCCGTCGCGAATGATACGGCCGTAATACACATCTCGCCCATCCACCTTTCGCATCTCCCTGAAAAGATAATCTGCTCTGGCCGTGGTGCCACCCGGCACGTTGCCCCGCACCACCAGCGACAAATCAAACAAAGAATCAATCAGTCGCGCCGACAAGCTCACCCGCGCCAGGCGACCCGCCGACTTAAAGTCAGGGCGTTCCGGGTCTTGCAACCATTGCCGAAATTCATTGGGCTTAAGCGGCTCCTGCACAAATTGCAAGTAGTAGGTGTGGTCTGGTGGCGGCGTGTTGTAATTGGCTAGCGACTCAACCGTTAAGTCACCCGCAGAGACAATTTTCTCCTCTTTGCCATCATCATCCCGAATCCATAAACTGCACCGCTTCACATATTCGTCCACGGCACAAGGGAAAAACATCTCGCCCTGCGTAAAGTGGATGATAGGCTCATACAGCCGCAGCAGGCTCAAATCATCCATCTCAAAGCCTCTTGATGCCTTTAGACCTGGACCTCGGTATGAAAAGCTGCTGCACGTCCCACTGGTTCAAGTAAAACACAATGGCAATATTCACAAACATACCGGCATAATTGGGATTCCCCTCAAAAAATTGCCAAATGCCCATAGACAATGAAATCCCGGTCTGGATCATCAGGAGAATCCAACCCCATCGCTGCAAAAGCCACAAACCCGGCAGGGCGATGAGCAGCAGCAGCATTGAGCCAATTTGGATGCGATAGGCGAGCGTAGAAACATCCAGAATCTCTTCGACCGCAATGTCTAATTCAGGAATGGTAAGCAGGTATAAAAAGACACCCCAGGTAACGAGCTGTAAAAGCTCAAGAACGAGAATTACCATCAAGCCAAACGGCCGTTTCCGCTTTACACGCACAACTCACCAACCTCAGCACATGAACAAAAAAAGGTTGAGGCAGCACCCCGCCTTCAACCCTTTTACCACATGTTCCAATTCATACGCAATCAATCCGCCAGCGTAGATAAATCCCCTTCGTCCTGCCCCAGCACGCGAGCCTTCAAAACGCGCCGCATAATCTTACCAGAGCGCGTTTTGGGCAGGCTGTCTACAAACTCCACCGTGGCGGGTTTGGCAATCGGCCCCATCTCATGCCCCACATGGTCACGCAGCGTCATCGAGAGCTTCTCGCTTGGCTCATACCCTTGGCGCAAAATGCAGAATGCTTTGATGATGTTTCCCTTCACCTCATTGGGATCGGGCACGCCAATGCAGGCCGCTTCTGCTACCGCTTCATGGCTCACCAGGGCACTTTCAATTTCGGCCGTGCCCAGCCGGTAGCCAGACACTTTAATGACGTCATCAATACGGCCGATTACCCAAATGTAGCCATCCTCATCCTTTTTGGCACTGTCGCCCGGCAAATACCAACCCTGGTCCGCAAAGCGGCCCCAATATTGCTGCACGTAACGATCCGGGTCTTGAAAGATGGTACGCAACATACCCGGCCAAGGTGCCTTCACGACTAAATACCCTTCCTCGTTGGGGGCAACCGGATCGCCCTCTTCATCAACCACATCAACTTGCACGCCGGGGAAGCCCCGCGTGGCCGACCCTGGCTTGAGCGGCACGCTGGGCAGCGGCGTAATCATGTAGCCACCCGTCTCCGTTTGCCACCAGGTATCCATAATCGGGCAGCGTTCCTTGCCAATGACGCGATGATACCATTTCCACGCTTCCGGGTTAATCGGCTCACCCACAGAACCCAGCAGGCGCAAGCTGGAGAGATCGTGCTTGTCCGGCCAACTTGCCCCAAAGCGCATCAGGCCGCGAATGGCCGTCGGGGCCGTGTATAAGATGGTGATATTGTATTTCGCCACCAGCGACCACCAACGATCCGGGTACGGATGTGTCGGCGCACCTTCATACATGAAGCTGGTTGCCCCTAAAATCAGCGGTGCATACACAATGTAGCTGTGACCAGTGATCCAGCCAGGATCGGCAGCACACCACCAAACATCTTCTGGTTTAATGTCGAAAACCCATTTCAGCGTGGTCGAAGTCCACACCATATAGCCACCGTGCGTGTGCAAAATTGCCTTCGGCTTGCCAGTTGTCCCCGATGTGTACAGAATGAACAGTGGGTCTTCAGCATCCATCACCTCTGTTTTAGCCGTGGGATCAGCAACCGGCAGGTTCATCAGATCGTGGTACCAATAATCCCGACCCGGTACCATCTCTACTTCCTGCTCAGTGCGCTTCACGCAAATCACGGATTGAATTGTCCCGGCGCGATCAACCGCTTCATTGGCAATTTTCTTTAGCTCAATGATGTTGCCACGTAGCCAGGCACCATCGCAGGTGATGAGCAGCCTGGATTTGCTGTCGTCAATACGGCCCAGCAACGCTTCTGTAGAAAAACCACCATAAACGACAGAGTGCATTGCCCCAATTTTGGCGCAGGCCAGCATAGCGATCATCAATTCTGGCACGCGCCCCATATAAATGGTAACCCGGTCCCCCTTGCCAATGCCCATCGAGCGCAGGACGCTGGCAAATTTGCACACTTCGTGATTAAGCTGTTGGTACGTATAAACGCGCTGGTCGCCTTTTTCACCTTCAAAAATGAGGGCGGCTTTATTGCGGGTGGCATCGCGCATATGCCGATCTAAAGCGTTATGCACAATGTTGACTTTGGCATTGACAAACCATTTGAAAAAGGGGGCGTTACTGTCATCCAGAACGGTTTCCCACGGTTTGTACCATTCGTAATTTTCGGCAGCAATTTTGCCCCAGAAACCAGCTAAATCTTCGGTTGCCGCCTGATGAACTTTCTCGTAATCAGGAATATGGGCAGCAGAAATGACTTCGGGTGCGGGGAAATACACATCTCCGACCATATTTTTATCATCAGCCATGTAGAGCCTCCTTCTTTTGTGCGTAAGGTTATTGGTTTGACTGTTCTGCCAGGAGTTGCAGAAGGACATTCACTTAGGATGGGAAACAAGTATATTGGGAAATGGGCAAATCGTAAAACTTTCATTACTATTAGGCGCAAACTGAAACAAACAAGGAAAGATTATGCCCTTAACCCATCAACTTGTGCCTGAACGGCCGTTTACCCTCCAAACCCTCCCCACTGAAGGCAAACAGTTCCATCCAGATCGCGCCGCAGCGGAAAGCGAATTCAAGAGCTTGCGAAAAGAATTTATTGAATACCAGCGGCGACTGTATGCCGAAGGCAAACAAAAGTTGTTGATCGTGCTGCAAGCGATGGATGCAGGCGGCAAGGACGGCACCATTCGCAACATTTTGAAGGGGGTGAACCCCCAAGGCGTACGAGTGGAATCCTTCAAAGTACCATCCAAACGCGAGCTGGCTCACGACTTTTTGTGGCGCATTCATAAAGTGGTGCCAGCCAAAGGCATGATTGGCGTGTTTAATCGCTCACATTATGAAGATGTACTGGTAGTGCGCGTCCATGACATCGTGCCAGAGGCGGTTTGGCGACCACGGTATGAGCAAATTAACCAGTTTGAAAAGCTGCTGCATGATACCGGCACGCGCATCTTGAAGTTTTATCTCCATATCTCTTTGAATGAGCAAAAAGAGCGGTTCCAGGCGCGGCTGGACGAGCTAGACAAGAATTGGAAATTTTCTTTGGAAGATTTGGAGAAGCGCAAATTTTGGCCCAATTACATGGCCGCTTATGAGGAAATGTTGCAGCAATGCACCACACCCTGGGCACCATGGCACGTGATTCCTGCAAACCAAAAATGGTATCGCAACCTGACGATTATGCGCACGATTGTACACACGTTGCGAGAGATGAATCCGCAATACCCGGAAGCGGAAGACAATTTGGATCAGGTGGTGATTGAGTAAAAGATAATAAAAGTCTGGCAGACTTTTGTTATCTAGTCTGTCGTTGACAGACGGCCGTCTCAATGGCATCATTATTCATCTTTAGCAAACCACACAAACGACTCTAATAATCAAAGTGCGATTTCTTGGTGGTTTGCATATTTCTTGAGGGAGAGAAATGGCTGAATTATTTACCGCACAAAACTTTGTAGCATTTTTGACGTTGCTCGCGCTGGAAACGGTGCTGGGCATCGACAACGTCATTTTTATATCCATTTTGTCTGGCAAGCTGCCGGAGCACCAACAAGCACAGGGACGACAGTTAGGCATTGCCTTTGCCGTGATTAGCCGCATCATTTTGCTGTTAGCCATTACCTGGGTACAGCGTCTGGAAGGCACCGAACTGTTCACCATTTTCGGGAACAATATCTCCGGTAAGGATTTGGTTTTACTGCTTGGCGGCCTATTCCTCATTGGTAAGAGTACCTATGAGATTCATGAAAAGCTGGATACTGAAGACCACGGTACGCATTCCGTGGGGGCAGGCAAGCTCACGCTGTCTAACATGATTGCCCAGGTTTTGCTCATTGATTTGGTATTTTCACTAGATTCAGTGATTACGGCCGTTGGCATTTCAGATTCATTGGTTGTGATGGTTACGGCCATTATTTTGGCTGCTATCCTCATGGTTGTCTTCTCCGGGCAGGTCAGTGCCTTTATTGAGCGGCACCCATCTATGAAAATCCTGGCACTTTCGTTCCTCATTTTGATTGGCTCAATGTTGGTCATTGAAGGATGGGCACACGAAGCGGCCGAGGATTTGCATTTGAAGAATTACATCTACTTTGCGATGGCCTTCGCCGTGATTGTCGATTTCTTGCAATTACGCTTGAAGAGCAAGCAAAACAAACCGGTGAAGCTGCACAACCAGCCCAAAATGCCAGAAAGCGGCGATTAGGAAGTGTATGAAGGCACAATACCCCGGAATCTTGATGTTTCCGGGGTATTTTTTTAGCTGTTTATATCCTGACGGCGGAAAAAAATAACTGTTGCCAATAAAAGTCCCACCAACCAACCAACTACGATGATGATTGAGACGGGCAGTGTTTGAACGGCCGTAAATCCCGGCATCCCCCCAACATTCGATCCAACACCCTCCAAAATCCAGCTTCTCATGTTTTCCAAATTGTATGATGGCGTTGCGGCAAAAATATTCACCAAGCCGGGTCTGTTCAAAATATTGCCCACCAAAAGCAGCATCAAAATCATGCTAAATTCTACGATGCTAACCCCAACGGTTAATAGCACGCTGGCCATCACCGAACGACTATACATGGCAATTAGGGCTGCAATGGCCGCAGAAATAATGAGGCTGGCAAACGTCACCATGAATTGTGAGAAATAATCTGCCAGATAAGCAGCCGCATCCACTTCTGCCAGCGGAGGGCCATAAGGCGAATCAAACAATCGTGCCGAAAGCCAATTGCCGCCTGTTAGAATCAGAGAGGTGGCCATCAGTGTCAGCAGAATCAAGCTGATCAAAACCACAAATTTCGCTAAAACCAGCACCGTGCGAGATTGCCCCGGCAGAATATTTTTCCAGGTTCCCCATTGAAATTCACCCGCAAAAGCAACGGCAATAAACCCAATGAACGGCATTTGCAAAAATGTCCCCCCCGGAAAACCGGTTAGCATTGTCCAAACCATCATCAAATCATCTGTCCAGGCGCGCGCCCGGCTGGCGTAGAACTCACGCACATCGGGAATGAGAAGGCCGGGTAAGATGTTTATGGTGAGGACAACAACCAAGGCTCCAACCGGAAAAATGAGTACCAGAAAGGAGAATGCTCTGGTGTGGCCCACCAATTTGCGCCACTCGGCTCCCAAGGCACTACGCATCTGTACCTCCCGTTGCGGCCAGGAACAAATCTTCCAAACTTTGCTGCTGCACAATCACCTGGAACAGTTGCACTTCGGCAGCGACCAGCTGCTGCACAATCTCTGGCACCTCGTCCCGCGTGGCCTGGACTTCTAGCCAACGGCCGTTTGCCGTGGTGGGCCATTTGGGCAACAGTAACCCCAAGGCTCGTTCAAGTGGGGCCACCTCTAGCCTGATGATAGCTTGGGTAGAGAGTAACTCGGCCACAACTCCCGTTCGCACCAAACGGCCGTTGTGAATGATCCCCACCTGATCACACACCTGCTCCACCTCGCTTAGCAGATGGCTAGACAAAAACACCGTCTTGCCCTGCTTTTCCACAAGGTCCCGAATAAACAGGCGTACGTCCTGAATTCCTGCCGGGTCTAGGCCATTGGTTGGTTCATCCAAAATGACCAAATCAGGGTCGTTGAGCAAAGCAGCCGCCAACCCTAACCGTTGCTTCATTCCGGTCGAATAGCCTTGCACCTTGCGGTCAGCATGGTCAGCCATATCCACTTGCACCAGCAACTTTTGAATACGAGACGCATCATAGCAGCTGCGAGTTCGCGCCAAAATCTCCAGATTTTTACGACCAGTCAAAAAGCTATAAAAGGCGGCTCCTTCCACCAAAGCACCCACCCGGCGCAGCAGCGACGGATTGTTTTGCACCGGACGGCCGTACAGCAAAATATTGCCAGCAGACGGCCGTATCAAATCTATCATCATGCGAATGGTGGTGCTCTTCCCGGCCCCGTTTGGCCCCAAAAAGCCAAACACCTGCCCAGCCGATATTTCCAGGCTCAGTTGACGCACAGCCTCCACCCGCTTACGGCGGCGACCAAAGGTTTTGCTTACATTTTCTAATTGAATAGCGATGGTGTGTGACATGGCAACGAGAAGTATGAGGTAATGGAATAATTAGGCAATGATTGGTTGGCAAATTGCCCAATTACATATCCACCTCACCAATTGGTTCCACTTCATCAGTTTCTTCCGGTTCTGGCAAAGGGTCTGGGGCGGGAACGGCCGTATCGACCACGTTTGCCTTGTACGGATCAACGGCATGGTTGCCGCAGTAGGGGCATAAATTCCATTGCAGTTCCAGGAGGGAGTTGCAATCTTGGCACGCTTTTTTCAGGCGGGTGTGGCAATGAGGGCAGAGCAGCCATTTGTCGTCAATAACGCGAGAACAGCCAGGGCAATGCGGCCGTTCCTCAATTTCTTGCAGCAATGCCTCTTCTTCTAGGGCACGTTCGTATGCTTCGGCCAATGTTTCCGGCGGGCGCAAAATGAAGTAGATGACAATCCCCACAACTGGCAAGGCCGCCACAAGCAATGCCGCCAAAAGTTGGGCAAATGGATCGCGCGAGCGGGCGCGCATATCCCGAAATGCCCATACAACCAGGCTCAGCCAGAGCGCAGCCAGCAAAGCTCCCATGACTGCGGCGACAATGGTTAAATACGAAACGAGGGTTTCAAGGGTTGGCAAATCCATAACGGCGGGAATTATAACACAAAGCCCATTGCAAATCGGGAACTCTGATCACCAAACAAAAAAGACGTTCGCGAGTGCGGACGCCTTCTTCGGTAAAATTTAGCGGGCGGTTTTTATTACCAACCACTGGTGATGCGGCTGTACATATTGCCAATTTGGGGACCCAGCAGCGAAATAATCACAATGACGACCACCGCCACCAGGACAAGCACAAGCGCATATTCCATTAGCCCTTGCCCTTGTTGCCCCTCATCTTTAAGAAATAACATGATGTCCTCGCAAAATGAATAAAAATCGAAAATCTTACATGGATGAGGCTATGAAATCATGCAAATCTTACAGGGCTTATAACAGCAGGGTTACAAATTTCCCAGTTGATTTGATTAGGACAATTAAATATTGGCCCGGTTATTTTGCGCAAATTGTCTCTTTTCAAATCAGGATTGTCTCTGTAAAGTAGGGCAATTCTTTTCAGATTGGCTACCAAAATGCTTGATTTAACGATTAATCGCGATAGTAAACCACCTCTGTACCGCCAAATTGCGGAGCAGATAAAGACCCAAATTAGCAACGGCCGTCTCCCAGCTAATAGTCGCCTTCCCACCGTTCGGGGATTGGCCCGTTCGCTAGGAGTCACCCGGCTAACGGTGCAAAATGCGTATGCTGAGCTACAGGCAGATGGTTGGGTAGAAGCTACTGTGGGGCGCGGCACGTTTGTGAGTACGGCCGTACAGCAGATGAGCCTCCAGCCAACCATCGGGCAATACCTCACCCCGGATAGTGCCATTAACGATATGCTGGCCATCAATCAGGTAATCGGCGTGCGCTCGATGGCGATGGCCCATGCCGATCCGTCATTATTCCCCATGGATGCCTTTTGGCAGCAAATGGCACAGCTACGCCTAGAAGCCAACCAGCTTTTCAGCTACGGCCCCATTCAAGGAGATGCCGCTTTGCGCGTGGCGATTGCCGCGCTGCTGCATGAAGACGGCATGGCTACATCACCTGACGATATTCTTGTGACGTCCGGGGCCATGCAATCAATTTCACTCGCAGCGCAGGCAATCTGCCAACCAGGAGATATGGTTTTGGTAGAACAACCCACTTTTTTGGGGGTGCTGAATGTGCTTAAGGCGCAAGAGTTACGGCCGTTGCACCTGCCCATTCAATCTCACGGTCCCAACCTTGATCAGATGGAACAGCTTATTAAAACCCATCGCCCCCGCTGTTTTTATACCGTTGCCAACTACCACAATCCCACGGGCATCACTACCAGCGCGGCCAAACGGCAAGCCATTCTGCAACTTGCCCAGAAGTACAATCTGCTCATCATCGAAGACGATATTTACGGCAAGTTGAGCTTTGCCGGTCCGCCCCCATCCAGCTACAAGCAGCAAGATGATGACGACCGCGTGCTTTACCTCAGCAGCTTCTCCAAAGTATTGATGCCAGGGTTGCGCGTAGGCTATTTGATTATGCCACCCGCCTGGCGCGATCAGTTGCTCACCCTGCGCCGCGCCACCGATCTGTGCGGCACGGGTCTGCTCCAGCGGGCCTTGGCCCACTTCTTGCAAGATGGCGGCCTAAAGAAACATCTCCGGCGCGTTTTGCCTATTTACCAGGAGCGACGAGACGCGCTGCTAAACGGTTTGCAGCGATGGATGCCAACGGCCGTTCGCTGGAGTGAGCCGCAAGGTGGGTTTAGCTGCTGGCTGAGCCTGCCCCGCTGCGCCCCGCCCGGCGTGCTGTACCATCAAGCCTTGCAAAACGGCTTCGCCTTCACCCCCGGCGAAGCGTACATGCTGGAAGAAAGCAATCAAGAATATTTGCGACTCTGCTTCGGCAATCTTAGCACCGAAGGCATTGAGGCAGGCGTCAAGCTGCTTGGTATGCTCATCCAAAAGCAGCTTGCAACCGGCCAAACGCACGGCGACTGGTTACCTTATGTTTAAATAAAGGACACAGATTCACATGGATTTCCACTGATTTTTCTATCCGGGTTTTTCTGTGTTTATCCGTGTCCCATCTGTTTGGAGAGCAAAAATGCAAACGATTGGCTTACTTGGCGGCATGAGCTGGGAAAGCACCGAGCTTTACTACCGCTGGATCAATGAACTGGTGAAAGAAAAATTAGGCGGCTTGCACTCTGCCAAAATTGTGCTGGTCAGCGTCAATTTTCAGGAAATTGAAACGTTACAGCACCAAAACCGCTGGGATGAGGCCGGGGCGGCATTGGCCAAAGCAGGCCAACAAATTGAAGCGGCCGGGGCTGACTTTTTGCTCATTTGCACCAACACCATGCACAAAGTGGCTCCGCAAATTGAGCAAGCAATCCGCATCCCCATTTTGCACTTGGCAGACGCAACGGCCGTTCGCATCAAGCAGCATGGGTTACAAACAGTGGGCCTACTCGGCACCAACTTCACCATGGAACAAGATTTTTACAAGGGTCGCCTGGAACAGCATGGCCTGGGCGTGATTATCCCACCATCAGAGGATCGTGAAATTGTGCATCGCATCATATACGATGAGCTTTGCCTGGGCAATGTGCAAGAAGCCTCCCGCAACGAGTTCCTGCGAATCATCAACGACCTGCACGCACAGGGCGCAGAAGGCATCATCGAAGGCTGCACCGAAATTGTGATGCTGGTGCAGCAGCAGCACACCAACATCCCCTTGTTCGACACGACGGCGATTCATGCAGAAGCGGCCGTTCAGCGTGCTTTGGGCGACGTTTAGCTACAGAGACTACAGAGGGTTTTGAGGAGTCTATGCACAAGAACCTAAGGCAAGACCAAACAGATCAAGCAATGATTTTGGCAGCAGCCAGCACACATGCCGCTGCCTTTTTGAAAAAGCTGCCAGATCGCAAAGCGGCCGTTTTCCCTACCAATCCACCGCAAAAGATCGATTTGGTAAAAGATGGCTTGGGCGCAATTGCCGCTTTCAAACAATTTCTTGAACTGTATGAAGCTGGGCTTTCCGGCAGCGCGGGACCACGCTACCTGGGCTTTGTCACCGGGGGCAGCACCCCCGCCGCCCTGCTCGGCGACTGGCTGGCTAGCACCTATGATCAAAACCCCACCGCCGATGAAGATTCCATCGCCCCACACGTAGAGCAAGAAGCGATTTATTGGCTGCGCCAGCTTTTCAGCTTGCCAGATGATTTTTTTGGCACCTTCGTCAGCGGGGCCACCATGAGCAACTTTGTGGGGCTAGCCCAGGCAAGACAATGGATCGGGCAGCAGCAGGGTGTGAATGTGGCCGAGGATGGGCTGTGGGGAGTACGGCCGTTTCCCATCCTCGCCGCCACGCCCCATTCCAGCAGCAAAAAGGCACTCGCCATGCTGGGACTGGGCCGTCGTGCTATCACCCCCGTCCCTACCCTGCCCAATCGGGAGGCAATGGATGTAACCGCTCTCGCCGAAATTTTGGCCACGCTGGATGAGCCCGCCATCGTCATCGCCAGCGGCGGCACGGTCAATAGCGTAGATTTTGACGATTTACAAGCCCTCGCCGAACTAAAGCAAAAACATAACTTTTGGCTGCATTTGGATGCGGCGTTTGGTGGATTTGCTGCCTGCTCACCCCAGTCTGCCCATCTGCTGGCGGGGCAAGAAGGCGCCGATTCGATTACCATCGACGCCCACAAATGGCTCAACGTGCCCTATGATTCCGCCATGACGTTTAGTCGCCACCCTGAGTTGCAGCTAGCCGTCTTCCAAAATACGGCCGTTTACCTGGGCGAGCTGGGGGAAACGCCCAGCCCGGTGCATTGGACGCCGCAAAATTCCCGACGCTTTCGCGCCTTGCCCGCCTGGATGAGCTTGTTGGCCTACGGCCGTTCCGGCTACCAAGACATTGTGGAGCGCAACTGCGCCCAGGCTCGCTGGCTAGGCGACCAAATCGAGCATTCAAACCGGTTTCAGTTGCTGGCTCCGGTGCGCCTCAACTGCGTCTGCTTTACCCTGGCTAACCAGTCCAGCCTGCCCCAAATTCAACAATTCCTGGCAAAAGTGCGGAATGACGGCCGTGTCTACCTGACGCAAACGGTTTACCTGGGCCAACCAGCCATCCGTGCCGCCTTTTCCAACTGGCAAACTGAGCAGCGTGACGTGGAGATTTGTTGGCAAGCGTTGCGCGAGTTATAAGAATTATGTTAACTAAAACGAGAACCATACCTCCCGCAAGAATCGCCCTCTGGCAAGGCATTAAATCAGAGATACCTATCACCATTGGCGTCATTCCCTTTGGGATGATTTACGGCGTGCTGGGACTAGCTGCGGGCTTAACGCCGCTGCAAGCGCAGGCGATGTCGTCCATCGTTTTTGCTGGCTCAGCGCAATTTTTGGGGGCGCAGCTCATTAGTGTGGGAACACCGCTGCCCATTTTGTGGCTTACCACCTTTATTGTGAATTTACGGCATGTACTGTACAGCACCGCTCTGGGGCCGGACGTGCAGCATTTGTCGCGCAGATGGCGCTGGCTGCTGGCTTATTTGCTTACTGATGAAGCGTATGCGGCAACGGCCGTTCATTATGGCAACAAGCAAATTCCGCTGGCGTACAAACATTATTTTTGGCTGGGGGCCGGGTTTACCTTGTGGGGGGTGTGGCAACTGAGTACGGCCGTTGGCATTCTGCTGGGCACCCAGGTGCCGCCAGAATGGGGGCTGGATTTCACTCTGGCACTCACGTTCATCGGCATCGTGGTGCCTACGCTCAAAGACCGACCGAACGCAATGGCGGCACTCACGGCAGGGTTAGTTGCGGTGCTAACGTTTGACTTGCCGTACAAACTCGGCCTCATGCTAGCCACACTCACCGGCATTGCCGTTGGCGTCTGGCTAGAAAATCGGAAAAAATGATCGTCCGCAGATTAGCGCAGATTTTTCTTTCTTCTTCACACCTTTGCGTTAAATTTTTCAGGACTTACGCATTTGCCCTAACCAGACTACAAAAGTCTGGGTTTAATGGTGTTAATTCCAGAGAGAACAAGACTTTTGTAGTCTTCACTGCGTAAATCCTGTTTTTTAGAGGTAAGCGATTATGAATCTTTGGCTGGCAATTATCGGCATGGGCATCATCACCTACGCCATTCGGTTGGCCCCGATTTGGCTGCTAGAACGCGCCACTATCGGTCCGGGCTGGCGGCAGGCGTTGCGCTTTGTGCCTGCGGCCGTACTTTCCGCTATCATTTTGCCAGAATTGGTCATGCCCGGCGGCACCCTCGATCTCTCAATGGGCAATGCGCGGCTGTTGGCAGGGTTGGCAGCGATTTTGATCGCCTGGCGCATGAAAAATATTTTGTGGACGCTGGCGGTGGGCATGGTGTTGTTGTGGATTTTGGGATGAGGGGGTGACAAAGTGAAAGGGTGAAAGGGTGAATCGAGTTAGACTTGCAACCTGCAACCTGCCACTCGCAAACTTTCGAGGTAACTATGATTGAAGATTTTGTAGAAGTTGGTGTTGTCAAAGAACTGTACCGTTTTCCCGTAAAGTCGATGCGGGGTGAGTCATTGCCGGAGGCGCATGGCTATTGGCATGGGCTGGATGGGGATCGCCGCTATGCGTTTGTGCGCTCGGATGATCGGTCTGGCTTCCCCTGGCTTACGGGGCGACAACTCCCGCAGATGTTGCAATACACTCCTCGCTACACGCAACCGGATGATCTGGTTGATTCGCCTGTGGAAGTTGAGACGCCAAACGGCCGCATCCTCCCTATCCAATCCCCTGAACTAAATCAAGCCTTGGCTGACGCCTACGGCAAGCCCGTCCATCTCATCAAAATTGGTCGCGGCGCGTTCGACAGTCAGGTCATTTCTGTGATGAGTACCGCCACGGTATCGGCGTTGGCTGAGGCGATCGGCGTTTCTGTTACCCCTATTCGTTTCCGCCAAAACATCATCATCAAGCCGTTTGACGAGCAGCCATTTGTCGAAGAACGGTGGCTAGACAGCAGCCTGGTTTTTGGCAACCAGGCAGATGGCTTGCGGATTCGGCTTAACCGGCGCATCCAGCGTTGCGTGATGATCAACATCGATCCTGAAACGAGCGAAAAAGAGCCAGCCGTGCTTAAAACCGTGGCCCAAACGCGGCAAAACTGCGCAGGCGTGCACAGCAGCACCGAGCGTCCCGGCATGGTGCGCGTAGGGGATGTGGTGAAGCTGGTAAGGATGTAATTGGGTAATTTGCAAAAGGATTTCACCGATGGAAGCGTTTACGATTGAACAACTCATTGCCGAACAAGCAGCAGGCAAAAAACTGTACCTTGAATTTTTGCGCAAAGAAACGATGAGCCTGGGATTGTATGTGCTGCCCGCAGGCGGCACGGACCCGCAGCAACCACACGACGAAGACGAAGTGTATTACATTGTCAATGGCCGAGGGCAAATTGACGTGGGGGACGAAACCCAGCCGGTGCAGCCGGGCAGCATTGTCTTTGTAGCCGCCCATGTGCCACACAAATTCCATTCCATTACCGAAGAACTCAAAATTCTGGTTTTCTTCGCACCAGCCGAGACCGGGCCAACAAATTAGCCAAAGAGTACAAAGAACGTACAGAAAATGAGCCAAGCCCTCAAAAATCTCTGTGCTCTTTGTGGCAAAGAGGAAGAAAATGCCTACCTACCCTTTTATGCAGGTTGATGCGTTTACGGAACGGCCGTTGGCCGGGAATCCCTGCGCCATCATTTTTGAAGCAGACGATTTAACCCCCGACCAGATGCTCGCCATCGCCAAAGAGATGAATCTGTCGGAAACGGCGTTTGTGCTTAAATCAGAAGTCGCCGACGTGCGGGCGCGTTATTTTACGCCTGCTGAGGAAATCCCCCTGGCAGGCCATCCCACCATTGCCACCCTGCACGCTTTGGTTGAAACCGGGCAGATTCAGCTACAGGGTGATTACACGAAAATCTCCCTTGAACTGCAAGTGGGGTCAATTCCCATCGAACTGTATCAGGCGGAAACGGCCGTGCGCGTGGTGATGAACCAAAAGAAACCCGAATTTGGCGTGAAGCTCTCGCCAGAAATTGTCATGCCCCACTTTGGCTTGCAGGCATCTGACTGCTTACCGAACGCCCTGCCCCAAATCGTTAGCACCGGCACACCACAGCTGATGATTCCCGTGCGGAATTTGGAAACATTGCGCCGAGTTCGGCTGGAAAGCAGCTATCAGCCATTCCAAAAGCGAACAGGCTTTTTTGGACCTCATCTGTTTTGCTTAGAGGGGGCAACAAAGCAAGGCGATACGTTTGCGCGCCATCTTGGTTTCGCCCCTGATCTGGCGGAAGACCCGTTCACGGGATCGGCCACGGGCGGCATGGCGGCTTATTTGTGGCACCATCGTCTGCTCACCAAACCCACTTTCATTGCCGAACAGGGTCACTGGATGAACCGACCCGGTCAGGCCCAAGTGGAAATCATCGGCCCACCAGACAATATTGAGACGGTAAAAGTGGGCGGTACGGCCGTTACCGTCATGACAGGTCAGTTAACTATCTAAAATGATTCATCAAAGATTACGCAGATTTACCCAATTTTTATCTGCTCAATCTGCGAAATCTTGGTCATGCAAAATCCTTTAGGAACTCTGTGCCCTCTGTGGCAAAAATAAATTGGAGCAACCATGAAAGATTACACCAATCTAGCTAATACCGAAGTGCGCCGCAGCGACCGTGCTGTGGCCGATGAAGCGTGGATTCGAGAGTTGCTGCACCGCGCTCCCGTAGGCGTTTTGGCCTTCAATCAGGGCGACCAGCCATTTTTGAACAGCAATTTGTACGCCTACGACGAAGCAGCCCACGCCATCTACATGCACACCGCCCGCGTGGGGCGCACCCCGGCCAATCTGGCCCAAGAAACCAAGATTTGCTTCACCATTTTTGAGATGGGCCGTCTGCTGCCTGCCAAAGAGGCGTTAGAGTTTAGTGTGGAGTACAGTGGCGTGACTGTGTTTGGTACGGCCGTGACCATCACCGACCCCGCCGAAGCCCAGCACGGCCTGCAACTGCTGCTAGACAAATATGCGCCGCACCTGAAACCAGACCAGGATTACCGCGGCATTACCCCAGAAGAGTTGAAGCGAACGGCCGTTTACCGCATCAACATCCACGAATGGAGCGGCAAGAAAAAAGAAGTAACCGACGATTTCCCTGGTGCCTTCTATTACAACTCCTAGTAGCCGCACTTTCTTTCCGCGGAAAAAGAGAAATCTGAGCAATGAACCTTCGCCTCTAAGCCCTCTGTGAACTCTGTGGCCAATATTTCAGGTACTTAGTTTGACAATGTTAGATTCACGGGCCACGAGCCTTTCTAAGCCGTGACTTTCGTGAGCGAGTACGATTATCCAAGTGTTTGACAACCAATTCAGCCGCCTGGCGTGACGACAACTGCGGCAACGGCAACGCGGCTCGTAGCAAGGTACGAACGTTAACAATCGATAAATTGGGCAAAGTATCCGTTTCGTAGGCAGCCAACAAAGCCGGGTCACGAGGATATGCCTCCGTCCACTCGAGCAAGGTTTCGGTGATGAAGGCACTGGCCATGATGGTCAAGGCGAGATGGTGAACCCAGGCAGGGTACTTCTGGGCCTGAAATTCATCCCACCCCAACTCCGATTTGGCGTCCTGATGGGCCCGTTCGATGAAGTAGCGATGCGACTTGTGCCGGGCCATTGTCTCCAGAGGAATATCAGCCGGGGCATTGCTCAGTGAATAAGTAACTTTACCGTTGGCGCGGCGGATCAGCAGCCATTCCTGGCGGCAACTTCCCTCTTCACTGACGGTCCACACCCGTTGCCGGGCAAATTGGGCAGTGAGATGGCCCCGTTCATGTGGACGAAGGGTGATGGCGGTGAATGAGAACGCCGATGCCAGTTGTTCAGGTGTGGTCTGACTGCCTAACACAGTAATTTGGACATGCTTGCGCTTTGGTTCCCGGATGACCTGAGGTTTCTCCAGATAAAGCGACAAGTTGCAGGGAATATCGGCAAAGTATTGGATGGACAGCTGGTCTAATTCAGCCCGCAACCAGTGGCTGCGGCCATACAAGCTGTCGCAGTCAAAGGCGTCAAAGGCGACGCCATTGGCCAGGACCCGCTTGACCATGACCAGTACCAGTTCGATCTTGGTCTGAAATTCCCGGTCAGCGGGGATGGCTAGCTTGTTGCGTCGCCGCGCATAGGCCGGGGTGAACCATTTTTCTGGCAAGTACAGTTCGCCATCAATCCAGGTGCGGTAGCCATCTTTGGCCAAGGCCAAAAACACACCCACCTGACTCATGTCAACTTTTCCCAGGCGACCATTGTGCTGCCGACTGCTGCCGGCGCTGCCATCACCGGCCTTCTCCTCTGCACTTTCATCAGCAATGAGGACACTGCCTTGCTGGTAGTGGGGCAAACTGCTGATATCTTGTTGCAGGACGGCGATCAAATCGTTCCCGGCCCAAGGTGAATCGGCGATGAATTGTTGCAGATTTTGTTCGGGGATTCCCGCTACACGGGCAATCCCGCTGATATGCCGGTTGCTCTCCATTCGTAACAAGCCACTCAGGTAATGATAGCCATATTCACTGGTATCGCGTGTCTTGGTTTTCATCCAATAACGATAACGTTCATGATACTGGTCAAGCCGCTCACCCAATTTATCGATAGCTGCTTCATTTAGCCCCCACTGGGCTAACCGTGAAGTTTTTTCTTTTCCATTTTCAAATTTTACTGATATTGGCTCTCACGAGCCTAATTTAACATTGTCAAATTAGGCAGACTTTTGTTGCCTGAGTGCCGCCTGCGCCGCTGCCAAGCGGGCAATAGGCACCCGGTACGGCGAGCAGCTCACATAATTCAGCCCAACCTCTTGGCAGAAGGCAATACTGCGCGGTTCACCACCATGCTCCCCACAAATACCTACTTTTAGCGCTGGTTTAGTTTGGCGGCCACGCTCAACCCCTAACTGCACCAGTTGCCCAACGCCATTTTGATCTAGCACCTGGAACGGATCGTCCGTAAGCAGCTTCTCGGTGACGTAATGGGAAAGGAAACGGCCGCTGTCATCTCGGCTTAAGCCAAACGTTGTTTGCGTCAAATCATTTGTGCCAAAACTAAAGAAGTCTGCATGTTCAGCAATTCGGTCGGCCATAAGGGCAGCCCGGGGCAGTTCAATCATCGTGCCAATGTGATAATCCAGCTTCATGCCGTAAGTTCCTAGCACGGCCTCCGCCACACGTTCAACCACCGCACGCTGATGTCTCAATTCCGTTTCTGCCGACACCAGGGGAATCATAATTTCAGGCTGAACAGCGATGTTTTGAGCCTGCGCCTCGCAGGCTGCTTCCATAACTGCCCGCGTCTGCATTTCGGTTACTTCTGGATACAGCAGCCCCAAACGACACCCCCGATGCCCCAACATAGGATTCGCCTCCCGCAGCTGCTCCACGCGGTGTAAAAGCTGCTCTTTTTCCCAAATTTGGTGCAACAACTGATCTATTTTGGCAAACGTGTCGGCTTGCTGCGTCTTCAGCTTTAGCTCGTACAGCTCAACTTGTAACTCCTCAAAATTAGGGAGAAATTCATGAAGCGGCGGGTCCAGCAGGCGAATGGTAACGGGCAAACCATCCATTGCTTTGAATATTTCCAGGAAGTCATGCCGCTGAATGGGCAGCAGTTTTTCCAGAGCCACTTGCCGCGCCGCCAAATCTTCTGCCAAAATCATTTCACGCATAATGGCCAAACGGTCGTCGCCAAAGAACATATGCTCAGTCCGGCAAAGGCCGATGCCTTCTGCCCCGAAATTGCGGGCGACGCTGGCGTCGTGACCGGTATCCGCATTGGCCCGCACGCCGAGCTGGCGCATGCCATCTGCCCAGCCCATGAGCGTCAGGTAATGGTCACCAAGCTCTGGCTGTTTGGTAGCCACCTGCCCCAGCAGCACCGACCCTGTGGACCCATCAATGGTGATCCAGTCACCCCGCCGCACCTTGTGCTCTTTGGTATAAAAATAGCCCTCTTCTTCGCTTATTTGGATGGCATCCGCACCAACAATGCAGGGGGTGCCCATGCCGCGAGCCACAACGGCCGCATGAGAGGTCATCCCACCACGTGCCGTCAGAATCGCCTCGGCCACCGCCATGCCGTGAAAATCATCCGGGCTGGTTTCGTGGCGGACAAGAATAATCGGATGGCCTTGTTCGCTGTACACAAGCGCATCGTCGGGCGTGAGCACCACGATGCCCGTGGCCGCACCTGGGCTGGCTGGCAAGCCGGTAGCAACCACTGTGGCATCAGCATCTGGATCGATGGTGGGGTGCAGGAGTTGATCCAGTTGATTGGCCTCTACGCGCAGCACGGCCGTTTCCCGATCAATCACCCCCTCATCCACCATATCCACCGCGATAGTGACCGCGGCGGCCCCCGTGCGCTTGCCCGTGCGCGTCTGCAAAATCCAAAGTTTGCCTTGCTCAATGGTAAATTCAATATCTTGCATGTCGCGGTAATGCGCTTCTAAACGTTGAATAATGCCCATAAGCTGTTGGTAAGATTCAGGCAGTTCGTTGACCATCTCATGAATCGATTTGGGCGTGCGCAGGCCAGCCACCACATCTTCCCCCTGGGCATTGAGCAAATATTCCCCAAAAACTTCCTTGTCGCCATTGGATGGATTCCGAGTGAAAGCCACGCCTGTACCGCTACCCCACCCCATGTTGCCAAAAACCATTACCTGCACATTTACGGCCGTTCCCAAATCATCAGGAATGCGGTGGATACGACGATATTCAACGGCCCGTCGCGTATTCCAGGAATCGAAAACGGCCGCAATGGCCATTCGCAACTGCTCGAACGGATCTTGCGGGAACTCATCACCATGCCTGTCCGTAAAAATAATCCGTTTATAAACGTTGATCAGTTCATCCAAATGATCTTCACCGAGGTCCGTGTCGCGTCCAGAATCCGTTTGCAGCTTAAACCGTTCCAAGGCTCGGCTAAACTTCTCATGCGGAACTTTCATAACAATGTTGCCAAACATGGCAATAAATCGGCGATACGCATCCAGGGCAAAACGGCGATTTTCGGTAAACTGTGCCAACCCCTCCACAGTTTCGTCATTGAGGCCCAAATTGAGTACCGTATCCATCATGCCGGGCATGGAGATAGCAGCCCCGGATCGCACCGATACCAGCAGCGGATTTTGGTTGCCGCCAAACTGTTTTCCAGTGTCGGCCTCCACTTGGGCGAGTGCTGTCTGCGCCTGAGACCACATCCCCTCTGGGAATTGATTTTCATATTGAGTGTAAGCGTTACATGCCTCGGTTGTTATGGTAAAACCAGGCGGCACTGGCAGGCCTGCCTGCGTCATCTCGGCGACGTTGGCACCCTTGCCACCAAGCAACGCTTTCATCTCAGTGCGTCCTTCTGTAAAAAGGTAAACCCATTTGTGATCCCTTTGCTGATATAACATTGTCTTCTCCTCGATCTGAATTATTGAAATTGAGTTGAACAATTTGGAAGTGGATAAAGTGGCAGATACGGGGAGAATCCTGCCACCTCTTGTGACATTATTGAATAAATCATTGCAAATGCAAAGAAAATTTAGTACACAAATGTGACAAATTTGGCTAACCCAAATTGTCTCATTTTTTGATGATGTTCGACTGTCTGCGTTATAGTCATGTCTCGACAATTTCAAAAGTTCAGGTGAACGATGTCAACGAATATCACAATTCAGGAAATGACTGCAGACGATTGGACGGCCGTTGCCCAAATCTACGCCGACGGGATTGCCACCGGCGAAGCCACGTTTGAAACCGATGTGCCTACCTGGGAAGCGTGGGATAGCAGCCATTTGCCAAACGGCCGTTTCGTTGCCCAATCCGAGGGTGGCGAGATTGTAGGCTGGGCGGCCCTCAGCCCGGTTTCCAGCCGCTGCGTCTATGCGGGTGTGGCCGAGGTAAGCGTTTACGTGGCGCCAACGGTGTGGGGGCAGGGCGTAGGCAAGCGGCTGCTGCAAGCACTGGTGGATAGCTCGGAAGCGGCAGGCATCTGGATGCTGCAAGCCAGCATCTTCCCGGAAAATGAAGCCAGCGTTAAGCTGCACGAAAAGTGCGGTTTTCGGATTGTGGGGCGGCGGGAGAAGCTAGGGCAGCAGTACGACCGTTGGCGGGACGTATTATTCATGGAGCGGCGCAGCCAAAAGGTGGGTCTCGCATGATTGTGATTTTGATGGGTGTGTCTGGCTGCGGCAAAAGTACGGTGGGGGAAGCATTGGCAAAGGCATGGCAACGGCCGTTCTTCGATGGCGACGACTATCACCCGCCAGAAAATGTTGCCAAAATGGCTGCGGGCCTCCCACTGGCTGACGCCGACCGTGCGCCCTGGCTAGCTAGCCTGCGTCAGCTCATTGATGAGCATCTAGCCGCAGGGCAAGACGCCGTTCTGGCCACGTCTGCGCTCAAAGCCAGCTATCGCCAAACGCTTGGTTGCCATCTGCCAAATGTGCTGCTGGTGCACCTGCATGGCAGCTATGACCAGATTTTACAGCGAATGGCACAGCGCAATCATTTCATGCCCCCTGCGCTGCTGCAAAGCCAGTTCGACACGTTAGAACCACCCACCGATGCACTCGTGTTGGACCTGGCCCGCCCGGTAACAACCTTGGTGCTAGATATTTTGGCGGAGCTAAACAGGCGGAGCAGCGATGCAGTCGTATGAAATCCGACAATGCGCGGCGGCAGCGTGCCAGTTTCGCTTTCCCGTCGCGATAGATAATCCAGCAGGTGCAGATTGCCCCCACTGCGGCACACCAACCATGCTAGCAGCTACGCCACAGGCAAGCGGCACGCGTTCGCTACAAACATCCCCCCGCTTTATCCGATTAGAACTGCTGCTGGACAACATTCGCAGTTTGTACAACGTGGGTGCTATCCTGCGCACCGCCGACGGTGCGGGCGGTGTGCATCTGCATCTTGGCGGCATCACCGCCTCACCAACCCATCCCAAGCTGGCAAAAACTGCGCTGGGCGCAGAAAATGCGCTGCCCTGGACGCAACATCGCAACAGTGTTCACGCCGTAACCCAGCTAAAGTCAGCCGGGTATCGCATTTGGGTGCTAGAGGAGGGAGAAACGGCCGTTAACCTCTTCACCGCTACTTTTCCAGAACAATCCAACCAGCCCATTCTCCTCGTCATCGGTAACGAAAAAGTCGGGGTCGATCCCGCCATCCAGCAACTGGCCGATTGCACCTTTGCCCTGCCGATGAGCGGCATTAAAAACTCGCTCAACGTCGCCGTTGCTTTTGGCATTGCCATCTACCAAATCCAATACGGCCGATAACTATTAACCCTCCCGGAGGTTTAATTGAGGCTAACAACGAATCATCCGTGAACCTCTGGGAGGATAGCATTAGTTACTACCGCCGTATAAAATAACGAAATGACAGCAAAACCCAACATTGATAAGTCGCAGATTCAGGCCCTCGTTCGCAGCTGTTTTGATGAACCCATTGACGATCTGGCACCATTGGGAACGGGGCAAATTGCCCTGGTTTACTCTTTCCGCGCTGGCGACCAGGAATTTGTCATCCGGTTTGTGGAGAGCAAGATGGCACACACGCTCAAGAAGGAGGTTGCGGTTGCCAATTTATTGCAAGGAAGCGAAGTGCTGCTGCCGCCGATCTTGCACCAAGGACCCTTTGAAGCGTTTTATTTTGCCATTGCGCTACGCGCTGCGGGGCAGCCGTTGGATGAGCTAAACACAGAGCAATACAAACTGGTTTTGCCTGATCTCATCAAGATGCTGGACACGATTCATCAGGCTGATTTGGGCAATACGCAAGGGTACGGATTTTTTGATGAAACGGCCGTTGGCCAATCCGCTAGCTGGCCCGATTTTCTGTTAAAAGTAGGCCAAGAAGAGGAAGACGGCTTTTACGGCCATTGGCATCATCTGTTTGAAGATTCGTTTTTGGAACGGCCGTTGTTTGACCAGCTGTATGCAGAAATGCAGCGTCTATTCTCCTACTTGCCAACTGAACGGTGGTTGGTGCATGGGGATTATGGCTATAACAATGTGTTGGCGGAGGGGGAGAAGGTAACGGCCGTGCTGGATTGGGCCAACGCCAAATTTGGCGACTTTCTTTTCGACGTGGCTTACCTCACTACCTCAGCAACGATTGATTACGTCGCTGCCTTTCAACAATTTTACCGCACCCACAATCGAGAAGTTCCCCACTTTTTAGAACGAATTCGCTGCTACCAATGCTATATCAGCCTGGATGGATTACGCTTTTTCGCCAAAACTGACAGCCGGGATGGATATGAATGGATCAAGCGAGGCATCGCTAAAAATCTAGGGTTTGGTACTTAAAACTTAGCCACGGATTTGGCTAATCAAATCCTCTTAATCCGCGAAATCCGTGGCTATGAGCAATCAAGGTTCGGTCACGCAGCGGAAGCCGACGCTGGGGATTTGGCGGAATTCGGGGGCGCGTTGGCTGGCGCGGTTGGTGGTGCGGAGTTCTTCGGCGGGGCTGTCGTAGCCGCCGCCCCGCAGGACGTAGTCGCCAGTGGTGCCCACATCCGCGCCGGTGGGGTTCTCGAGGGGAGAGCGATCATAGTAAATCGGGTCGTAGCCGTCGGCGACCCATTCCCACACGTTCCCCGCCATATGGTGCAGGCCAAACGGGCTGGCTCCTTCGGGCAGGCTGGTGACGGGCTGCAAGTTGCTAAAGGTGCCTGAAAAGACGGCAGGAATGGTGCCATCGTCGTCAATTTGCAGATCATCACCCCAGGGATAGAAACGGCCGTCTCCACCCGTCGCCGCCAATTCCCATTCCGCCTCGGTGGGCAGCCGCCCACCCACCCATTGGCAGTACGCACTGGCTCCGTGCCAGCTTACATTGTTAATCGGATAGTCGCCAAACCCCTCAAGCGGCAGGTAGCCGCTCGTGTTGTCCGTGAGATAGCTGCGCGTGGTCTCGAAGCGCGTGGACAGGCAGGTGAAACTGTTGCAGGCAGCCACGTATTCCCCCAGCGTGTTGAGGAAGGCAGCATATTGCGTCACGCTCACCTCATACAGGTCGATGGCAAACGCATCCAGCGTCACTTCATGGCGGGATCGTTCGTCTGCTTCAGCCAGCTCATCATCGTCCCTCGCGCCCATCAGGAAAGTGGTAACGGGAATGAGCACCTGCGGCATCCCGTCCGCCTCGCGGGTGAGGACGACAAGCGGCGTCGGTGTAGGCAAGCTGGTGGCTGTCGTGGTGGGTAGCGGTGTGGGTGAGGCTGTGGGGCTGGGCAATGGTGTTGCCGTGAGTGTGGCGGCGGGCACGGCCGTTTCCGCCAAAGTTTCTGCTCCATTTGTTTCAGTTGGAACGGCCGTCTCTGTCTCAGTTGGCATCAAGGTTGGTGTGGCGGTTGGCGATGGCGTACTGGTAACGGTCGCCGTGGGCGGGAAGCCACCATTTTGCGCCAGGTACGTCAAATCCCTAAAAGAACGGCCTTCCCAAATAAAAAACCAGCCCCCCGCAGTAGCCACACCCAAAATAATGAGGAAAAAGAGCAAGACAAACAGGCAGGAACGGCCGTTATTCGTCTGCGCCTTTTCAGGTTTTGGTGTGGGGGTGACGGTGTGCTGCACCTGCCCCATCGCAACGGCGGCAGGTGGTGGCGGCAAGGTGCGTGGCGAGCTGGAAAGCGGTGGCCCGGTTACCGCAGGAGGTGGCGGAGCCATAGGCGTTGGTGCGGGTGCAGCGATAACAGATTGGGTAAGCGGCAGTGTAAAATCCACCTCTTCTGGCTGCTGGATTGCTTTTTCAACGGCCGTTGCTAGCAAATTCCCGTTCGCAAAACGGCCGTCTGGCTCTTTCGCTAACGCTTTAAGAATAATGGCAGAAAGTGCCGGACTCAGTTCCGGGCGTAGTTCCTGCGGAGATGGCGGGACGTCACTCATTTGCTTCAGGGCAATTTCGAGCGGTTCGGCTCCTTCAAACGGCCGTTGCCCCGTAAATATTTGGTACAAAATCACGCCAACGGCGTACAGATCACTTTGGGGCACCACGCCAGCGGAGCTAATCGCCTGCTCTGGTGCCAAATAATGGGGCGAGCCAAAAATCTCCCCCTGTGTATCGCTCCCAGCTAGCCAGGCAAGCCCAAAATCGGTGAGGTAGGAACGGCCGTCTGCATCCAGCATAATGTTCGACGGCTTCACGTCCCGGTGGATAACACCCTTGCTGTGCGCATAATCCAGCGCACCACACAGCTCCCGCACCAGCCGCGCCGCCTCCAGCGCAGGCAGCCATGCCTCCTGCGCCCGCAAATCGTCCAAATAGCTGCGTAAATCTTGGCCAGGAACGTACTGCATCGCCATATAAAACAGGCCAGAAACCTCCCCATACCGATACAGCCGCACGATATGGGGATGCTCAAGTTGGGCAATCGCCTGCGCCTCTCGCTCAAAGCGTGCGCGGTAATCTTCATCGGTGCGATAAACAGCATCAATTACTTTGATTGCTACATCCCGCTTCAGGCGCACGTCCCGCCCGCGATAGACGCTCGCCATCCCACCCCGCCCCAAAAGCGAAATCAGTTCATATTCATCTAGCTGCTGCCCGATGAGCGGGTCCTGGTTGAAATCTGTCATGGAAAAATTAGCCGCAGATTACGCGGATTTTTGGGATTAAAACATAAAAATCCGTGTAAATCCGCGCAATCTGTGGCAAAAAATTAACGGCTGAATATGCCGCGCTTTTCGTAAGATGTGGTGACGATGCGATGCAGATCGCGCACATAATTATTTAGCCCGGTGGCAAAAGAATCTAGCTGGTCAGCAATGATGCGAATGGCGAGATCGTGGCGACCAACGGCCGTTAACTGAGCCACATGCGGCCGAAAATCACGCACCGTCACGTGGATCACCCCGTCGGCATCGGTCAGTACGCCCCAAGCCAACTCCTTCTTCTCATTATCATCTTTGGCTGTCATAAAGCGGGTAAGGCTGCTGCCGGGCGCAACTCGTCCCACGTTAGAAAAAACCTCCCGCCCTTTGATTAAATCGTTTAGTACATCAAATTGACCCGGAATTTTGTCCAGCAATCGCTGAACAGACACGGGCAGGTGAGCCAACAGGCGAATAGTGTCTACACTCATGCTTTCGCCCGTGCTGGCCCGAATTTTGGCTTGGTTAAGCACCTCACCAAAACCCGCCAGCATAGTCAGATATGATTTTTGCAGCTTCTCAAACTGGCCATATATGTGCTGCCGGTTGCGGGTCGCCCGTTCATAATTGCGTAGGGCAGCTAACACCCGCTGATGCTCACCTATCAAATCTAAATTCGCTAGCGGCACCTCGAAGGTCATGGGGTAAACACGGTCTCGCGGGTTCCGGCGGCTGGCATCCACGGGGATGAGGCTCACTGGATTGCTCCCCTGTGTTTGAATGGCCTTAAGCGCGGTTTTTGCGGCGGCTTGGGTACGGCCGTCTGCCAACAAAGCCTCTAATTGGGTTACCAACTCTGGCGCAGGACGGTACGCCAGGCCGTGAATGGTGCGGTACAGCACCAACAAATCGTTGACCGTCATCCGCAGCAAATCATTCCGCTGCTTAAACAATTCCCGTAGCTGCAAAATTGCTTCCAGGTTGATGGCATTGGTTTCGGCGCTCACCTCTTGGGCGACGCGGGGAGCAACCCTCACCTTTTGCTGGTCACTGGCACGTGGGGCAAGCTGGGGGGCATACGGTCGTTGTGAGCGCCCCGTCACCGAAGGCAAATCATGCAGATAAACCGCCCAGGAGAGAGCCTCATTGGTCATAATTTCGGCCATCGCCGCCCCCCAGATGCCGTCAAAAAAGATGTGTGACAGATCGAAAACGAACGTTTCACCCGTGTCAAAGATGGTTAGCGGCTGGTCGCCAATGGCCCGCTCTGCCTGGCGCAAGGTAGCCAGCGGCTGGTGGCGCGACTGCTGATCCGCATTGATCCAGATGGGAGCCAGCCGCAGGCTGGTTAATTCTTGCCGCAACCCTTCGCCAATTTGTTTCATAATCTCAGGGAAAGCAGCCCGCTTCGTTCGTGCCAGTTCTGTGAGCTGAGCAGGGGCCGCATCTACGGCGCGGTGCATCAGGCCAGAAATGAAACTGCGCATGGTACCAACATCTTGGGGACAGCCGTTTTTATCGGCACAGGCGGGCAGCAAATAGTAGCGACCCTGATAAATGATGCCAATCTGCATCTGCTCAATCGAAATTGGCTTCCGCTCCTCGCCATAAAGCGATGGTTGCAGATAAGCGCGTATACTCATCTGCCGCTGGTAAGCAGGCAACGCTTCGGCTTCGGCAGCCGCTATTTTCTGCTGCCAAGCAGTTTTGGCTTCAGACGGTAGCTCGTTAAGTGCATCGGCCAAGAAAGTATCAAATTTGCGGCGACGGTAGGCAGGATAATCTTCCTGCGGCTGCACATCGGCGGCACGGCCGTACGGCCGTCTTTGTTCCCAGCGATGGTACAGTTCCGCAAATTGGGCGTGATTGGGTAGATCGGCCGTTACTTCTTGCAGTGCAGTGGTGAAGACGCGCTCCCGCCATTCGTTTTCTAGCAAACCGTAATATTGGTGCAAGGTGTAAACGGCCGTCATCGCCAACGCTGTCACGCGATCGACAGGGGAAAGCTGGATATTGTGCTGGCGGAGGGCGGTATCGAAGCCATGCGTTTCACAAGCATGGCGGGCGGTATCGTCCCGCAGGGCATAATCCACATAAAATTGCCAGATACCTTCCGGGAACGAGGCATCCACCTCTTTGCCAGCCAGCTTAAGCAAATTTTGGTACGCCCATAAAACGGCCGCAGGCCCCGCGAAAAACGTTCCGTACACCGCCTTATCCAACAATGCCTGATCGACTCCTTTGAAAAGTAGATGAATGTCACGCCGCACAGTGGACGCAGGGGGTTTACGATGGGGCAGCCGCAGCAGGCCATTGAGAATAACGCTGGGAACGTTGCCAGCGGGTGCATATTTAGCAATCGCTGCTACCAGCTTATCAATTTCGGGCAAAGACAAGGACGACAATTCATGTACCTTCCGTGTGTGGGCAATCTTTTTCAGAGTATGGAGGGTGGCTTGGGTGGCGTCAATGGCTCGTTTACGGTCGTCCACAAGACGTTGCCTTTGCGTATGCTTGAATTAATGAACTACAGTTGGTGCGCGCTTATTATGCCGAATTTGGTGCAACCTGTAAACCTTCTTGAAACAGCTTTTACAGTTAAGGTTTGCCAAATTATACGGCAATGCCGTATAATTTCATTATGGTATTCATCGAAACATCAACATTTACCAAACTTATCAGCAAATATTTATCAGATGATGAATTTCTCGGTTTGCAAAAATTTCTTTTACACCATCCTGATGCTGGAGCAATTATCAAAGGAACAGGAGGCGTAAGAAAGTTACGCTGGGCAATCCGAGGCAAAGGTAAAAGTGGGGGCATTCGGGTTATTTATTATTGGCAGGTTTCCGAAAGTGAAATTTGGCTTTTAACTGTTTATGGTAAAAGTGAGCGGGATACCATTCCAGCTCACGTCCTAAAAGCAATTGCGGAAGAAATTAAAAATGGATGAACGAAATATTGGACTGGAAATTTTAGAAGGTATTCGTGAAATTAAGGCATTTAAGGCCGGGCAAGGGCAATTAAAAAAGCGTAAACTGTCTGACCCTTCATTGCCAAAAGATATTCGGCAAAAATTGGGGCTTTCACAAGCTGCTTTTGCTGGGTTGATGGGCGTTAGTCTGCGTACAATTCAGGATTGGGAGCAAGGACGGCGCGTGCCAAGCGGGCCAGCTAAATCTTTACTACGCATCGCAGAACAGCATCCTTCTGTCTTTTTGGACATTGCTTAAATTAGCGGCGTACGTTGCGCCACACGGCCGTTTCCCCCCAAGGATCGTAGGCAGTAGTCCCTTCGACGTTGCTCAGGGCGGACGTTCTCACCTTTTTGCCCCCGCCTCGCAGCAGCTCGAAAACGGCCGCACCCAGCCAGCCATCTTCATCCAGCACATCTGGCCGCCAATCAGGGAAGATTTCTTGTAAATAGCTGGTGCTGGTGTGGCCACTGCAGAAGGTTGGCTCTTGCAGGATGGCCAGCAAGTAGGGAATGTTGGTCGTTACACCCAGCACCACTGTTTGCTGCAAGGCACGAATCATTTTGCCGATCGCTTCTTCGCGATTGTGGCCCCAGGTAATAATTTTGGCCAGCATCGGATCATAGTAAGGTGAAACGGCCGTTCCCGATTCAATCCCATCATCTACGCGAATACCAGGGCCAGACGGCCGTTCATACCGCGCAATCTCCCCAATTGAAGGCAAAAAGTTGTTGGCTGGGTCTTCGGCATACACACGGCATTCGATGGCGTGGCCGCGCTGCTGAATATCTTCCTGCCTGAACGGCAGCGGCTCATCATTGGCTATACGAATTTGCCAGACAGCAATGTCAATCCCCGTGACCAATTCCGTGATAGGATGCTCTACCTGAAGGCGGGTGTTCATCTCTAGGAAGTAAAAACCACCCTTTTCGTCAACGATGAACTCTACAGTGCCTGCGCTGCTGTAATTGACTGCTTTGGCCAAGGAAACGGCCGCAGCCGCCATGCGCTGCCGCAAATCATCATCCTGAATCACAGGGGCAGGCGTCTCCTCGATGATTTTTTGGTGCCGCCGCTGGATGCTGCACTCCCGCTCAAACAGGTGCAGCACATTGCCGTACTGGTCGCCCAGCACCTGAATTTCGACGTGATGAATTTGGGTGAAATACTTTTCGACTAGCACGTGATCATCGCCAAAGGAGTTTTGGGCCTCCCCTCGTGCCGCCTGCACGGCGTCTGCAAATTGGTCGGCAGACCAGACGACACGCATTCCCTTGCCCCCACCCCCCGCACTTGCTTTGATGAGGATGGGAAACTCGATGTGGGCAACGGCCGTTTGCAATTCTGCCGCACTCATCCTTGCACCATCCACACCAGGCACAATGGGCACTCCCGCCTGCTCGGCAATCTCGCGGGATTTGGCTTTGCTGCCCATTAATTCAATCGCCTCTGGGCTGGGACCGATGAAGACGATACCGCGCTCGGCGCAGGCTGTGGCAAAAGTGGCGTTTTCGCTTAGAAAACCGTAACCGGGATGGATCGCTTCAGCACCGCAAGCTGTGGCAATGTCCAGGACGGCCGTTTGGTTTAAATAAGTATCGGTGGCACTCACCCCTGGCAGATTGTATCGTTCATCAGCTAGCCGTACCCAGGGAGCCTCCGCGTCGGCATCTGAGTAGATGGCAACGGCCGTAATCCCCAGTTCATGGCAAGCCAAAATCAGCCGCCGCGCAATTTCCCCTCGATTTGCAATTAACACTTTCCGAAACATAAATTTTCTTTTGATAAGCCACAGAGGATACAGAGTTTTAAGAGATAGAAACTAAATCATCTGATTCTCATGCAGCAAAAACTCCCGCAGATATTTAGTAGCTGCACAACTCTACCATAAACCCGCGGGAGCCAAAACTGACTTACCAAATCACCGATTGCTGAACACCGACCTACGGCCAACCAACCTCCACAGCATGGCACATGCCGCGTGCCACCCAGCCATACTCCGTGCCCGGTGCCGGGTTGTAAATGGACATGGTTACGTTCGGTGAGCCATCCGTCGGGTGGAAAATAACGCGAACATGCACGGCATCAAAGGAAATCTCCAGGTTGCGAATCCAGCCACTATCTTGCCAACCGGCTTGAGCAGACCAACTTGCCAGAGAACGGCCGCCTACCTCCCGCACTTCATAGGTTCCTGCTTGAGCCACATCGCCGCTCACCTCAAAATTAATGCGCAAACACGCCAATTGAGGGTTTGGCGGGGGTGTGGGGGTGCTGTTAGGAACGGCCGTTGCCGTCACAATCGGCGTGGGGGTAGAGGTAACTGCAACGGGGGCATCTGGCTTCTGGGGAATCGTCTCAACCATGTCGCCAGCCCCCTGAACCCGCTGTTGTGGCAAAGCCATCACAAATAACAACGCCAAAAAAGCAATAATTGGCGGAACGTATTTCATCTCTTTACTCCTATAAATAACAGTTTTTATAAATTGAACACTGTTTCTCAATGTAGAAGCAATTTGTCACGATCCATCTCGCATAATATTAGCGAGCCTGATCTTGCAGCCACTCAGTCGCAAAATCGACGGCTGTTTTCTGGTGAAACAACCGACATTCAGCCAACCCTACCTTGCCAATCTGTACGGGATGCGTTTTCTCTAGCTCCGCACCTATTTCGGGGAAGCAATCGTCATCGTAATCCAAATCATCGAACCATTGCCAAACGCGACGGCCGTTTAACCAGATAGGTGCGCCTTGCTTCACCACTTTACGAATGTTGGCACGAACTTCGGACAAATGGAACGAGGTGTTGTTACCGTACCCCACGCCCAACAGCAACACGTAACCGTCTAAATCGTACAGCCGAGCCAGCGGTGAATCTTCCCCCATTCCCAACGAAAGTGCATGGTTTTCAATGACCGTGAGGGCATGCTGGCCCCACGCCGCAAACGAGTCATGGGGATGGCTGCTACGGTATACGCCGGGCCAGGTGCGGAATAACTCAGGAATTGCGCCCATCATGCGGGTAGGCGTCAGTTGCGGGTCATAAGCAGGCATCTCATCCCGAATAATTTGGTGCCACGCTTCAGGAACGGGCGGATTGCGCCAAGGTGCTGGGTCTGAATAGCCAGCGGTGTGGGTGGGCATAATCAAGGTACCTCGTTCCGTTAGCAGTTCCATCAATGCCTGAATCACCGTTACAGGCCCACCCGGCACAAATCCAATTTTGCTCATGCTAGAATGCACCAGCACAGTCATACCTGGTCGTAAACCAATTGCATGTAAATTTTCAATCAGGATTTTTTTTGTAAAGGGATGGGGTGATTTTTGAACAACGGCCGTTTCCGTCATTTTACGACTCCTGCCACCAAGGCTTGCGCTTTTCCAAAAAAGAACTCATCCCCTCTCGGCCCTCGGCGCTGTCGCGCAGGCTGGCGATCAGTTCCGATGTGTAGCCGCGCATTGCCGCTTTGGGCTGGTAAGCCACCTGGCGAATGAGTTCTTTGGCAGCAGCTTGGGCACCGGGGGCAGCTTGCAACAGTTGCTGGACACGTTCGGAGACGGCCGTATCCAACGCTGCTTCTGCCACTACGTGATTTACTAACCCAATTTGTTGTGCCTTGGCCGCATCAAACCGCTCTCCCGTCAAAAACAGTTCACGCGCATTGCCCACCCCAATCTTACCCACCACAAACGGTGAGATAACCGCAGGCACAATGCCCAGCCGCGTCTCGCTAAAGCCAAACTTGGCGCGATCTACCGCCACCACGATGTCGCAGCAGCTGACTAACCCCACACCGCCACCAATCGCCGCCCCATTGATCCGGCCAATCACCGGGCGTGGACATTGCTCAATCGCCAGCATCAGGTCAAAAATCCCTTCGCCATCCTGCACATTTTCGGCAAAAGTATAATCGGCCGCCGCCCGCATGAAGCCTAAATCGGCCCCCGCACAAAAGGAACGGCCGTTGCCAGTCAGCACCACTACTCGCACATCATCTTGGGAAGGGATTGTTTGGAATACGGCCGTTAGCTCCCCAATCATCGTCGGCGTCAGCGCATTATGCACCGCTGGCCTATCCAACGCCACCGTTAATACCCCATCATGCTGCCTTACCGTAATCTCACTCACAACACCCCCGACAATTAACAATTAACCGTTTACAATTCACCATTAACCATTACCAAACCGTCTTCATCGCCCCGCCATCCACAATCAACGTCTCCCCCGTAATGTAGCTGGCCGCCTCCGACAGCAAAAACGCCCCCGCCTTGCCAAACTCCTCAATCGTGCCGTACCGACCCCACGGAATTTGCGCTTCCTGCATCGCCTGCTGCTCCGCCACGCTACGCCCACTGCTTTTTGCTCCTATGGTATCCAGCGACTTCACCCGATCCGTCAAAATGCGCCCAGGCACCAAATTGTTCACTCGAATTTGCTCTGGAGCCAGCTCTCGTGACAAGCTCTTTAGCAAGCTCACCACCCCAGAGCGCATCACGTTAGACAGCAGCAAAATATCAATTGGCTCCTTCACCGAGGAGGAGGTAACGGCTAAAATCGAGCCACCGCCCCGCGCCCGCAGGTGAGGCAGTACGGCTCGAATCATCCGCACGCTGCTCATCATCGTTAGTTCAAAAGCAGCTTGCCAGGCGGCATCATCAAAATCGTCAAAACCTCCGGCTGGTGGGCCGCCTGCATTCACCACCAGCCCATCCACACCACCAAATTTGGCAACGGTTGTCTCGACCCAGTTGCTAATGGAAGCCGCATCCCGCGCATCAAGCACGCTACCCAGCGTTTCGGCTCCGGTTTCGCGGCGCAGGGTGTCGGCCGCCGCTAAAATGTCTGCCTCGGTGCGGCTGCCAATGGAAACGCGCGCGCCTTCCTGCGCCACGGCCTGGGCAATGCCAAAGCCCAGCCCCTTGCTGGCTGCCTCCACCATGATCACTTTGTTTTTTAGTCCAAGTTCCATGCTAAAGAAGTTCCATTTTTTGCCACAGAGAAAAAAGAGAAAAAAGAGAAAACCTCTAAAAACTCTGTGTTCTCTGTGGCTAATTTCTAATGAATTTGCACAGGGTCTTTGATAGCCCCTCGGTCAAACAGCGGTTTTTCGTACCCTTCGTCCCAACCCTCAGGGGTGCTGGTTTTTTGAATGCGAACGGCCGTGTTCTTGTAATCCGGTATTTTGGCTCGTTCATCCACCCGGTCTAGCGTCAGCAAATTGGCGGCCGCCTCAGCAAAGTGGAAAGGTACAAAAATCGTTTTGGGCAATGAGCGTTCTGTGACTAATAACCGTAAAGTAATTTCCCCACGTCTGGAAGCAACCGTCACCCAATCGCCAGTCTCTAGCCCCATCTCTTCCGCATCCTCCGGGTGCATCTCGCAGGTCGCCTCTGGGTACACATTTTCTAGCGAGGAACGCCCCGTCATCGTGCTGCCACTCCAATGGTAAAGCACGCGCCCGGTACTGAGATTAAACGGATAGTCTGCATCTGGCTGTTCCGAATCCGTGCCGTATTCCACTTCCCAGAACTTGCCCCGCCCTCGCGGAAAGCCATCGGCAAACAAAAATGGCGTACCGGGATGGTCGAAGCTGGGACACGGCCAATGAACGCCGCCCTCGCGCTCAAGCCGATCATAATCAATGCCCCAGAAGTCGGGCGTTAGCTGGCGCATCTCTTCCCAAATCTCGCTGGGATGGTTAAAGTCGAAGCCATTGCTCAGTTCCAGCCCCAGCCGCTGCTCAATGCGGCGACCCAAGTCACACAAAATGTCCCAATCTGCTCGTGAATTGCCTACGGGGGGAACGGCCGTGCGGCACCGCTGCACCCGCCTGTCTGTGTTTGTAAACGTGCCATCCTTCTCCGCAAAACTGGTGGCAGGCAAAATCACGTCCGCCATTTCGCCCGTCTCGTTGATGAAAATGTCCTGGCACACCATAAAGTCTAGCTGCTCCAGCGAATGGCGCGTGTGGTGCTGATTTGGCTCACTCATCATTGGGTTTTCACCCAGGACAAACATGCCCCGCACGGAACCATGCAACGCACCAGTCACCATCTCCGTGGCCGTCAGCCCTGGTTCCGGGTTTAGCTGTGTACCCCAAAACTGTTCAAACTTCGCCTTCGTTTCTGGATCAGCTACATTTTGGTACGCGGTAAAGACGTTGGGCAAGCCGCCGCTGTCGGAGCAGCCCTGCACGTTGTTCTGGCCCCGCAGCGGATTAACCCCCGTGCCAGCTTTGCCCACATGGCCACACATCATCGCCAAATTCACCAGCGACAGCGTGTTATCCGTGCCGTGGGTGCTTTGGCTAATGCCCATCCCCCAATAAATCGAGGCACGTTCTGCTTTGGCATAAATTCGGGCTGCTTGCCGAATATCATCGGCAGGCACGCCGCTTACCGTTTCTGCCCACTCTGGCGTAAATTCCTCCAGCGATTCTAAATAATCGTTAAAGCCCTCCGTTCGCTCGGCAATAAATTCCTCATCATACAACTTTTCTTTCACCACCACATGCGCCATCGCCTGGAAGACGGCCACATCCGTACCCGGATTTTGGCGCAGCCAGACGGTAGAAAAAGCGGTCATCTCAATGCGGCGCGGATCAACCACAATCAGCTTGGCGCCATTTTTACGCACCGCTTTCTTGAGGAAATTTGAAATCACGGGATGGGTTTCGGTCGTGTTGGAGCCCGTCACGATAAAGGCCTCCAAATTTTCCATTTCGGCAATGGAGTTTGACATGGCACTGGAGCCAATCGAAAGCTGTAAGCCCGTCACAGAGCCCGCGTGGCACAGCCGGGCACAGTGATCCACGTTGTTGGTGCGAATCAACGCCCGCATCACCTTTTGGAAGATGTAGTTGTCTTCATTAGTGGCTTTGGCACTGGCATAGCTGGCAATGGCGTCGCCGCCGCTTTCTTGAGCGATGCGAGCCAGATTGTCTGCCACATAGTCCAGGGCTTCATCCCAAGTGGCTTCCCGCCAAACAGGCTTGGCACTGCGCCCCTCGTCCCGATTAGCCCGGATGAGCGGCGTTTTTACCCGGCCGGGATGCTTGACATAATCCGTGCCAAATCGCCCCTTGACGCACAACATGCCGTAGTTGGGCGCGGCATCAAATGGGGCTTCGACTGCGTAAATGTAATCGTCTTTCACCTTCAGCTGCATTTGGCAACCTACACCGCAGTAAGGGCAGGTGGTTCGGACTGTTTTATCGGGTGTAATCATCAGAATGCCTCCATCTGTCATCGAATGAATTCGACGCCTAGCCAGGAAACCTGTTTAAACAGGTTTGAGCCATTAGACCTAAAATTCATTTTGAAGCAAGTGTTTTGGTCGATTGGATATGCTCAACCATGAGCGTGAGCATTTCATCATCGGTCGTCCACAGGCGGTGGGGCTTGCCAGCAGGCCAGCGCACCCGCTCACCCTCATAAATAGGCGATTGCTCTTTGCCGACGCTGGTAAAGCCGGAGCCGCCCAGGCAAATCACGTCAACGTCAAAGTCAGCGGGATGCTCATGGATGGTAGCGTTTTTATCAAAGCGTAACATTGCCAAAGCGAGATGCTCCAGCTTTAGCAAGGATTTAACATCTACGTTGATGCAGCCATCGTGGGTGAGTGGTGTCCAGGACGGCCGTTTCACGGGCAAAACTTCTAATGTCATGCTTGATACTCCGGGTGGTTGGCGATGAACTTATTAAGACCAGAAACGGCCGTATCCCTCACCTTCTTCTGCATCATGGGCGTCCAGCCAGCCAATGTGCCCGGCAACCCCAACGCCATCCGCATCCAGCGATAAAAGTCAAACTCGTCCGCGTGCCGGATTATTAACCCATCAGCAAAGTCAAAATTTGCCTCAATGCGATTATGCACCTTGCGCCCGGTGGAAAACGTGTAAATCGCTTCCCAATGTGCCTGACCACTGTTTTGCGTCGCCAGCACATCGCGGAAGGTGATCTGCAAATCCTCGCCCCGCTCGCACAGCATGTGCCACATCGCCATGGCCTGCTTGCCATGCAAATTACCAAACGCCGGGTCAGAAAAGTGAATATCGGGATGATAGCAAGCGTTCATGGCGGCGTAATCCCGCTGCTGAAAAGCGGTGTAAAAAGTGCGGATGAGTTGCTGATTCTCCTGACTCATTTCTTCTTTCTCTTTCGCTTGCGCCGCGTTTGCTCAAAAATGGAGTCTGGATCGGTTCCTTGCTCCAACAATGCCTGACGCTTTGGTTTGAGCGCGCCTGTGGGGCAAACACCCACACATTGGCCGCAAAAGACGCAGGTCGTGTCCATCATGCCGTTGCCGTTGAAGGTGCCAATTTGGGTTTCGTAGCCACGGCCGTCAAAGCTGAGGGCAAAGGCAAATTGGGCGTCGTCGGCGCAAACCTGCACACACCGCCAGCAGTTGATGCACTGGTTGTAATCCCGCAAATAAAATGGATTGTCGTCGTAAACGGGTGCTGTGCGCGGTGCGGCATCGGCAAACCGGAGCGGTTCTGCTTCGTAGCTATCCATCAAGTCGAGAATTTCTGGGGATTCGTCCACATTTACCGTTGAGGCCAACATTTCCAGAATAGTGCGCCGCCCCCGTTGCACGTCCTCGGAGTTAGTGACAATTTCCATGCCATCGGCGCAATCGGTCACGCAAGCGGCCAACTGCACCCGATGCCCGGCATCCACCGAGCAGATGCGGCATAAACCATTTGCCGTCAAGTGTGGATGGTAACAAATGACGGGAATCTCAATGCCGATTTGGGCGGCCGCATCTAAAATCGTTGCGCCTTTGGCAACGGTCACTTCTTGACCATCAATTGTCAACGTTACGGTATCACTCATACTGTTCTCCAAAATTTTCTTAAAATGCTCGTGTTAGAATTCTAATCAAGAGCAAAGTCATCATGGAAGCTATGAAATAAACAAATCCACCAACCACATAACCCAGGAATCCTTTCGCTTGAAATTCTTCACTAATCCTAAATCCTTCAAAGTCAAAGTGACTTAATGCCTTATTGGCAAGCCAACCAACCGCAAGCAATATTCCTAGCGGTATCCCTGCATAAACGAGGACTTCGAGAAAAAAGCTGCTTGCAGAAGCATCTATACTGGGTTCAAAGCGTTCAGAAAAGGGCATTGATAAACTACAAGCGGCTGTTGTCACAATACCACCCAGGAAGCCTTTCACAAACGGCCGATTTATCCAGCGTTGTTTCATCTGAGAATTTTCCATTGTTGAATCAGGTAGTTTTTTAGCTGTGGTCGGTGCCCTCACCGTGTCACTCAGCGGCTCGGTCAGGAGGCCAACCACAGCATTTCTATCGTTACGGTGTTTTTTCTTTTGCCGAGCGTTTCTTTAACAACTTAGCGCGTGGATTTTCGAGGCGAACGGCCGTTACCTTATACTCTGGTATCTTAGCCACCGGATCGAGCGCAAAATCTTGTGTCAGCATGTTGGCCGGGGCTTCACGCCAGTGGAACGCCAGGAAAATTGTCCCCGGCGGCACATCGGCACTAATCTGCGCTTTGGTACGCACCTCACCGCGACGGCTTTTGATGACCACCGCCTGATTATCCTCAAGCTGAATCGCCGCCGCATCTACCGCATTGATTTCCACATAGCCACGCGGCTCACGCCAATCCAGTGGGCCGCTGCGCCGCGTCTGCGTACCCGTGTGGTAATGATACAGCACTCGCCCCGTTGTCAAAATCAGCGGGTACTCATCGTCAGTTTGCTCGGCGGGGTCTTTGGCTTCGATCGCATGGAATTTACCCAAACCACGGGCAAATGTTTCGCGGTGCAAAATCGGCGTACCGGGATGATCTTCGCTGGGGCAAGGCCATTGCAAGCCAAAATCAGTCAATCTGTCATAACACATCCCAGCGTAAATCGGTGTGACCTGGGTAAGTTCGTCGAAGATGACGGCCGTATCGTCATACCGCCAATAATCTGGGTCACTTCGCTCAATACCCATCGCCGCATCAAAGTGGGCGGCAACTTCGGCCGTAATTTTCCAATCCGGCCATGCTTCACCGGGCGAGGGCAGGATGGGCTGGATGCGCTGCACGCGCCGCTCCGTGTTGGTAAAGGTGCCGTGCTTTTCCAGCGAGGAGGCCGCAGGCAGCAGCAGATGCGCCAACTGCCCCGTCTCGTTCAGGAAAATATCTTGCACCACCAAAAAGTCCAGTTTGCGAATGGCCGCCTCAACGTGGGTGGTATTCGGGTCAGACATCATCGGGTTTTCACCCATCACGTACATGGCCCGCACCTTGCCTTCATGCGCGGCGTGCATCGCTTCCACAATGGTAAGGCCAATTTCGCCCGGCAGCGACTCCACTTGCCACGATTTGGCAATGGCTTGCCGCTTGGCATCGTCGGTGACGGCCTGGTAGCCAGGGTAGACGTTGACCAAACAGCCCAGGTCACACGCGCCCTGCACGTTGGCCTGGCCGCGCAGCGGATTCACCCCGGTGGACGGCTTGCCCATCTGCCCGCACAGCATCGCCAGATTTGCCAGGGTCATCACCATGTCGGTGCCGTTGCTGCGCTGGGTGATGCCCATGGCGTAAAAAATACCGCTGTGGCCGCGTGGTGAGTTGTGTTTGGAACGGCCGTCTACCCGTTCACCCGTCGCATAAATCCGCGCCGCCGCCTCGATCTTCTCCACAGGAACCCCGGACTCCAATGAGGCCATCTCCGGCGTGTAGGCTCTTACCACCTCACGGAAATCTTCGTACCCTTCCGTCCGCGCCGCGATGAACGCTTCATCGGCCAACCCATCCCGGATGATGACGTGCATAATCGCCAGGAAGATGTAAATGTCTGTGCCGGGCTTGATTTGCAAGAACAGCGTGGCGTGATCCACCAGCGGAATGCGTCGCGGATCGACGATGATGAGATTGGCCCCGCCCTGCACCGCCCGTACCACTTCGTAGCTAATGACGGGATGGGATTCGGCCGTATTCGAGCCGGTAATAAAAATGCAGTCCGCATCCCGAATCTCTGCGATTGAGTTGGTCATTGCCCCACTTCCGAAGGCCTTCACGAGGCCTGCAACGGTTGAGCTGTGTCAGAGACGGGCGCAATGATCCAGGTTATTGGTGCCGATTCCGGCTCTCATAAACTTTTGGAAGATGTAGTTATCTTCATTGGTGCAGCGGGCTGAAGCCAAGCCCATAAAGGCATCCGAGCCATGCTCTTTGGCAGTTTCGGCAAACTTTTCGCCCACCAGTTTCAAAGCCGTCTCCCAATCAATCGGCACAAAGCTATCTTCAACCTTTGGCTTGCGGACGGCCAGCGGCGATTTGGTGGGCAGCTCCCACGGCTCATCGGTGAGACCCATCTCGTAGGCCAAATCGCGGCGCAGCATGGGGCTGGTGAGGCGGTCTTTGTGGGTGGCAAAGTCCCAGCCGTACCGTCCTTTGGTGCATAGCGTCTCGCCATTCACGGAGTTGCCAGACGCACCCTCGGCGTACAAAATGTCGCCATTTTTGCGGGCATAGCTGATCTGGCAACCCACGCCGCAGTAGCCGCAGGTGGTTTTAGCGCGATCCAGCTCCCACTCGCGCCCCTTGCCCATACGGGAGACGGGCATCAGTGCGGCCGTCGGACACATTTGTACGCAAGTCCCGCAAAAGACGCAGGAGGAGTCGAGCATGGGGCCATCGAACGGGGTAGCCACATGGCTGGTAAAGCCGCGCCCCACCACCTCGATGGCATTCACCCCAATTACTTCCCGACAAACGCGCTCGCAACGGCCGCATAAAATGCAGTATTGATGGTCACGAATGAAAAATGGATTGTCGTCCTGGTACAGCGTCCGGCCGATTTCAAACTCATGGCTCGTTTCGGTGACGCCGTACTGGTAGGCATAATCTTGCAGCGAACAGGCGCCCGCCTTGTCGCACGTCACGCAGTCCAGCGGATGTTCGGCCACAAAGAGATCAATCACATCGTGACGCAGGTCGGTAAGCTGGCTGCTCTGAGTGCGAATTTGCATCCCCTCTTCGCACTGCAAGCCGCAGCTGGCCACGGGCGCAGGCCAATCGTTCACCTCCACCATACACATGCGGCAGCCGCCAGACACCGACAGCTCTGGATGGTAGCAAAGATGGGGAATCTCAATGCCGTTGGCGTGCGCCGCCTCGATGACGGTGGTGCCAGATGGCACCGAAACCGCCTGACCATCTATCGTTAGCGTAATCATTTTTTTATTGCTCCGTCCCCCTCCCTAGCCCTCCCCCAATGGGGGAGGGGAAAAAGTACATATTTGGTCGCTCACAAACTCATGAATCACCAGACAACAGCGACTCGTATTCGTCTCGAAAAAACGTCATGGTGCTGAGTACCGGGTTCGGGGCAGATTTGCCTAGCCCACACAGGCTGGTCGTTTGCACGGTGCGGCACAGCCGCTCCAGGCTCTCTAAATCTTCGACAGACCCTTTGCCCGCAATCATTTTGTCTAGCTTGTTGCGAATTTGCACCGTGCCCACGCGGCAGGGCAAACATTTGCCGCAGCTTTCATCCACGCAAAAATCAATGAAGAAGCGAGCAAAATCGGGCATTTGGGTGCTGTCGTCAATAATCACCAGCCCGCCAGAGCCCATAATCGAACCGAGTTTGGTCAAATTCTCATAATCGACCGGGCTGTCCAGATGCTCTGCGGGAATGCAGCCACCGCTGGGGCCGCCGGTTTGGGCGGCTTTGAAGGAACGGCCGTTTGGCACACCGTCCCCCATCTCATACACAATCTCGCGCAGGGTGATCCCCATGGGCACCTCGATTAAGCCCGTGTTGCGTAGCTGCCCGGTGAGGGCAAACACTTTGGTGCCTTTGCTCTTTTCTGTGCCGATGGCAGCATACCAGTCAGCCCCTTTTTTGATGATGGAGGGGATATTTGCGGCCGTTTCCACATTGTTAATCACCGTCGGCACATTCCACAAACCGGATTGTGAGGGATAGGGCGGCCGAATGCGCGGAATGCCCCGCTGCCCTTCAATCGAATGAATCAGAGCCGTCTCTTCACCACAAACAAACGCACCCGCCCCGATGCGAACCTCCGGGAAGAAGTCAAAATCAGTGCCGAGGATGCCGCGCCCTACAATTTTGCGGCGGCGGGCAGACCGAATCGCTTTGTTGATGCGCTGAATAGCAACAGGGTACTCGCCCCGAATGTAAAGATACCCTTTGTTGGCACCAACGGCATAAGCACAAATGATCATCCCTTCCAACACGCGATGCGGGTCGGCCTCCATGATGGTGCGATCCATGTAAGCCCCGGGATCGCCCTCATCCCCGTTAATAATGACATATTTTTCCTCAGATTCGGTTTCGCGGGTCAGGTTCCATTTCACGCCCGTGGGGAAGCCAGCCCCGCCCCGCCCGCGCAGGCCGCTTTGTACAATCTCATTGCACACGTCTTCTGGCGACATTTTGCTTAAAATTTGCGCCAACGCCTGGTAGCCGCCATGAGCTAAATAATCGTCCAGGCTTTCGGGGTCAATCAGTCCGGTTTCGCTCAGCACCACGCGCACCTGCTTCGTGAAAAATGGCGAATCGAGGGGCAGCACATGACGCGCCAATCGCTCTGGCGTGGCGGCTTGCTGCTTACGCGAACGCAAATGGGGGAAGTCAGTCGGCCGAATTTCGTCGTCTGGCGCACCCTTTTTGTCTGTCGCCAGATGGTGACTGGCGATCTGTTTGGCAAGATCGGCCGTTACCTCTTCATAAAGGATCGGAGGCTCATCTTTGGCCTCGACGCGCACCAGTGGCCCACGGCTGCACAATCCCATACAGCCTGTACGCACAATTTCGGCCGTTTCCCCAGCCCCGTTTTGCTTACTGACGCCCTGCTCCAGCGTCATCTGAAGCAGATCGGCTCCGGCAGAGAGGCAGGCGGTGCTTTGGCAGCAAAAGATTCGCTTTTCAAAGCCAGCTTGCCGCTCTCTTTCCTTCTGTGCCAACGTTTCTAATTTGCTGTTGTTCATGATTGGCTCCCCACAGGTTGCTTTCTTTTGGACATGGCAACCATTTCCTCGATGCGGCGCAACATGCCCTGCGCGGTTTCTTTGCCCATCACTTTGCCATCCAGCACGGCCACGGGAGCCAAACCACAACTGCCAATGCAGCGAGCCGAGGTTAGACTCAGGAAACCATCTGGGGTGGTCTCGCCAGATTCAATCTCAAACGCTTCGGCAATGGTTTTTACAATTTGGTCGGAGCCTTTGACGTGGCAGGCAGTGCCGGTGCAAACGATGGCGTTGTGTTCGCCCAGCGGCTCAAAGGTGAACATATGGTAGAAGGTGGCCACACCGTACACGCGAATGAGGGGCAAATGGAGCTGCTGGGAAATGTAGATGAGTAAGTCTTCAGAAAGATAGCCAAATGTTTCCTGAGCAGCGTTAAGCACTTCTAGTAAGGCATCTTTTTCGTACTTGAACCGCTTCATGGTGAGGTCGATAGCGGCATACCGTTCGTCGCCGCTGGGATGGGGTGTGGTGGAGACGGGTGTCATTTTACCAAATCCTTTTCCTCTAGAATATATTCTAAATCGTTTTATGAAGTTTTCGCCTTTGACTTTTTATTGCGTAGTTCATAACGTGACAGAGCCACAATCCAAATTTCACGCAAAGGCGCAAAGTTTTCTTTTTCTTGGCGACTTTGTGCCTTTGCGTGATCAAACTTTTTACGCTTTCGGCGCATATTTTGCGCTTGTACGAAGTATTGCGTATCGGTTGTGTGCATGACGGAATACGCAATTAGTTAATGGCAAAAAACTTAAGACACTACTCGTTCCGGATGGGTATAAATTCGCATCCGGTTTTGGCGCAGGTAGGCAACCAGGGTAATGTTCCAGGCATCGGCCAAAGCCACCGACAAGCTGGTGGGCGAGGTGCGGGAGCACACAATGGGCGTGCCGAGCCGCCGGGCTTTGTTGATCATTTCGCTGGAAATACGGCCGCTCGACAACAAAATCTTGCCCTCGGTGTCCAGTCCAGCTAAAAGTGCCTCCCCACGCAGCTTGTCCAGGCAGTTGTGGCGGCCAATATCTTCTGTTTGTAGCAAAATTTCGCTGGGGGTGGCCAGAACGGCCGTATGAATCCCCCGTGCTTGCTGGTAAAGCTCTGCATCCAAGTGAGTCTGCCGCATCAACTCGGCCAACTGCTCTGTCGTCGCCGATAAGTCGAAGGTCAACGGCTCATGCTCACTGGACAAATCATCAAACGTCACCCCGCCGCCGCAGCCAGCGGTGATGATAAATTTGCGCGGCTTCTCAAACTCAGTGTCGTGGAGCCACACATCCACGCAGTTGTTCTGGGAAAGATGCAGGTGGCGAATCTCATTGGGGTGCTGAATGATGCCTTCGTTGGCTAAAAAACCAACCGCCATCGCTTCCAGATCGCGCGGGGAAGCCATGAAGGTAGCCAGCTCTTCACCATTGATCGAGATGCAAATTTGGGCTTCTTCTACCACCCAGCCAGCCACATCTTTGGGGTCGCCAACACCAACGGTGATGTATTGCGTTGGCTGAATCCCTGTAGACTTCTCAATTATTGTTGGGCGATTGCCGTTACTTGTCACTTGTTTATTCAACCAATTCCGGCCACAGCTCGATGGCACTTACAATGGCGGATGCGGCCGTTTGCCCCAGGCCACACAGCGATGTTTCCGTCATGGTAAAGCCAACATCAAGCAAGAGTTGCTTGTCGCTACTGCGTGGCCCGCCGTTATTGGCGATGCGGTCTAAAATTTCAAGCTGCCGCTGGGTACCAATTTGGCAGGGGAAGCATTTGCCGCAGCTTTCGTGGGCAAAAAAGTGGGCTAGCTCCACCAAATGCTGGCGCAGATCGGCCGTTTCATCAAACACCATGATTACGCCGGAGCCAAGTGGAATGCCTGCTCGTTGAGCATCTTCATAGGTAAGTGGGGTATCCAGCTTGTCTGACCCGATGAATACACCAGCTGCCCCACCCATCAGCACCGCCTGTACTTTTCTGCCATGCGGCACGCCACCGGCCATGCCAATCAGATTGCGAATGGTGAGACCAAACGGCACTTCATAAATGCCAGGGTCAGCCACATCGCCGCTGACGCAAAACAGCTTGGTGCCGGGCGACTTGTCTGAACCGATCATGTTCCAGGAGGCTTCGCCGATGGTGAGGGCAGCTAACATGGCTACCAGGGTTTCAACATTGTTTACGGCCGTTGGCTGGCCAAACAGCCCGTGCGTCGTAGGATATGGTGGTTTGATGCGAGGAAAGCCACGCTTGCCTTCGATGGCTTCAAACAATGCCGTCTCTTCGCCACAAATGTAAGCCCCTGCACCGAGGCGAACACTCACGTTAAAGTTAAAACCTGGCTTGCCCAGAATGTTCTTGCCTAAATAACCTGCCTTCATCGCCTCGTCCACCGCGTGGTGCAAACGGGCATGAGCGCGGGGATATTCTCCCCGCACAAAAATCCAGCCATTTTCAGCACCGACCGCGTAGGCAGCAATGGTCATTGCTTCAATCACGGCAAATGGGTCTTCTTCCATCAGGCAGCGGTCTTTGAAGGTGCCGGGTTCGCTTTCATCCGCATTCACCACAATATGCTTCTGGCGCGGATCGTCGGAGGCACTGCGGGTGAAGAACCATTTACGACCCAGCGGGAACATCGCCCCGCCACGTCCCAAAATAGCGAAGCTATCCACAGTTTCAACCAACACTTCGGGCGTCATGTTGACAGCTTTGCGTAAGCCATCGTAGCCAGAATGGGCTTCATAATCTGCCAGGCTACTGGGATCGATTTTGCCAATCCGCGCCAGCTTGATAAAAGGGCCGCCGCGGGGTCGCGCATTGGGTTCTGGCAGGTTTCCAGCTAAAAAGTCGGGGACGTTTTCGGCCGTCAGGCTGCCTGCGGGTTGCTCACCATTCAGGGCACAGGGGGCGTGTTCACACATGCCCAAGCAAGGCACCGCTTCAAATGTTAGGCTGCAATTGGCGTTTGTTTCACCCGGTTCCAGTCCGGTTGCCTCGCTAATGGCGTGGATGACAGCATGGCTCCCTTCCTGGCTACACGCTAAATCTTCACAGACGCGAATGACCTGGCGGGCTGTCGGTTCGTTGTAGAGCATGGTGTAAAACTCAATGACGCCGTGAATGTCGGCCAGAGGCACCCGCAGCGTTTTGCCGATGGCTTCCTGCACGTTGGGCGGTAGCCAACCATAAATTTCTTGAGCCTGGTGTAAAAATGGGAGGAGGGCTTCACGGGAACGGCCGTTGTATCTTTCCAGAAGCGGGGCGAGTAGCGTCAAATCTACAGGTGGCGCGGCAATGGTCACAGGTCACTCCTTAGCAGTTTTGTCTCCGGGCCAGCCGCGAGCATTGAGGGAATGGCCAAACCGGGTGGTGACAAAGGCTTGGTTGGTTTCTGCCATTGGCCTGAAAAGAGTCTGCGGGAATGTGGGAGTGCAGGGTACATCTGGGGCCAATGCATCTGATCAGTTCCCATTGTAACTGAGATATATCGGTTTACCAACGCTTAATCGCAACAAATTTCTTTTGCCCGCCGCCTCTCATGAACCGGGATCAATCATGGTAACAACATAGGTGAATGATTGTGGACTGCCATCAATGACGACATTGTTTATGGTTACCTGATAGGCTACATCAACCGAAGGCGCACTGCTAAAAGTATCATTTGGCTCCCAAACCAGCGTGTTTTCACCAAATCCGTCCACAACTGTGTTTACCGTTAGGCTAAGCGGGGAGCCATTCTTGCTCATGGTAACGGTTGCACCAGAAAAATCCGCATCATCATATGCAAATGACCATCGGGGATACACAACTTGGTACGGCACGTATCCAGGTGGCGGCCAAGCAATGTACGCTTCGCGTGTGTCTGGCCGTGGCCCCCACATATTGGCCGTGTCAAACACCCAGAGCGCATTGGCAGGTGCATACCCCGGCGACGGCGGAATATCCCCTGTGCCCAAATTTTTGGACTGTGGATACAAAATCCAGCGGCGATGCCCAACAAAATAGTTCCCATCCCCAGGATCATAAACATAGCCACTTATGGCTGAGGGCCCATAAACACCCAAATATAGATTAGAGCTGCCTGCCCCTTCGCTACCATCACTGGTGTAGCACGCTCAGCCAGTTCCAGGCGTATGGCTGAGAGCACCTTCTGCGCTCATCATCAGGGCCGCGGCTTGGGCTTTGCTGTTGTACTCTGCCAGGAGGCCTTCCAGGTCAGGTACTCCTGCCATTGACCGGAAGTAGTTGAGTCGCCGCAAAATAGCTTCTTTGAAAGCTGCCGAGGTATTCCCAGCAACACAGCTACCTACGTTGCCGTTCCAGCCGCTGTCTACACCTTCGGATGCAAGGTATTCGTCCAGATAAAATGTGACAACCTGCTGGCGATTTTGGGTATCAACCCAGGGGCCGATTTCTTCAGGTTTAAGTACAAGGGGCAGAAAGAGCTGCGCATCGCCACCAACTATAGCGTGCGGCGTTAAATTCGTTTGAGCAATTGGCTGTGGGGGAAACGGGGGCGGCGGTGGCAAGCTATTTTGGTCAGCCGTGAGGGAACGGCCGTTCACTAACACCAATAAACTCAACATCAGGTACAAACTTATGAACGAAATGTTGCGACGCATGGGGAACATCCTTTGTTAAGCGACCAAAGTTGAGGACAAAGTGACAATGTACTCGCATGGTAGCCAAATTCAGCCACCGTGTCAAAGTCAGCCAAGCATTAAATAACACGACTTATCGCTTGTAAAATTCCTGGCGAAAATTGGATAAATAAGGTGTCATTTTTGCGGGTTTGCTGCTGGGATTGTTGAGCATTTGGCCGGTAGGCAACGGCCGTTTCCAACCAAATCTTTCTCCCCACGATCTCAACAAAATACGGCCGTTCCCAATTCATGGTGCCACGCATAAAATTGTAGGCTCGTTGCGCAGACCAGCTTAAATCCAAAGCAAAATCTGCATCGGAAGGCCAGGGATCGCTGGTGAATCCTGCTGGTTGGGGCTGGCGTGGCAGTTTACCAATTGCCAACTTTTGCACGGCTTCTACCAGCAACTTAGCACCCATCTGAGCCAACTTCGCTTCTAATTCTGGGTAGGTAATGCCTTCTGGGAGGGGAAACGGCCGTTGCAAAGCCACATCCCCCGTATCAAAGTCCTCATCCATAAAATGGATCGTCACGCCCGTTTTGGTTACGCCCGCCCGCGATGCCCAAAAGAGCGGTGCCGGGCCACGAAAACGAGGCAGCAGGGATGGATGTACGTTGAGGCAACCCAGGCGAGGCAGTTGCAATATTTGCGGCGGCAGCAAATGGGGAAAGCAAGAAACGCAAATCAAATCCGGCTCAAGGGCAGATAGAGCAGTAATGGTTTCTGCTGCCGCCAAATCACGTACGGCAAAGGCAGGAACTTGGTTTTTAGATGCAAGCGTTAGGGGTGATTCTAACTGCCTGATTGAAAGCAAATTCAACGCCTGCGGCTGGCTGCGGATGGGGGTGATTGGGGTTGAGGAACGGCCGTTATCCAGCAGTTCAAAAGGCGGCACGATTTCGGCCGGCAACACTAGCCCACATAGCTCCACATTAGCTGCCAGCAGTGCCGCCAACGGTTGCCGGGTCAACATCCCTAACATGCCAAAAAACAAAATGCGCAAAGCAGTCACCTAAAAATTGACGATTTACGATTGACGATTTACGATTAGACGAATAAGTTTATCTAAACGGTTAAAAAAGTTGTCATCAATCAAAAAAATAAGGGGGCCACATGGCTCGTTATGAAAAAACAATCGTTGTTGTTCACTGCGCCAAGCTAAATCGGGAGCTAGAGGCGTTGCCGAAAAGGCCGTTTCCCGGCCCACTTGGCGAGCGCATCTACAATGAAATCTCGCAGCAGGCGTGGGATATGTGGCAGCAGCAATCCACCATTCTCATCAACCATTACGGCCTCAATCTGGCTGATCCCCGTTCTAACGACTTTTTGTTCGAGCAAATGGACGAATTCTTCTTCGGCGCAGGTGCCCAAATGCCAGAGGATTGGACGCCACCAACGGCCGCGCCACGCAAAAAGTAGCCAGTATTCAGTGAATGCTGACCAAAGGAATCTCTTCATCTATTTGAAAAACAAGCTGCGCGTGCGCCTGGCGCAGTGCGTTTTCCACCGAATCTGGTGAGCTGCCAGAGGCAAAAATGAAACCCAAATAGCTTTCGCCCTCTGGCAAAGGAACAAGCCGATTGTTGAGCGGAGCGGTGATTGTCACTTCGTCAATGCCGGGAACTGTCCGCGCCTCGTCCACGCCGCTGACACCACGCAAAATGCCGCCATGCGGAATGGGAATCATCATCACGCCGCTGGCTTGCTGCTCTCGCTGCAAATGGCTTACGGGCAAGCCCGTTGCCTGGCGCAATATCAACTCTTCCAGAGAGAGTCCCATATCAAAACGCAAGGTTTGGGAGCACAAGCCGCCGATAGAACGGCCGTTTACCTCAACAATCCACGCGCCAGCCTCATTTACCCGTAGCTCGGCATGAACCGATCCTAGCTGCAAACCCAACGCCGCCGCCCCGGCAGCGGCCGTTTCTACAATTTGCTGCTGCACATCTTCTGGCAGGCGTGAGGGCGTCACATAAATCGTCTCCTCAAAAAATGGGCCTTCCAGCGGGTCTGGCTTGTCGAAAATGGCTAAGGGATGAAGACGGCCATTTTCCAACACACCTTCCAACGCCACCTCCACACCGGGCAGGTAGCTCTCCACCAAAAACTCAGCATCGCTCGGCAACATTGCCCCCAGCCGAGACACAACTGCCATTAGCTCAGCGGCATCGTTGGCGCGCATCACTCCCCGGCTGCCGTTCAGGTGCAGCGGCTTGGCCACACAGGGGAAGCCAATTTCAGCTAATACCTGTTGCACAACATCTGAGTGTGAAGCCGTGAGGGAAAATCGCTTGAATTTGGGCGAGTTTACACTCGCATCTGCCAGCATCTGCCGCATCTGGAATTTGTCGCGTGCCGCCTCGGCTGCGGCCACATTGTTATGCCGCAAACCAAGCACCTGGCTTGCCTGCGCCGCTAACACTGCTCCGGCATCATCTACGGGAATAATGGCGGCTAACGGCCGTTTCCGGGCAAATTGGATGATGTGGGCAACGGCCGTTTCCGGCTGGCTAAAATCTAACTGTAACTGCACGCCCCACTGTTCGGCCAACGCTTCAGGCAAGTTAATCCCCTGCACCACCTTAATGCCCAGCTTTTTTGCCGCCACTAAAAATGGATCAACCCGATAACTTTGCGGCGTGGTCAGCAAAAGTATAGTCAAATTATTACGCAACATATCCCCATTTTAGCTAAATCCTTACCAGAGGCTACAAACCACCTTAACCAACTTCGTAATCCTCTGCTGGTAACATGCGCCTAACAAGAGTTGTATCGTAAATTACACTGACAATAACCGCAGTAACCGTAAACGCATTGTATAGGGAGCGTACTTAATTTAATGAAAAACAAAAATGTTGTAACTTTCGCGCTGGCGATTGCCATCGTATTTCTTATCCTGCCCGCTCTATTTGCAATCCTAAGCAAGGCCCAAATCGCACATGCGGCTACCTTCACCGTCAACATCTTCACCGATCAAGATGACGGCATTTGCGATATGGCTAGCTGCTCCCTGAGAGAAGCTATTGACCAGGCTGGAAACGGCGATGATATTACGATTCCAGCAGGTACATATACCCTCGCTTCTACACTTGTTGTTACAGAAAATCTTACCTTTAACGGCAACAGTTCCGCAGACACATTTATTGATGCGCAAGGAAACGGCCAGGTGTTCAATGTGACAGGCGGCACTGTTGTTTTCAACGATCTCACCATTCAAAATGGTATTGATGTTAACGGCGGCGGTATTCACATCAGCGGGGCAACAACAAATGTGACCTTGAACAGCAGCTCAGTTTTTAGCAACAGTGCCACAACAAACGGCGGCGGCATTTACCTGCAAAGTGGCGCATTAGCTTTGCAAAATAGTGAAGTAGTCACCAATACGGCCGTTGCCGACGGTGGTGGCGTTTACACCTTACGTGGTTCAATCACAATAGATAACAGCAACGTTAATTACAATGTTAGCGACCGTGCTGGCGGAATTTTCGTTAATCAGACGTCCGCTAACCTGACCCTTAATAGTGGCGAAATTTCTTTTAATGTAGCCAACACTGTAACTGATAGCTTTCATGGTGGCGGCATTTTTATCGGGGCAGGGTCAGCCACCATCAACAATGGAGAAATTCGCAACAACCTTGCCTTTCGTGGCGGCGGTATTTTGGTCTCTGGTGGATCAGTCACAATAAATGGTGGTCAAATCATTGATAATGAGTCTAATTACGGCGGCGGGGTTTATGTTCGTGAAGAATCTGGATTACTCACCATAAATGGGGGAGAAATCACACAGAATCGTTCCATCGCAAGTATATTTGGCGGCGGTGGATTGTACATTTTCCAAGGCCATATCATTATGAATGGTGGAGAAGTTTCGGCAAATACGGCCGTTAATGACGGCGGTGCCTTAGAAATTGGTGATGCTTTAGGCCGATTCTCGCTTAATGATGGTGAAATTTATAGCAACAGTGCCGGCAACATGGGGGGCGGCATTTACGCCGCTGAAGGCACGCTCGCCATAAATGGCGGTACCATTCATACTAACAACAGTATTGCCGACGGCGGGGGCATTGCCACCGGCATCGGCAGCCAAACGACCATCCAGAACGCAGCTTTACTCACAAATACGGCAACGATTACAAGCAGCGGCGGCGCCATTAAAAATGGGGGCATATTAACAATGACCAACGTCACGTTGAGTGGCAATGAAGCTGGTAGTGGAGCCGGGTTAGCTAACACAGATACGGCCGTTCTCACCAACGTCACACTTTCTGAAAACACAGCCAACACCAGCGGCGGTGGCTTGAGCAATAGCGGTGGCGGCACGCTCACCGTGGGCAACAGCATCATCTTTGGCAACACGGGTGGGGCAGAGTGCAGCGGCAGCATTACCAGCGCAGGCAACAACATAAACAACTGTGGTCTGGCTGGCAGCGGTGACAGTGGTAGTGATCCCTTACTGCAACCGCTGGCTTTGAACGGTGGCGACACGCTCAACTATGCGCTAGGTGCACTTAGCCCAGCAATTGATAATGGCAACAACGCTACCTGCCCCGCTACCGACCAGCGCGGCAATCTTCGCCCTGTTGGCGGCGTGTGCGACAGCGGTGCCTACGAAGATGGCATTGGCTTCTTCATTAGCGATGTTACGATGGCCGAAGGGGATGTGGGCAATACGCAGATGATCTTTACTGTTAGCCGCTCCTTCATCACTGACACAACCTATACCGTAGATTATGAAACCTTTGCAGATACGGCGTTGGCTAGTATGGATTACACCGCCATCTCTGACACGCTGGAGTTCCTACCAAGTGATATGACAAAAACGGTAATCGTCGATATTTTGGGTGATACCCTAGACGAGGATGATGAAACGTTTAATGTCACGTTGAGCAATCCATCTGGCGCAAGCCAACTGGGAGATGATACGGGCACAGGCACCATTCTAGATGATGATGCGCCCCCTTCCCTCACTATTGGTGATGTGACTGTGGGTGAAGGCGGCACGGCCGTTTTCACTGTCATTCTCTCTGCTGAAAGTGGCAAAACCATTATGGTTGACTGGGCTACCGTGGACGGTACGGCCGTTGCCAGTACAGATTACACCGCAGACAGCGGCACGCTTACTTTCGCGCCAGGTGACGATGAAGAGACCATCTCTATTTCAGTAACAGGTGACAGCTTAGACGAATTTGATGAAGCGTTCACCGTCGAGCTAAGCAACGAAAGCAATGTTACCCTGGCAGATAGCAGCGGTGAAGCAACCATCACCGACGATGATTTGCCACCCGGCCTCTCTATTGTAGATGTGACCGTCAGCGAAGGAGACAGCGGTACCATAACCGCCAATTTTGTGGTCAACCTAACAGCCGCCAGCGGCAAAACCATTACCGTGAATTACCAAACGGCCGATGTCAGTGCGACGGCTGGCTCAGACTATCTCGCGGCAAGCGATACGCTCACCATTAACCCTGGTTCAACAAGCCAAATCATCGGCATCACAGTCAATGGGGATACGGTAAGCGAAGATGATGAAACGTTCCACATCACCTTAAGCACACCCAGCAATGCCACAATTGATGACGGTACGGCCGTTGGCACCATCACCGACGACGATGACAATGATGGCTTTGTGATATTCCTACCTCTTGTTCTAAAACCTTAAATTAGTCGCTCGCCCGCAGGCAAACAACAGTCTGCGGGCGTTTCTTTTCCCCCTTCAATCCGTAACAAATCTTGTAACCTGCGCCTGCTACCTTGGGCACGTCCGCCTAAACTACAACACTCGCTTTCAGGGGCAAACATTTCATGCACAGACAAAAAAGGTTGGCTGTCGTTCTTGCCAGTTGCCAAATGCTAATCATTATCCCCTTGCTCTTTTGGCTGTTCCGGCAAACGGCCGTTGTCTACGCCGCCGATTGGAATGTGAATACCTTTACCGATGCCGCTGATGGCGATTGTGATGATGGCACCTGTTCACTGCGGGATGCTGTGCAGCTCTCTGCCGCGTTTGACACTATCTTTTTACCCGCAGGCAGCTATGCACTTTCTTCTGGTCTCGGCGAAATCAGCCTTGCCAAAACGATCACCCTCACCGGGCAAGGTGCCGACGCCACCAGCACCATCATCGACGGCAATAACGCGATTCGTCTATTCAACATCAGCTCCGGCACAGTTACTTTTAGCAACCTGACGCTGCAAAATGGCGCACCAGCCAGCGGCAACGGGGGCGGAATCCTGGCCAATGGTTTTAGCAACGTTACCCTGAACGATGCAATTCTGCGAGATAACGTGACGGTGGGGAACGGTGGCGGCATCTTTTTGTCTGGTGGCATCCTCAATATTTTGAATGGCAGCCAGGTGTTGAGCAATACAGCCACCACCAGCTCAAACGCATCGGGCGGCGGCATTTATGCCAATCAAGGCACGGTAAACCTCACAGATAGCACGGTGGCTAACAATATTGCCATGCGCGGGGGCGGCATTGCTCTCAACATGGCCACCGCTACCTTAAACATCAGCAACAGCCAGATTTTGAGCAACGAAGGGCAAGCCCCTGGCCCCAACAGTTTCCCCGGCGGCGGCATTTGGAACAGCAGCGGCTCAGTTATTATGAACAGCGGCCTCATCAGCGGCAACATCGCTTTCCGCGGCGCAGGGGCGTTAATTAGCGCGGGCACGTTTACCATGAACGGCGGCACCATCACGAACAATGAAGCCAATTACGGTGGTGGCTTTTATGTGGTCAATCCAGCCGCCTTGCTCACCATCAATGACGGCAGCATTGAAGCCAATCGCTCTGTGGCTACCAGCTTTGGCGGTGGGGCAATGTACATCTTCCAGGGGCAAGCTGTGCAAAATGGGGGGGAGATTCGGGAGAATACGGCCGTTAATCTCGGCGGGGCAATGGAAGTACGACAGGGCAGCTTTACTATGAACGGCGGCAGCATCGCCAGCAACAGCGCCGGTAACTGAGGCGGAGCCATCTATAATGATCAGGGCACCATCACCATCACCAACGGCACCTTCACCGATAATTACAGCCTGCTGGGCGGTGGGGCAATTGCCACAGGGGCCATCAGCCAAAACAGCATCAGCAGCAGCGTCATTTACAGCAACAGCACCAGCATTACCCAAACAGGCGGAGCCATCCTGAACACCGGTACGCTAACGCTCACCAACGTGACCCTGAGCGACAATTTCGCCAACGACGGCGGCGGCTTACAAAATCAGGGTACGGCCACGCTAAACAATGTAACCGTTTTTGCGAATACGGCCGTTGCCAACGGCGGCGGCCTCAATGAAAATGGCGGCACGCTCAACGTCGCCAACAGCGTCATCGCAGGCAACAGTGCGGCCAGCGGGCCAGATTGTGCCGGAACCATCATCTCTGGTGGCTACAACCTCATTCAGGACAGTACGGGCTGCACGGTAAGCGGTAGCACCTCAGGCAATGTCAGCGGCGATCCGCTGCTGGCTGCGCTAGCACTTAATGATGGCAGCACACTTAACCACGCGCTCAGCAGCGGTAGCCCGGCGATAGATGCTGGGGATGACGCCAGTTGCGCCAACACCGACCAGCGCGGCTTTCCACGTCCCGTTGATGGCGATGGTGACACAAGTGCAATGTGTGATAGTGGTGCATTTGAGTTCGGTGCCATAGCACCAGCCACGCCAACTCCCACGCCCACAAATACCGCGATCCCAACCAATACACCGACACCAACGAATACGCCTACCAACACGCCCACTACAACACCAACGAATACAGCCACGCCTACCAACACGGCCACCCCAACGAACACCGCCACAGCGACAAACACACCCTCAGCAACACCAACAAGCACGGCCACAGCGACGGATTCGCCTACAGTCACGCCAACCAATACACCGCCGCTTGCGACTCCCACGAATACGGCCGTGTCGACAATCACGCCCACGGCAGCAGCACCACCAGGGTCATCGACCATCTTTGTTTACCTGCCGTTTGTCATCAATCCGTAAACGGCCGTCAGCAACGGTTCACGATTACTCTCAGGACTTACGCAGTAAAGACTACAAAAGTCTTATTCTCTCTGGAATGAACATCATTTGACCCCAGACTTTTGCAGTCTGGTGAGGACGAATGCGTAAGCCCTACTCTTTTATTCGGTAAGCATCCAGTAGATCATAAAGCTGTGCGCCAGTGAGACTTTGAATAACATGTCCCTCATTAGGCACAATGGTCAGGCTAACTCGCCCATCCAACTTTTGAAGTTCCGCTTCAGTTGCTTCCATGCGAGCAACCCAGCTTGTGTCATTCTCGCCAACGAACATATTAATGGGAATCTGCGTGAGCTTATTCAGTTGGTCAAAGTCTGCGGATTGGGGGAAGCCGGGAACGGCCGTTATTGAGGCAAACTTTTCCGGCATCATAGTCGCTATCCGAAATGAACTAATCCCGCCATTGCTCATTCCCGCCAAATGAAATTTTTCCCCTTCTGGCGGATAAATCGCGGCAAATATTGCTCAGACCCTTGAAAAAAGAGCGTCTCATTGGGGGCTACTGGGCTCACAACCACCCATCCCCGTGCCTGCGCTTCCGCGCCCCAGTACCCATTGCCCGCTACTACCATGCTCCGCGTTTGCGGCCCTGGCGGGAATGCCAGCAGCAGTGGATATGTTTCCCCATCAACAAAGCCATTCGGCAGCACAACGCCATATTCCAGCACTGTGCCATCAGCCATTGTCATTTCAAAATAGGTAATCATGCCATCTTCTCCGATGGGAACAGGTGCTGTAAACGGCGTGGGGGATGGCTCTGCTGAACCGCACGCTACCAACAGAAGCAGCAAACACACCCCCAGCTGTTTAATCGCCATAATTGATTGCTGACAATTGTTGATATTCGTCCGCTACGTCCAAATGCAGATCATCCGTGCCAACCCCGTCGAAGGGGTTTTCAAGATGGTCTTGGATGTTGTCCAGGCTCACCAAAACCAGGCTGTACACCAGAGCCACAATGTATCCGGCAAATGGATGTTCTGGGTAGGCAATGTTGGCAAAGTGCGGCCCAAACAGCAGCGGAAACAAGTTCAAGAAGAGGCGGCTATAGGCACGTAACGCCAGCGGCGTACGATAGTTAACAATATTGTTCATTTTCTCAAACTCAATGATAAGCTGGCGCAAATATTGGTTGGCGCGAGAAATTTCGTTGGCAGGCACACCAGCCTGGCGCAGCAATTCATGTGAGTGTGAGTAATCTGAGAAGATGGCGTAAATTTGCGGCTTGGTTTGGCTTTGGTCGTGGCCATTGCTGGAGAAGTGGCTGGCAACGGCCGTTAACAACCGTTTTAACAACTGTTCTGCCCGAACTGTATGGCTGGCCTCGCCCTGTGGCCACTCTCGATGGGCAAAAATGAGGGCCATTCCATGCCCTTTTAGGCTGGCAAACGCGCGTAGCGCATCCTCTCGCCGCTTGTAGGCACTGTTAATAGAAAATACCAACGGAAAGACCACGGCAATCCCAATCAGCGTCGTGGGTAGCTCAACCAGAAAATCTAGCTGGCGGCACAAAAATACCACCATCAATGCCAGCCCAGTCACAAGCCAGGTGTGGTAATCGATGATTTTGCGAAATTGTTTGATGGTTTGCATGATGAGGCAACTGCACCATTAGGGCAGACGGCCGTATTCAGGAAAAAGCGGAACGGCCGTCACTATTCAAGGCACACGTTTGCTCAAAAAACGTGTGGGTCGAGACATTACTCAACAGATAAAATATGTAGCTTGGCGTGATGAACGGTCTCAAATGGGCCAATGTGCATCTTCACGGTAAATCCTTTAGCCAATTCAGGATTCTCGGCGGCTTGCTGTTGGGTGGCATCCAGCGCAAAGGTCAACAGCTCTTGGAACCGGCTGGCACTGTCCCGCGCCAACGTTTCAATTCTGTCAACATGCTCGTAGGGAATCGCCAACCAATGAATGGCCCCTTCGGGGTGCAAACTTTGTATCAAGGCCAGCTTGGCGGCCTCATCTTTGGCAATGAGTTTAGACGGTTCATCTCCATTGATAATGGCACAAAACAAACAATCTTGCTCTGACATTTTGACTCCTTCCTTGAAAATTGTGGTTTATTAAATGAAGTTTTCTACTTTGACGGCCGTTTCTGCCAAAAGTATACTCGCCCCATGCAAACTTCTCAACGCCTTCAACTGTTCCGCGAATCGGTTATCCGCGATATGACCCGGCTGGCCCTTGAACACAATGCCATCAACCTCAGTCAGGGCTTCCCCGACTTTGACACACCCGCACCCGTGAAAGAAGCGGCCGTTCACGCCATCCAAAACGGACTCAACCAATATGCCATCACCTGGGGCTACCCGCCGCTGCGTGAAAAATTGGCAGAGCTGTACAGCCAGCGGCTTGGTTGGGAGGTGCATCCCGACAAACACGTCACCATTACCTGCGGCGTGAGTGAAGGAATCATTACGGCCGTTCAATCCATCCTCAACCCCGGCGACGAACTGCTCATCCTGGAACCAGCCCACGATAATTTTCGGCCGGCGGCCTACATTGCCAATGCGGTGCCCGTGGCCGTGCCGCTGGAAGCTCCCGATTACCGGTTGGAAATAAGCAAGCTACAAGCAGCTATCACCCCCAAAACAAAGGCAATGCTGCTCAACACACCCCACAACCCCACAGGCCGCGTCTTTGACGATGAAGAAATAGCTGGCGTCATTGACCTCGTGTTGGAGAACGACCTGGTTTTAATTACAGATGAGATTTACGACCGGATTTTGTACGACGGCCGTATTCACCAATCCCCTGGCAGCTTAGAGCCACTTAAAGAACGCACCATCACCATCGGCGGGCTGGGCAAAACATTTGCCATGACCGGCTGGCGGCTGGGCTACGTCATCGCCCCAGAACGGTTTGCCCAGGGTATTCGCACCCTGCATGACTTCACCACCATTTGCGCCGCCACGCCGCTGCAAGCCGCCGCCGTTGCCGCCCTCGCCATGCCGGACAGCTTCTTTGAGCAAATGACCCACGATTACCACCAGCGTCGTAGCTTAATGATGCAAATCTTGACGGAAGCGGGCTTCCAGGCCAGGTCGCCGCAGGGGGCCTATTACATCATGGCAGATTACAGCCAGCTACCCATCCCCCAGGCCAGCTTGCCACCCACTGAGTTTGCTTATTTCATGGCCTCAGACGTGGGCGTGGCTGTGGTGCCGGGGGATAGCTTTTACTCGCTGGCAGGATACGGCCGTTCCACCATCCGCTTTGCCTTCCCCAAAAAACTTGCCACCCTGGAAGAAGCTGGGGAACGGCTCCTAGCCCGTTTGCGATGAGCTGATGAATCATACTGACCATGTTGCGTTAATTCGGGAGGGCATTCCCGTAGCAGGTGGCGTCTGGGCAGATTTTGGCTCTGGGAGTGGCGCATTTACCTTGGCTCTAGCCGACTGTCTCGGCCCCAACGGGCAAATTTACTCGATTGACAAAAGCAATCGAGCCCTTCGCACGCAAAAATCTGTAATGAACGGCCGTTTCCCCCAAACGGCCGTCACCTATCTCCAGGCAAACTACACCCGCCCGCTCCACTTACCGCCGCTTGACGGCATTCTCATTGCCAATGCGCTCCACTTTCAGCGGCGCAAAGATGGGATCGTGCAGCAATTTTACAGTTATTTACGCCCTGGCGGACGCTTCGTTGTGGTGGAATACAACGTGGATCGGGGCAATATGTGGGTGCCACATCCTTTCTCATTCTCCAGTTGGCAAACTATTGCCAGCCGGAATGGCTTTGTGCACACCACGCTGCTTAACCGCAGACCTAGCCGCTTTTTGAGTGAAATCTATTCTGCGATTAGCTTCAAAGAGAAGTAGTTCGGTTTGGGTAGCTCATTTTACTTGCGGATAAAGATGATGAACGGCCGTTTGCCCACATGAGACACGAATCGCTGCGCATAAACAAAGCCGTGTCGTTGCCACACCTTCTGTGCCCGCAAATTAAACTCAGCGATGGTGACGCGCAGGCGCGGCGTGTTGAAGGTTTGCTCGGCGTAGGCAATGGCGGCCCCGGCAAACATGCTGCCCAAGCCACGCCCCGTATTTGCCGGATGCACCCCCATGCCGATGTCAAGCGCAGGCAAGCTGTAATCCCCGCCCCCCACCTGGCCATCTGGGCCATAGCTGCAAAAGGCGGCCAAATCACCCTCTGGCCGGCGCACCATCGCTTGAAAATGGTATTCCGGCTGGGTAAAGTAATCAATTGCTTCGGTCAGCCCAACCGGATCGGCCGTGCCGTCGCCCATATTGTAAATATCGTAGGGAGGTTCGTAACGCCACGTCAAAATTTCGGCGATGTGAACTGCGGTAAGTGGCTCAAATTTTAGCCGCCAAGCCTCATCAGACATATTGTTCTATCCCACTTTGAAAGGCTTGCTCATCCCCGTTTTCAATGCCAAACAAGGCTTCATACAGGGCAAATGTGCCTCTGTAAAACCAAATGCGCGGCCAAAGTTGCTCAATGGCTGGGTAATGGCGCGCCACTGCCTGCACAAATGGCTCGCCGTACGTCAGCAAACCGGCCACGTCAAAGGCGGGGTCGCCTAGCACGGTAAACCCAAAGTCAATAATGCCGCTCATCTGCCCGGTATCTGGATTGTGCAGCAGGTTGCCGGTGCCAAAATCGCCGTGCCGCAGGGTTCGCTCAAATTGAAGTTGCTGGGGGTCGTTCAGGATGCTTTCAAAATGATGCGCCACCTCTTTGCACGCATCCAGCCGCATGTAGGGAAACAGCTTAGTTTGGATACGGCCGTACACATCCCACCACTCCTCCTCCGTGTCGCTCACTGGCAGGGGTTCGTCAATAAGTTCGCAGATGGGAACGGCATGCAACGCCTGCAAAAAGTGGGCAATTTGCGCGGCCAAAGCCGCCTTATCCGCAATTTTGGCAAAGGCAGGCGGATACAGCGGCTCGCCCGGAATGCGCCGATACCCCATAAACGCCTTCCCAACGGGTGCGTCACCAAAATTTGTGTAAATAGGATTGGGCACAGGAAGCGGCAGGTAGGGCTGAACGGCCGTTAAAATCTGCGTCTCCAGAGCTAACTGTTCCAGACCACCCGCGTAGCGCGGAAAGCGAAAAATGAGATCGTCATTAACAATCAGCACGGTATTGTACTGGCCTTCCTGGTTGAAAACGGCCGTTTCCACCGCCAGTTCCGGATACACAGTTTGAATTGCTCGAATAAAAGGGCCAGTATCGTCCATAGGAACGCAAGTGTGCCACGACTTTGCAAATGTGCAATGAAATGTGGCTGCCTACTTTGCTAATCACCAAGGTTTGGCAAAGGATCAGGGTCGGCAGACGGGAGTCGTAAAAAGGAGAGAAGGGCAACGAGCAAAAAGACAACGGCCGTGGCCGCAAAAGTTGCCCGCAAATCAAACCAGAAGGCAATGGCCGAACCCACCAGCGGCGCGGCGGCTCTGGAAGCGGCCACAATTGAGTTATCGATGCCGTAAACGCTGCCCTCCTCGCCGGGCTGAGTATAACGCGCCAGCAAGGCACTAATGGCAGGAATGATGCCGCCCGCTGCCGCCCCCGTCAGAGCTTGCAAAATGAGCAGTTGCCACGCTGCCGTGACCAAACTTTGCGGCAAAAAGAGCAGCCCAGCCGCTAATGCGCTCCATTTGAGCACCCGCCCGTGCCCAATTTTGTCACCCAGGCGGCCGAGGTAAACGGCCGTAATCGTCCCAGCCCCAGCCGATACCGCAATGACCAATCCTGTCACGGTGTTGAGGCGATGACTGTCTATGAGCAACGTAGCGATAAAAAGCGGGGCAAAAGGCGTCAGCAAGGTACGCCCTAGATTGGCCAAAAAGCGGAGCGCGTAGGCTAAAATCACGCCGTCTGTCTGAAACACATGCCGCCAGGCAGCCCAGAAGGAGGGTCGCGCTTTGGCAGATTGCGCACGTGGGCTAAATCGCTCTTCGACGCCCCAGAAAACCAACACACCGCCCATCAGCAGCAATACCGAGGTCAACACAAAAGTCAGTCGGTAGCCAAAGGCATCGGCCAGAACGCCGCCAATGAGTGGCCCAATGGCAATGCCTGTTGATTGCCCCATAAGCAGCAGCCCCATCGCGTAGCCGCTGCGCTGGCGCGGTGCCACAGAGGCAATGAGGGCGTTGGCAGCCGCCACCGTGCCAGTCACCATCCCTTGCAGGGCGCGCAGCAAAACCAGCTCCTCACCGGAGCGCACAAAGCCCATCATCAGCATGATAATCGCGCCGCCAAACATGGCGCGTTGCACCATGAGCTTACGGCCGTATCGATCTGCCACCGCCCCCCAAAAAGGCGAAGCAATCATCATCGTGAGTGCCTGTGCCGAGAAGACCGCCCCGGCCAAAAACTCCACGCTAAGCCCACTCTGGCTGCCAAGTTCAGTAACATAAAGGGAGAGAAAGGGGAAGATGACGGAGAAGCCAACGGCCGTTAGCAACTGCGCCACAAACATAATGGCCAGGGTGCGCTGCCAGGGCACCACCGCGCGGAATTTTTGCATTAATCGTGAAATCATAGCCAGATTGGGGATTATCCGGCGTGCGGTATTTTAGGCAAGTTTGAGGGAACGAGAAACGGCCGTTTCATTTCAAGAGAAGAAACGGCCGCTGTTTTTATCTAATTTTTTTGGTGCTGATTAGGTTATCAACCGCTCCAAAAGTTACCCAAAGGATAACATCTGATGTTATTACTCTCAAGAGCGATTTCGAAACCATCGTCCTCGGCTGGCTCGACCAAGGCGGCAGTTTCTGGTTGGTGACTCATTTCCAGCAGGATGACCCCGGCAAGAAGCAAACATCCCAGCGCAATTGCTGCAAAAAGCCGTTGTCCTGTTTGATATATCTTTAGCTGTTTCATTTGGCTCCCCTTGTCTGAAATTCAGACAGAATGTGATCGATAATTCACAATTATTTAGCTGGCATCGTAATCATCTTACCTTACAAAAATTGTTGCAAAAAGTTATGAAATGAATGAGACACCAAATTTTTCAGCCAAAACAGGACTTTAATACTAATAGTGTACGGCCGTTTCTGGATTATCCCCAAACATGATCGCAAGGAAAAAAGTTTGCCAATTCGTTGAGAGTATAAGCAGTCTATATCTATATCATCAAACGAGGCAAAAAGATGTCCAACTCGTGCTTCCTTCAGGCTAAAAATGATTTAGCTAGTGAAGCAGCCTGACCCGCATCTGGGGCATATCCGTCTGCGCCGATACTTTCTGCAAATTCGGCTGTTACCGGCGCGCCGCCAACCAACACCTTGACGCTGTCCAGCACACCAGCTTCACGAAATGCGTCAATGGTTACTTTCATTTTGGGCATGGTTGTTGTCAGCAAAGCCGACATCGCGACAACCTGAGGCTGATTTTCGTTCACAGATTCGATAAAGGCTTGCGGACTAACGTCAACACCCAGGTCGATCACTTCAAAGCCAGCCCCTTCCATCATCATCGTCACTAAATTCTTGCCGATGTCGTGCATATCCCCTTGCACCGTGCCAATGACCACTTTGCCAACTGGATCTACGCCAGAAGCGACCAGATGTGGCTTTAGGATGGTCAACCCTGCCTGCATTGCCCTGGCTGCGATTAACATTTCTGGCACAAAAAATTCACCATCTTCAAATAGCTGGCCTACTTCCTGCATCGCAGGAATCATGCACGTATTCAAAATTTCACCGGCAGGGATGCTAGTATCCAGCGCAGTTTGCACATCAATTGGCGCCTGCGCCATTTCGCCATCAATAATATTGTCATAAAGGTTATCTAATTCAGATCGCATGATATCTTCTCCAATAAATGCAGGCTCATGGCGCTGCCAAATCTTGATTCGGTCAGGAACACCACCTACCTCAAATTGTTATTCCAATCTTCCTGCCCCAGCAGAGGCGGTTACGGCAAAGATCTGTGGGTCAATGCCGCTGGCAGCTTTGTAGGTTTGGTAAACGTGTTCCGAAAATTCTGACACGCAACTTTCGTCTACAAGGGCAACGAGACAGCCACCAAAGCCAGCACCCGCCTGCCGCGCAGCAACCACGCCAGGGGCGTTGGTTATTGCCTGCATCATCATTTCCATGGATGGCGCACCAATTTCAAACAAGTCACGTGCGCCACAGTATGATTCGCTAAATAGTTGTTTTAATCGTGGGGCATCGGCCGTCGGTAACGCTTCAGCCAAATCGAGAACGCGTTGATTCTCTTCAATTATGAAACGGCAGCGTTTAGCAACGACTTCGGGTAGCTTTGGTTCGTACTCAATAAACTGCACTGACGACACATCGCGCAGTGCTTGAATGGATGGATCATGTTTTTGCATCAGGCTGACGCCTTCTTCACACTGTAAGCGACGATCATCATATTCAGAGCCAATCAGTTTGCGTTCAGCGCGGGTGTCGCAAATGACGACTTGCAGCCCGTCGCCGATGCGTACCGATTCGCTGGTCAGCGCACGACAGTCAAGTTGGATGGCACTACCAGCTTGCCCTATCGCAGAACTGTATTGGTCAAGGATGCCAGTGCTCACTCCAACAAATTCATTTTCGGCTTGCTGGCCTAGTTTTGCCATCTCTACGGGGTTGAGATCGAAATCGCCAAGCTCTTGGAAGGTAACGGCCGTTGCCATCTCAATCGCCGCTGACGAACTCAACCCACTGCCAAACGGCACATTGCTGTGAATCAAGCCATCGAACCCTTGCAGTTCGTACCCGGCTTGCCGCATGACCACTGCCATTGCGCGAATGTAATTGCTCCATGGAACGCGTTGATCATGCTTGATTTTTCTGTGGAGCGAAAACTTGCTTTTCCCCTTGATATTCATTGAGCGAATGCGAACTTTGCCATCGGGACGTGGATTAGCGGCAATCCAGGTGTCGCGGTCTACGGTCATGGTCATCACATAGCCCATGTTGTAATCTGTGTGGCTGCCCATCAAATCGACCCGTCCAGGTGCGCGTGACCAAATTTGTGGAAGGGAACCAAACTGTTCTTCAAATTCAGCGGCGATTTGTGCCTTTCTTTCTTCCTTGTTCATCGTTTATCCCATCTCTTTAAATGCGTCCAACATTGCGGCGACGTTGGACATGGGAATGTCTGTCATCATGCGGTGGGATGGGGCGACGAGCAGACCCGTGTTGTTGGGCGCGAGAGTGGAGATGGCGGCGGAAACGGCCGTTTTCACCTCATCAGGCTCCCCATATGGCAAAACAGTCTGTGTAGAAACGCCCCCATAAAACGCCAGCTTGCCTGTAAAATTATCGACCAGCCATTGATGATCCAACACCTCTGGCTGCACCGGATTCAACGTCGTCAAACCAATCTCCACTAAGTCGGGCAAAATCTTTTGAATTTGCCCATCCGAGTGCATCAAAATGGGCATGTTGCACTCTGTGAACGGAGCAAACAGTCTTGCCAAACGCGGCTTGATGTACTTACGCCACATGCGCGGCGAAAAGAGCAAATTCTTCTGTGCGCCGTAATCGTCACCAAAATAGCCACCCGCCACACCCAGATCGATGTACCGGTGAATTAGCTTCAGTTGAATTTCGGTAATGCGGTCAAACAATTCATTCGTAAAACCCGAATCAATCGCCATATCCATAAAAAATTGTTCAAACCCGCGCAGCGTCCACGCCCGTTCAAACAGCACAAACCCAAAGTTTGGCGTGATGAAATAGTCATCCCCTTTCTCTTTGATGATTTTTTCTGCGCCTAACAGCAGGTTTGGATCGTCTGGATCGGGCCAGGGATAGCTATCCAAATCTTTGTTTTCGGCCAGGGGGCTAACGGAAGCAAAATATCCTTCTTCCTGTGTGTCGAAACCAACACCCCACCAATCAAACTTGACTTTATCATCTTCGCTGAGGACGCCGGGGAAATCGGAGTCTACGCGAATCATGTGATTGCCTAGCAATTCAGGTAAATTATCTACAGCGACGCTGAAATAGTCAGCCATTTTCTGGCCCATACCGGCCGTGTAATTGATTTGAGTGGGGATGCGATCCACCTCTTGATAGGTAATTGCGCGGTGCATCCTTTCTTTTCTGTTCATGTTTATTCCTTTTCCAAAGTGCCTACATCCTCGCCAAGTTAAATTCCTCATGTGCCGTTTCGCGGCCCAGCACTTCCTTTATAAATTCAGGCCACCAGTTTTTCTGTTCGCCGCGATTATCATATTCAGAAAGCACATCAACTGTTGCAGCGCGAATTTCCCAGCCTTTTTTGACAGCTTCGCCGGATGGCAGGCCGGTTTTGGGCAACAGCCATTTGCGCCCGGTGTGAACGTGCAGCACTTCATCGGCCCAGTCGTAATCTTGAATTTGGGCAGCGAGCGAGTCGTTGGCATTGACGCTGATTTCGTACTCCAGCTTCTTGCCAGTTTTGGCAGGCATCAGGTTTTGCTCGATGGCGTAAAGGACGTTATGCGCGTCCTTGATATCGAGCGTACCCAGCCGAATCGACATGCCAGGGTGAATGGCGATATGTTTTTTCCAATCGACACCGCGATTTTCAAAGTAGATGGTGCCCATGCTGGCGTGGCGCACTTCGTCCCACAGCTGGCGCGTCAGTTCCACAAAATATTCCCACGGCTCGTCTTCAGCCTGAGCAACAATACGCGTCATGTATTCCGGTACATCCATTTCAACAATGCGGCGGCACATGAGCGCCAGCGTGCGCTCGTCCAGCGGCACGTTTTCGTTCATCGACACCTGCCGTTGCGGGTTAACAAAGTTCCACTTCATTGCAAAACGGTCATCCCGCTGTGGGAAGAAGTCTGGTGTGAATGGCTCGGTGGCGCGGCTAGGTGGTAGTTCTATCGTTTTCTCTTCATCGCCCATGATGCCGCCCATTGCTTGCAGGTAAACGTCGAGGTGTGCCTGAAATTGGGCGGCTTTGGCTTGGGCGGATGGTGATTGGGTAACGGCCGTTACTGCCCTCATCCCCCATGCCATCATCTCCTCTTCCTCAATCAAAATATGCTTAATCATCCGTCGTGTCGGATGGTCAATAACCGGATTACTCTTGTCGTAGTGCGCTTGATAAGCTGCCAGCAGTGCTGGCTTGAGCACCCCATACAAACCGACAATCTTCTCAACCGTGTCTTGTGCGGTTAGCAGTTCATCAAAAAATTGGTCAATCGCCGGGTCAGGACTCACGTTCATGCGAGGCATTGGGTTACGCATTTCGCTCACGCGAACACGAATGTCAGCAGCGTGATCTGCATCGAGGCTTAAATGCAAACCAAGCGCTTCCTTCACTTCCCATTCAGGGGTGGAAGCGAGCCAATACAGCCCAACTTCCATGGCTCGTTTTTCAATCCAGGCATAACGTAAAAAACGTCTCACATTTTCTTCAACGCTATAGCCAACTCGAGCGGCTTCTTCATAGGTTGCCAATCCAGCCAGCGGTGGAATTTGCATAATTTCTCCTTCAATAGGCAACCTTAAGCACGCATGGAGGGCTTACCTCATGCAATAACTGCACGTTAGATTGCTAGGTGATTTATTTGTTTACCCCGGTACTGACCCTGTCGATTGGCGAATCGTCAGGCCGGTTTCTACATGGGCATAGAGAGGTTCTGCCTCTTTCTCTCGTGGGTTTTTCAATAGTTCAAACAGCAACTGCATGGCTGTTTGCCCAATTTCATAACGTGGCAATGCCACAGTTGTTAGCGGCGGGTCGGTTTGGGTGGACAACCAGATATCATCCAGACCAATCACGGACATGTCGGTGGGAACCTTGATGCCGAGTGCGCGGGCTTCAGCGAGAATACCCATTGCCATAAGGTCGTTAGCGGAGAAAACGGCCGTTTTCCCCTCCCCACTCTCAGTAATCACCTTCATCGCCTCACGACCACCCTCAATACGCAAATTGCCTTCGATCATCATCACATCCGCTGTTGGAATACCATGCTTTTCCAGCGCATTTAAAAACGCTTCCTGCCGCCAATGTGTTGTGCGCAGTTCAACCGGACCGCTCACATGCACAAATTGACGATGTCCTAATTCAATCAAATGATCGACAGCTTCCTGCACGCCCTTTTGGTAGTCTACGCGCAGCAGGCTCAAATTCCCTTTGGCATCCTGCACTTCCCAATCAAGTACAACAGCAGGAACGTTGTTTCGCGCCAGCTCTGCCAGCCAATCATCCGACATGCTGCTAGACATGATCAGAACACCATCTACACGTTTATCAATCAGTGAGCGCACAAACGCCATGCCGCGTTTTTCATCATAATTTGTGTTACACAAAAAGACATCGTAGCCATCTTTGAAGGCAGAATCCTCGACACCATGAATCACTTCTGGATAAAACGGGTTGCCCACATCTGAAATCAAAATGCCTGCCGTGTGGGTTCGCTTGGATGTCAAGCTGCGAGCAACACTGCTTGGCCGATAATTAAGGCGTTCAATTGCTTGTTCAACACGCTGGCGCGTCGCGTCGCGCATATATTCTGCGCGACCGCTCAACACACGGCTAACGGTGGCTTTTGATACACTCGCTTCTCGTGCGACATCGGCAATCGTGGGTCGTGACATAGATAAATCCTAAGGTTATGTTTTATTTATGAATCGGTTTCTGAAACCGGTTTCAGAATACCATGGCACGGCCCAAATTGTCAAGCATTTCAGAAAGTTTGCAGAACAGACAGGAGAAAACGGAATGTGATTCTGAACAAAACGCCTGATGACCTGAAAGGCTACAAGGGTATCTAGCTTAAATCCCGCTTGACACATTCTATACGTCTGTGATATGCTGATACCGGTTTCAGAAACCGGTTTCAGAAACTGGTTGCTTTTACCACCTCCCGCTTATTGTTGGATTATTTCTTAACTGAAGGAGTGAAGAAAAAGATGAAACGTTTCCTGTTTAGTTTTCCCCTATTCTTGATTTTGGTAATGCTTGTCGCTGCCTGCGGCGGAGGAGCTGAAACAACGGACGATGCGGAACCTGCCGAACAATCCACTGATTCTACATCTACCGACTCCGAAGAGAGCGACAGCGAAGAAGTGATGGAAGAAGATGAGATTGTCATTCAGCATTGGTACCATCAATATGGTGAAGAAGGCACTTTTGAAGCTGTGCAGCGTTATGCCGAAGAGTATAGTGCAATGACTCCAGGAGTACGTGTAGAAGTCACTTGGGTTCCTGGTGATTATTTTGCCGCACTAAATTCGGCATTGTTAACGGACGAAGGCCCCGATGTGTTTGAGCTGCAAACCGTTACGCTAGACCGGATTGAAGCTGGCCAACTTGAACCACTGGATGATCTGTTTGAAGGCGTGCTGGATGATTTTAATCAGACAGCGATGCAGCGAGTGATCATTGATGACACAATTTACGGTGTACCAATGATTATGGATCCGCAGTTCGTTTATTATCGCAAGAGCATGTTTGGAGATGCTGGCGTCGATGTACCACAAACAATGGAAGAGTTGATTGCCGCGACCCAGGCACTCGATACCGGGCGCGTAAAAGGCTTATATTTAAGTAACGATCTGGGTGCCACAAGCTACTTGCTGTACATGTCTACCTGGGCAGCTAATAGCGACTTTATTGACGGTGACGCGATTATTTTTAATACGCCAGAAAATGTGCAGATGTGGGAAAGAAAACGCGAGCTGGTAGAGACTGACTCTATGCTTGTTGGTGCCACGACAGAGTGGTGGGACCCCGGTGCCTTCAATGATGGTTTAACGGCTATGCAATGGTGTGGCCTATGGGCAATGCCGGGGATTATTGATGCAGTTGGTGCGGATGATGTGGGCGTGATGCCCTGGCCAGCCTTGGACGAAAACGCCTCTCCTAGCGTATGGATTGGTGGCTGGAATCAATCAGTTAATGCCAAAAGCAACCATGTAGATGCCGCTAAAGATTATGTACGCTGGCTATGGATTGAAAATGCCGAGACGCAAATTGATTGGAATTTAGGGTATGGATTCCATGTTCCACCACGGGCAAGCATTGCAGCACAGGCGGATGTATTGCAAGATGGCCCGGCTGCTGAAGTTTTGGAAATGTTACCCCTGTACGGCAAAACTACCCCGGTGACCTGGACTGGCGCAATGGATTCCATTTATCAGGATGCCCATAGTGAAGTATTATTGAACGATGCAGATCCGGCAGAACAGCTTGCAGCCGCAGCTGAAGCGGCACAAGCCGAATTGGATGCCTTGTTGAACAAATAATTCTCAAAAGAAAACTGTGGCCGATTAAGAAAATCGGCCACAGTTTTCATACTGTTTTCAGGTGACTGTATGGCTACGCACGAATTCCCGGAAACGGCCGTTTCCACTTCACCTCCTCGACACACCAGCAAAAAACGACAAGAATTAATTGAATTTTGGCTATTCGTTGGCCCACTTGTCGTTGGCCTGTTGGCATTTGTCTATATCCCAATCCTCTGGGGACTTATCCTTAGCTTTTTTCGTGCACGCAACAGCGTAACGCCAACCGAGTTTGTTGGTTTGCAAAACTACATGGAGCTTTTTGGCGATCCACGATTTATCGACTCATTACAAACCGTCATCATATTTGCCATTTTCATTGTTCCTGTAACGTTTGGTCTTTCCCTCGGTTTGGCACTGCTGGTCAATAGAGCCGGTATTAACAGTGGGCTATTTCGGACCATCTTTTTTATTCCCACAGCTTGCTCCTATGTCGTTGCCTCACTTGTTTGGAAAACATCGCTTTTTAACGGATTACCCTCCGGGTTTGCCAACAATATTTTATGGATCGTCAACGAAATTAATCCAATTGCCTGGATCAACTCCACAGATCCACCTTACTATTGGTTGGTTCTGGTAACTGTACGACTATGGCTACAATCCGGCTTCTATATGATCATTTTCCTCGCTGGATTGCAAGAGATTCCCCGAACCATTTACGAAGCAGCAATGGTGGATGGCGCCAAACCAGGACGCCAAACATTCCGCTTCATCACGTTCCCGATGCTGCGCAACACCTCGGTTTCTGTAATTTTGTTGCTGTTTATTGAGGCATTTCAGGCGTTTGACGAGTTTCGCAACATTTTGGCAACAGGTGGGTCATCTGGAACCCAGATTTTAGCCCGACCACCATTGGTGTATTTGTACAATGTTGCATTTCAGGATCAAAATTATGGGCGCGGTGCGGCGGGTGCCTTTGTCATTGCTGCACTTATCATGGTGGTAACCATCGTTCAGGGACGACTCTTCGGGTTTGGTCGTCGGGAACACCAATAACCGGGAAGGGAGATTCGGATGCACTCAGTACGATTCAGAAACAAGATTCCGGTTTTATCAATACTTATTCTCCTTTCCATCATTTATTTAATACCGTTCTATATCATTGCGCGTAATGCGTTGATGACACAAAAAGAAATTGCTCAATTTGACTGGGTGTTTTGGGCCGAGACAATGCAATGGAGTAATCTGGTTGACTTGCTTAATGATCCCATTGCCAATATGCGGGTTGGACTAAAGAATTCGGCCGTGGTGAGCTTTTTTCAAGTAATCGGCCGTTTAATCATTTCGTCGCTGGCAGGCTATGGGTTGGCTCGTAGCAAATTCAAATGGGCGGATTATGTCTTTTACTTTATTTTGATTGCTATGATGGTGCCTAGTGCCGCTATTTTTGTACAAACCTTTTTGGTTGTCTCTTACCTGGGCTGGGTAAGCACCCTAACTGGTTTGGTGGTTCCTGGCATGTTTGACGTGTTCACAGTTTTTATATTTCGTCAATTCTTCCTTGATTTTCCAAAAGAGTTAGAAGACGCTGCTTTGGTTGACGGGTTAGGCACTTTTGGAACATTTTGGCGGATTGTGGTGCCAAACTCAACAGGCGTTTTTATCTCATTAGGCACATTAGGATTGATAAGGAGCTGGAATTCATTTTTGTGGCCACTGGTTGTTGGGCAAAGTCGGGAAACATGGACTGTGCAAGTCGTTCTTTCTACCTTCTTAACCGCCCAAACGATTAATTTACCTGCCTTGTTTATGGGGGCCGCATTGGGCATTTTGCCTGTGGTTATTATTTTCTTCTTCGTGCAGCGATATATTGTAGAAGGGGTAAAAGTAAGCGGGATCAAATAGCTAGAAGGGGCGGCATTCAGCTTGCCTTATTACCAGTCATCTGAGGACAAAGAAAAAAAGCCTTTTGATTAGTGTCGAATAGTTCATAGATAGTCGCTCATAAAGTCACACTCTATGCAAATTTCTGGCCTGTGAACAAATTACACAGTTCAGGAGCGTTTGGATCAATTTAGCGTTTTTTGTATCCATACTCCATGGGTGTAATTAGATTTTGTGTAACGGCCGTGCTCTGTGAGGAAAAATCCACCGATGGTCTTGCCACGGCTGCCTCTTTTGTGAACGCCTAGGTATCCTATCCGCCAGCTTCTCTAAATTCTCAACATCTGCTTCAGTAACAAGCTGAGATTGCGGAGCTTCTGCCTTCTCCAGCAGACGGTGCGCCTGTTTTGTAGCCAGAAAATGAGCCTGAATCGCTTGCCAAGAAGCACGCCAGCACTTGTTACAGATTGCCATGCGCAAGGCAAGCATCGGATTGAGGTTTTCATCCGCCCAGCGCATCCCAGCCTGTTTCATCCGTCGTTGCATCACCACCTTATGCCCAGACTCTACTATCCCAGATCCAATGGGAATTCCGTTTTTTCTGAAATGTGGATAATCTATCATCGTTTGACGTCGCTCAAGATAACGAATCGCTGCTTCTATTTCATCCGCTGCTGGGTGGGCTTGGTTTTGTGTCCATAGGAAACGCAATTCATTCAGCGTTCGTTGGGGTGCTTTTGTGCCTAACTGTTTAGACATCTGGGGATACCATTGTTGGAAACGGTCACTTTCTGCCCCATACAGGGCTTTGCCAATCGTGGCGATATACCCTTGGGCATGGGCAAAATCAATCACGCGTGTCGCTGTGGGGCAATGATAGTCGATGAAGCCCTGTATCCAGACAGCACCATCATTAACCGCGACAACTTTTTCAGCATTCTCCCCACCCCGTCGCTGCCACTCGACAATTGCCTTGTCGCTAAACAACTCTGCCTTATCTGCACTTGAGAAGTAGCTTATCTTGCCTGTTTTGGTCACGACTTCTTGTTTTTTAGCATCCCAGATAGTCTCAAATTCACCGAAGGCAACCGTTTTTACTTCGCGCCATTCGCCATTTCTTAGCTGTACCATTGCCCCATCTGCACTTACAATGAGTTGCTTTGGTTTGGCTATTGCTTTGGGGGCTGTCTTTTCCAGATGTTCTTTTTCTATTTCAATTAGCTCATCTGCTAGACGGCCGTTTCGCAGCGTGATTTCTCGTACGGTTGCTACGGAGATGTCGAGGCCCCACATCATTTCTAACTCTTCTTGGGCTTCTGCATAGGGTAGCCGGCTACCTAATCGGGTTACGGCCTCTTGCACTTGCGGCGTATACGCGCCTCTCAGCAACCTGAGTTTTTCATCCAGGGGGAAAAAGTGTCATCCCACATTCATGACACCTCATTTGCTCCCTTTCAATTGTGACTTTGTCGCCGTTTTTGGTTCGTAACGTTCGCGTTTTCTTCCCGTTTTTCATCATTGGCTGGTCGCAGTTTGGACAGTCCACCCTAGCCGCCTTCCCTTCTCTGGCCATTTGTGCGAGCAATTGCTGCCTAATTCCAGCTAACTCAGCATCAATCGCTTCTTCCATTTGTGTCAAATTGGCATCTTTGTTCTCTGCTTCCCACTGGTTCAATCTGTTGAGCATTTCATCGAGTTCTTTTTTCATCCCCCCATTTTCTGCTTCTTGCTTCCATTACACAACTTTTCATTACACCCATACTCCATCCATGAACTTGGAAAACGGCCGTAAAAATGATAGCATTGCCCCGCTCGTCCCTGGGAAGAGGACGGCTGGAACAGCACTATGATTGAGCTTGCGGGCAATATGCATATGCATACCCACTATAGCGATGGGGAAAAGTGGCACGCGGAAATTGCGGAAGACGCGATTGCCGCCGGGCTAGATTTCATCATCGTGACGGACCACAATGTGTGGGTAGACGGGGTGGAAGGATATTACAGTGAGGCAAACGGCCGTCTCCTCCTGCTTTCCGGCGAAGAAGTCCACAACGTTCGGCGCGAGCCGCAGGCCAGCCATTTGCTGGTCTACGGTGCCGAAGCAGAACTGGCTGACTGCGCCCCCAACCCCCAACAACTTATTGATGCTGTAAACGAGCGGGGCGGCTACAGCTTCCTGGCCCATCCACATGAACGAGATTGCCGCTTATTCCCCTACCCCAACCTCGGCTGGCACGATTGGCCCGTCGAAAATTTCACTGGTCTGGAAATCTGGAATTACATGTCCAGCTTTATCAATGCCCTGGTCGATGCCCTGGAGCGGCTGCCAGTACAAATTGAGCTAATTGACAAATTAACGGCCGTTCGCCTCGCCTTTAACCCTGAAAAGTTTGTGGTCGGGCCGGAACCACGCACATTGGCTCTGTGGGATGAATTGCTGGCGCAAGGGAAGCGGATTACGGCCGTTGGCAACAGCGACGCCCACGCCACTCCCATGAGCTTCGGGCCGTTTAAGCGCGTCATTTTTCCATATGAATATCTGTTTCGGGCTGTAAACACCCATATTTTGCTAGAACGGCCGTTAACCCACGATTTTGCGCAAGATAAGCAGCAAATCCTCCGCGCCATCGGCAAGGGGAATAGCTGGGTCGGCTACGATCTGCCGCACAGCACCAAAGGGTTTCGCTTTAGTGCCGCCAGTAAAGGCAAAGGAATTATGGGCGAGGCTGTAAAGTTGGACGCCGGGGCCACGCTGCAAGTGAGTACCCCCGCCCGCTGCAACATTCGCCTGATTCACCACGGCAAGGTTGTGGCCACCGCCGAGAACGAAACCCACTTGACTCACATTCCCATCGAGCCAGGCGCATACCGAGTTGAATGCACCATTCAGTTTGAGGGCCAGGAACGTGGCTGGATTTACAGCAATCCCATTTACCTCTACTAAGTACAAACCACCGGAGATAAGCCCATGTCATTTATTCGCGGCTACTATCGCCTGTCGCTTTCCGCACTTATTCTCGTATTTTTTGCCGTCCTTATTGTGCTTGCATCCTTTTTACCCATCAGCATTAAAAATGTGCCGCTTTCTTTGCGATTGGCTCAAGCGATGGTGCGATCCATCCTCTGGATTTTGAATGTGCGAGTCATTTGCGAAGAAAAAGAAAAAGTTGTTGGTTTTGACGGTTTTTTCTTTCCCAACCACGTCTCTTACCTGGAAGTGCTGGCATTATACGGCGTCATGCCGACGCGCTTCCTGGCAAAAGCAGAAGTTCGTGATTGGCCATTGGTGGGGCCAATCGCGGCAGCGGTGGGCTGCGTTTTTGTGCAGCGAGGGGACAAGCAGTCTCGGCAGGAAGCCCGCCAGGAGCTAACGCAGGTTGAAACGTTTCCCCCAATCACCATCTTTCCAGAAGGTAAGCGCGGCCCTAGCCAAGAACTGCTACCATTCCGCTACGGTGCATTTGAAATTGTGACCCAAGGCAGTTTTGCTTTTCTCCCCATTGCCGCTACCTTTAATCATCTGGAAATAGCCATTTGGCACCGCAAGGAAAATATATTGGCGGCCTTGTGGCGATTAGCCAGCCAGCCGGAGCGTATCGAGATCAATTTGCAGCCGCTGGCCGCACACCACCCTACGCCGGATGACGATCCGGTAAAATTGGCGGAAAAAGTGCATGGCGAATTAACGGCCGTCCTTTTCCCAAATCAACTTCAAGACAGTCGCTAACCAAATGAGATTTATTCGCGGCACATTTCGGCTCACAACCGTCTCACTCATCCTACTCCTCACCACGCTGCTGGTACTGGCCACCGCCTGGATTCCCGTGCGGATCAAAGGCGCACGGCTCTCAGCCTGGCTGCTGCCCACCGTTTGCCGCCTGTTACTCACCTTGTTCAATGTACAGTTCACCGCCCTGGAAGCCGAACGCATCACCCAGCATGATGGCTTCATCTTCCCCAACCATCTTTCCTTTTTAGATATCGTCTTGCTGATGAGCATCTTCCCCGTGCGCTTTCTGAGCAAAGCAGAAATTGCTAACTGGCCGTTCGTCGGCTGGATCGCACGGGCAGTGGATACCGTTTTTGTGAAGCGAGAAAACAAAGATTCACGAGAAAAAGCACGGGACGCTTTGGTCCAGCTACACACGTTTCCAGCGGTCGCCTTGTTTCCTGAGGGTGGCATTTACCAACCACGTGATGAACTGAAGCCATTCCGGTATGGTGCTTTTGAGATTGCCCAGGCGGGGGGCATTCCTTATATCCCAGCCGTATTTATTTATGACCCACTAGATGCGGTGTTTTGGCGGGATGAGCATTTACTTACGGCCGTTTGGCGTTTCGCGAGCCGTCCAGAACCAATCCAAGCACGGCTGTTTCTGCTGCGTACCGTCTACCCAGAGCCAAATGATGATCCCAAGCAGCTCGCCTTGGAAACCCACGGAGCGATGGCGGCCATCTACAAGTACGGCAACAATCCGGAAGACGACATGCTACAGTCAGGAATCTAGTGACTTTATTGTGGTAAAATGCCACCTGTTCAGTAAGCAAGTAGGCAAACAACTTCCTCACTTGCAAATACAAAACTTAAGAACACAAAAGGCAATTCAAGAAAATTATGACACCAACATCTACGACTCCCCCAACCCGCCCCCTGGAACCACAGAAGCGTGCCATTGTGATCGGGGCATCATCGGGCATTGGGGCGGCATTGGTGAGAGAACTCGCCCATAGTGGCTACCGGGTGGCAGCGGTGGCACGACGGGAAGCGAAACTACAAGAATTAAGCGATTTGGTCAATACGGCCGTTGCGCCCCAAACCGTCCTTCCCTTCAGCCACAATGTCACCAACTACGACGAAATCCCCACCTTGTTCCAAACTATCGTGCAAGCGTTAGGCGGGCTAGATATGATCATCTACAACGCTGGCGTGCAGCCCCCCGTTACGGTAGACGAATACAATTTTGAGAAAGACCGCAAAATGATTGAAGTAAATCTGCTTGGTGCCATTGCCTGGCTCAACCAGGCAGCACTCCGCTTTGAGCGTGCCGGGCAAGGGCAAATTGTGGGCATCGGCTCCATTGCTGGTGATCGGGGGCGTGTGGGTTCGCCAGTGTACAACACCAGCAAGGCAGGTTTCGCCACCTACCTGGAATCCTTGCGGAATCGGCTCACGCGGCATGGCGTCAGCGTCACTACCATCAAACCTGGCTATGTGGACACTGTTTTGCTGGCAGAAAACGCAGCCAATCCCTTCTGGGTCATCACGCCCCAACAAGCCGCCACGCAAATTCACAGAGCCGCCCAACGACGCAAGCAAACCGTTTACGTACCCACCCGCTGGGGGCTGGTTGGCCTCATCATCCGCCATATCCCCTCCATCATTTTCCGGCGGCTCAACTTCTAAATTGAAGAAAGATTTCTGTTATAATGCTCAGGAAGTTTTGGACGAAGGGATAATATCGGCAGGAGCAAAAAGATATGCAAATGGAACAACTTCAACAAGAAATTGAACAACTCTCGGATGAAGATTTTTCTCAACTGCGCCGCTGGTTTGCGGAAAAAGATTGGGAACGTTGGGATCAACAACTTGAAATGGATATCAACCTTGGCAAACTGAATTTTTTAATTGAGGAAGCACAAACGGCCAAGCAAAAAAACGAGCTAAAAGAACTTTAAATGCACCATACCACACCTCAATTTTGGGAGCGTTTTGCCAAGCTACCAGAACCTGTTCAAAAAATAGCTCGTAAAAATTTCGAGCTATTAAAACAAAACCCCAAACATCCGTCTCTCCACTTCAAAAGAATCAACCAATTTTGGTCGGTGCGAGTTGGGCTAAGCTACCGAGCATTGGCCATACAAGATGATGAAGATTTTATTTGGGTGTGGATCGGCACGCATAATGAATATGACAAATTGCTTCGATAGCCGAATTGGTAATTCATATTACGCAGTGTAGATTTCCAGAGTAAGTGCGTAACATCAGTCCATAATTTACGCAAAAAACTTTCATGATTGACAAAGAATTAATTCAACAAAATAGAACCATTACACAAAATTTACCAGCGGAACGTTTAGAGGCGGTGGCTGGTTGGGGTGGGGCCAACAGCGGCATGGCGTATCTGTATCGCCCCAGCACGGTGGCCCAGCTACGCGAGGTTTTCCAGTGGGCGGCGCAAAACAATCGCTCCGTGGGTCTGCGCGGTGGCGGCAACAGCTATGGCGATGCGGCCATGAATGATGAAAGCATGTTGCTGGACCTTACCCGGATGAACCGCATTTTGGATTGGGACCCAGAAAACGGCCGTCTCCAGGTCCAACCCGGCGTTACCCTCAACCGCGTCTGGGAATATGTCATCGAAGATGGCTGGTGGGTGCCAGTGGCCACCGGAACGGCCAAAATCACCGTCGGCGGTGGGGCAGCCATGAACGTGCACGGCAAAAACGCCTGGAAAATTGGCACCTTTGGCGACCATATCTACGAATTTGACCTTATGCTCCCATCGGGCGAGATTAAAACTTGCAGCCGCGAGCAAAACAGCGATCTCTTTCACGCGGCCATTGGCGGCTTGGGCATGGTGGGCTGCTTCACCAGCCTCACCCTGCACCTCAAGCGCATCTATTCTGGCTTGCTGCACGTAGAAGCACTCATCAAGCCCAATCTGAGCGGCACCATGCAATGGTTTGAGGACCATCTGCACAATTCTGATTATTTGGTCGGCTGGCTGGATGCGTTTAGCAAAGGCAAACGGCTGGGGCGCAGCGAACTCCATCGCGGCATCTACCTCAAGCCGGGGGAAGACCCCAATCCGCAGCAAACCTTGCGGCTAGAGACGCAACGCGTTCCACCAGAAATTATGGGCTTTTTCCCGCGCTCGGCGCTGTGGCGGTTTCAACGGCCGTTCTGGAACAACGTCGGGATGCGCTTTGTAAACATTGCCAAATTTTACGCCGCCCGCCTGCGGGATGGCTCAACCTACCGAGAACCCCACGCCCACTTCCACTTCCTGCTCGATTCACTCGACTGGAAAAAACCATTTGGCCCCGGTGGACTTATCCAATATCAGCCTTTCATCCCTGCCGAAAATGCCGAAGCCGCCTTCACCCAGATTTTGCAGCTTTGCCAGCAGCGTGGCCTGCCCAACTTTCTAACCGTCATGAAGCGGCATCGGCCCGACCCATTTTGGCTAACGCATGGGCTAGATGGCTACTCGCTGGCGATGGATTTCCGCATTACGCGGCGCAATCGGGAACGGATGGTGTCTTTGGCGCGTGAGTTGGATGAGATTGTGCTGGCGGCAAACGGCCGTTTCTACCTAGCCAAAGACAGCACCTTGCGCCCTGAAGTTACCCGCGCTTACCTCGGCGACGAAACATTCAGCAAATTTTTGGCCCTCAAGCAGAAAGTTGATCCGCAAAACATGATGCAAACCAACCTGTGGCGTCGCCTGTTCACTTCGCCATAAACACAAACACGGCAGGACTAGACAGTTGGGCTTGAAGGTTGAATAGCGAATCAAACATTTCTTCTAACTGCCTTGCCCTTACAAAATTTGGAGAAGCCCATGCCCCGAATCACTATTTCCGTCCTGGCCCTTGCTGTTTTGTTCTTGTTGATGGGCATTCTGACCCCTCTGGCTCGTGCCGATGCCCCGTTGCCATTGCCCAGCGGCAACGCTCTTTCCCTCCAGGATGAACCTGCCGAAGAAGAAACGTCCAACCCTGGCAACTCATTCTTCGACGGCGTCGGTGCTATTTTCGCCACGCTGGGCGTCTATGTGGTTACCATGTTTACGATGGCGATTGGCACAGAAATTGTGGTGGATATTTTCAAGGGTATTCTGGGCAAGCCGCTAGGCTTGAAAAGCCAGCCAAATTCCCGTAAAACATTGGCCGAATACCAAGCCTTTTTGCCCGGCCAATTAGAAGATTTGGGCGTTTCGGCAGAGGCGAAACTAAAAATTGAGCGGCAAATTGAGCAGCTAGGCAAGCTGCTGGAACCCGCATTTACGGCCGAAGCGGTGGTGAATCATTTGCGCCAAAAAGAGTTTACGGCCGCTCTCGCAGAAGTGGGTCTGGAAAATATTGGGGATGACCAAATCAACCAGGTAAAAGAAGTAACCCAAGCGGAGCTAGAGAAAGCAGTGGCTCAAATTGACACCAGCACGTCGTTGGGTAAGGCGGTGCAGGTGGCCCTGAAGCGAGGCGATTTGGTAGAAAAAGCACATCGGGCAATCGATCGGTTGGCGCGGCAGGCAACGGCCGTTACCGCCGAGCAAGTTTACCAAGCCACCGCCACCCTCGTCACGGGTGAAGTTGCCGATGGCGTCACCGCCTGGACTCGTGCCTACTTCAACAGCCTGCAAGAAGAAAGCTACGAAGCCGCCAAATCCATGTATGAGAACCAGCTAGAACCCCAAATTTTAGCCTTTGGCTTGCCAGAAAAATTACAAACGCAGTTCACGAATCAGTTTGAGGAATATCTGGAGAATTTGCGAACCTATCGCGGCACCGACGTTTACCTGGAATCGCTCAACCGATTTTTGGCCGAACTAGAGCATCAGCGAGATGAAGTCCGTAGTTGGATAGGACAACTGTTGCGCAACTTTGTGAATTGGTTCAAGCGGCTGCTCATCCGCGCCCCCAGAATTCAGGATCCCATGCTCACGCCCAAAGTCTACGATCCGCAAATAAAAGATAGTACGCAAGCAGCCGCCAAATTGATAGACCTGGAACGATATGACAAAGAGCTAGAAAGCAAGCGCATCCGCCGCACGCGCTTTCTCTCAGTGGTTATTGGTGTTTTTCTGGCCTACATGCTGCAAATTGATTCCGCAGATCTGCTGCAAGATTTGTTTCCAGCCGACGCCAATTTCTTGAGTTTGACCATAATAAGCGGTGAGTTTCTTAATCGCTGGGGATTAGGCATCCGCGAGTTCACGGCAGGGATTATTTTGACTGGGCTGGCTGCTAGCGCAGGCTCTGGTTTCTGGCACGATCAGCTTTCGCGGCTGCAATCGATCAAAAAAGGGGTAGACCAAGCCCAGGCCGCTTTGCAGCCCATCATCATCCAAACGCAAAATCCCAGTGAACAGTAGACCGGAAAACGGTAATCAGTGAGCAGCCATCGGGTCACCGAATATCGTGTCAATTCCTGCCGATTACCAATAACGAGGAAAAAATGGAACCAACCCAACTTAAAAACATTCACGAAACGCTACGGCGGGAGGCTGACAAGGTGTTGGTCGGCCTGGAAGAACCGTTTGAAATGCTCACTATTGCCCTACTAACAGGCGGGCATGTGCTGCTAGAAGGCGTGCCCGGCACCGCCAAAACGCTCATGGCCAAAACGCTGGCCCAGCTAGTGCAAGCCAACTTCAACCGAATCCAGTTCACGCCAGACCTCATGCCGTCCGACATTTTAGGCACGTCTGTGTTTGACATGAACAGCGGCCAGTTTTACCTGAAGAAAGGTCCCATCTTCACCCAAATTTTGCTGGCAGATGAGATTAATCGCGCTCCGGCCAAAACCCAATCTGCCCTGCTAGAAGCGATGGAAGAGCGGCAGGTGAACCTGGAAGGCACCCGCTACCCATTGGGGATGCCCTTCATGGTCATCGCTACGCAAAATCCAATTGAATACGAAGGTACCTACCCGCTGCCCGAAGCACAGTTGGATCGGTTCCTCTTCAAAGTGACCGTGCCGTACTCCGATTTGGAAACAGAAATTGAGGTGCTGCGCCGCTACCACAACGGCTTCGACGCGCATGATTTAGCCGCTACAGGTCTCACGGCCAAGCTCCCGGCGGAATCTATTGCCGAAGCACGGCAGGCAATTAACCAGGTGGTGGTGGAAGAGGGCGTGTTGAATTACATTGCCCAGGTGGCCGCTGCCTCTCGCCAATCGCCAGATTTAACGCTGGGCGCCAGCACACGTGCCGCCACGCACGTGCTGCTTTCGTCCAAAACGTTTGCCGCCCTGCAAGGCCGTGACTTCGTAACGCCCGATGACGTAAAATTTGTCACGCCTGCGGTTTACCGTCACCGCATCCTGCTCAAGCCAGAAGCGGAAATTGAAGGTCTGAACCCCGATGCCGTTATTCGGCGACTGCTGGGGCAAGTTGAAGTACCAAGATAGGTTTTTGCCACGGATTGCACAGATTTTAAGGATTATTTTTATTAATCTGCGAAAATCCGCGTAATCCGTGGCTATGCTTTTTATAATGATTGACACGGCCGTTTCCCATTCACTAACCCTCAAAGCAGTTAACCTCTCCCCGCTGCGTATTCCAGAGATTCAGCGGAACCCACTGGCCTTTTTGCAGCACAATGCGGCCAAACACGGGGATTTCATTCATTATCCGCTGGGGTTGTGGGAAGTGTTTCAGCTCAATCATCCGGATTTAATTGAGCATGTACTGGTGACCAATCAGCGCAACTACAGCAAAAACACGGTGCAGTACAACACACTGGCCAAAATTACCGGGCGGGGGTTGCTGACGAGCGACGGCCGTTTCTGGCGGCGGCAGCGACGGATGATTCAGCCGGCCTTTCATCGGCAGCGTGTGCTGGGCTGGGGGCAAACAATGCTCAACGCCACGCAAACTATGCTGGATGGCTGGGAAACGGCCGTACAAACCAACACCCCGCTCGACATCGACGAAGAGATGATGGCCGTCACCCTCACCATTGTTGGTGAAGCACTGCTGGGGCTGGATTTGCAAGCAGATGCCAACAAGCTCACCCATGCCGTTTTGGCCATGCTGGATTACGTTGTTTACCGTTCCCAGCGGCCTGTTCCCCTACCGCTGGCCGTGCCAACGCCGCGCAACCGCCGCTTCCGTGAAGGACTACAACTGCTAGATGATCTCATCAACCAGGCAATCCAGGATCATGAACAAGGACGGGGCAACCCCAACACAATTTTGAGCCAGATGCTAACGGCCGTTGACCATGATAATCAAAAAATGAGTCGATCTGAACTGCGGGATGAGGTCATTACGCTGCTGGTGGCGGGCCACGAGACGGCCGCTTCTGGCCTCACCTGGCTTTTTTATTTGCTATCACAAAACCCAGCCGTAGAAGATGAGCTGTTGGCAGAGATTGATGGGGTTTTGAACGGCCGTCCGCCCACCACCGACGACTTGCCCAACCTGCCCACCGTCCAGCGCGTCATCGCTGAGGCGTTGCGGCTTTACCCACCTGCCTGGGTCATCACCCGCCGCGCCATCGAGGCAGACACCATTTTCGGCGCACAAATTCCGGCCAATGCGCTCATTATCATGAGTCCGTACACCACGCAGCGGCACCCAGCTTTTTGGCAAAAGCCAGATCAGTTTTATCCAGATCATTTCTTACCCGAAGCCGAAAAAGCTCGCCCACGCTACGCCTATTTTCCCTTTGGTGGCGGCGCACGGCTCTGCATCGGCGATCAGTTTGCCAAGGTGGAGATGGGATTGATGGGTACGGCCGTTCTGCAAAAATATCGGCTCCAACTGCTACCCAACCACCCCGTCATAGCCGACCCACTCGTTACCATCCGCCCCAAACACGGCCTGATGATGACTATTCAAAGGAGATAGGATTTGCCACAGAGAACACAGAGAGAAAAAGAGCTTCAGATTGCTTAGCTGTGGCCGGCGTCCTCGCCGTGCCACCATCGGGCACGGTCAGGAGATCGACCCAAGCACATAAATTATCTCTTTTTTTCATCTCTAAAACCTCTGTGGCTAAAAAAATCATGCAGCCGACAAATCGAGGGATACTTGTTTTGCTCCTGGCTGCTCCCATCATGGCGGCAGGCATCTGGTTGCCACTGCTGCAATGGGTTGCAGTGGGTTACTTGCTGCTGGCTGGGCTACTCATCTGGTTCGATTGGCGAACGGCCGAACCCATTGAAAAGCGGTTCGACATCCGCCGCGAACACGACCAGAAGCTCAGCCTGGGAGCGGACAATCCCATCAAAATCCACATCCGCAACCGCAGCAACCGCCCCGCCGCCGTCTGGCTGCGCGACGAACCGCCCGACGCCTTCAACATCTCCCAGCGGCTGCTGAGTGGAGAAATCGCCCCGCGCCGCACCTGGGAAGCTACCTACCACGTCCACCCGCTGCGCCGGGGCGACTACCAGTTTGGCAATCTAAATTTGCGCTGGCTAGGGCCGCTTGGCCTGGCCATTCGCCAGGGTGCGCTCCCCCTCACCGACCCCATCAAGGTGTACCCCAACCTGCTAGACGTGCGCCGTTACGATTTGCTCCTGCGCAAAAATCGGCTGCAAGAGATTGGCCTGCGCAACACCCGCCAATTTGGCGAAGGCACCGAATTTGAACGCCTCCGCGAATATTTGCCCGACGACGAATACCGCCGCATTAACTGGAAGGCCACCGCCCGCCGCCATCGCCCCGTCACCGTAGAATACCAAACCGAGCGCAGCCAAAAAGTGATCGCCCTGCTCGATGTAGGGCGCATGATGCAAAGCCCCGTTGCCCAAATGGCCAAGCTGGATTACGTGGTCAACGCCGTCCTGCTGCTAGGCTACGTAGCGACGGGCAAGGGGGACAAAGTGGGCATGATGAGCTTCGCCAACGACATCCAGCATTATCTGTCGCCACGCCAGGGTCGCGGCCAGTTTTACCGCATGTTGGAGCTGCTCTACGCCGTCGAAGCCCAGCCTGTTGAGTCTGATTACCGACGGGCGCTCAGCTACCTGGCTGCCAAGCAGCGCAAGCGGTCGCTGGTGGTCATCTTTACCGATCTGACACATGGCATCAGCCTGGAAGGATTGGTGAGCCACGTCACGCTGCTGGCCAAGCGCAGTCTGCCGCTGGTGGTCACCATCAGCGACCCGGACGTGGTGCAAGCCGCCCATCAACAGCCAGAGGATTCGCAATCAACCTTCCAACGGATGGCCGCCGCCCAACTGCTGGAGCAGCGCCAAATCACGCTCGACCATCTGCGCCAGCAAGGCGTTCTCACTCTGGACGTGCCCGCCAATCAGCTCTCCATCGCCGTCATCAACCGCTATTTGGAGCTAAAAGCCAAAACCATGCTGTGAACTTGTTTTACGACCAGCGTTGCCTTTCGTATAATGCGTGCATCGTTTTACTCTCAATCAGGACAAATAGAGCACTTAATCCGACTATAGTAATGCGGCATAATATTTGTTAGCACGGCTAGGCCTTTCCCTTATTGGAAGGAAAACAACTGAAGAGGAGAAAACCAATTATGAATGGCAAAAAACGACATCCGAGAAAACTCTGGATATTAGGTTTTCTGGGGTTACTGAGTCTCATGGGATTTCGGTATCTCCAAACTGGCAATTGGTGGGATTTAGTCTGGTTCGGTCATATCCTCTGGTAGGGCTGTTTCAAAGTCGGCAGTCGCAAAAAAGGTGAAATTGCAGCATAGTTTCCAAAATCCCTGCAAGGAGCGGAAACATGCAAATTACAATTCCACCTCTAGTCACCATTTTCGACCCGATAGCCGATTGGCGCAAGCCGCGCGGCAAGCGATATAGTTTGATTAGTCTGTTCAATTTTATCGTGCTGGCTATGCTCTGTGGCAAAACAAGTGCTCGGGGCATGGCAAGATGGGGCAAATATATGCCAGCAGGGCGCAAATCGCGCCTAGGTATCAAGCCACACCATCACCCATCGGCCGCTATGTTGTGTCGCGTATTCTGGCAGATAAAACCAGAAGCCCTTGAAGCCAGTATTCAAGCATGGGTGCATCAAGTCCATCAAGAATTAGTCGCAGCAGGCATTGCTCGGGGCATTGCTATCGATGGCAAAAGCATTCGACGCGCCGCTTCATTGGGCAGCCCCAATGCTTTCCTTGTTTCGGCTGTGTGTCATCAGTTACGCATTGTGCTTACTCAAGCAGCGGTAGAAGACAAAACCAATGAAATCAGCTGTGTCCCCCCTTTACTTGAGCGATTGCTGCTGAAGGGATTGGTCATTACGGTGGATGCATTGCTCACTCAAAGAGCGATTGTGCGTCAGATTCGACAAGCTGGGGGTCATTATTTGATGTATGTCAAAGGCAATCATCCCCGCTTGCTTTGGTCGTTGGAAGCACGGTTTGCCCAGCCACAGCCCAGAAACGAGCCTCCATTTCTTTATTACAAAAGCGTCAACAAGGGACACGGCCGTCTGGAAATTCGTGAGCTATGGAGTGCACCGACTAACAATGCCTATCCGCACTGGCCTGATGTGGCTCAGGTTTTTCATCTCAAGCGGAAGCGATGGGTACTCAAACCTAACAAATACAGTGAATCCTATGTCTATGGGATAACCTCTTTGCCCCAAGCTGAGGCAAAACCTGCTGACCTTATTGCCATTACCCGAGACCACTGGGCAGCCATTGAAAATGGTCTTCATTGGGTGCGGGATGTGGTCATGGGTGAGGATGCTTGTTCAACTTGCAAGCCGGGTGCCCCGCAAGTTCGGGCTGCTTTTCGCAATATCGTTATTAACCTTGCTCGTCTAGCTGGTTTTGCTTCCGTTTCTGAGGCCATTGATGCCTTTTCGGCTGACCCTACCAGAGCATTAGACATTCTTCGACTTTGAAACAGCCCTATATCCTCTGGTTCATTTGGCTTATTCCAGTACAATCTGAATAGAATATGTCTAAAAACAGACAAGATTGCAACTTTTCACTTACTCAGCTTCATCGTATGGTATCATAAAGATGAAGAGCAACATTTTCGCCCGGCAGAACACATGCTGTTTCAAGGATGATACATATCCAAAATGAGGTCATTTACAATGATTCAGATTACAGAAAACCGATATATTGTTAGAAATGACAAAATTCTAAGTGGTGAACCAATTATTAAAGGAACACGTACACCAGTGCGGGCAATTGTGGAAACTTGGCGGCAGGGTGTTTTTCCAGAGGAAATACCAAACCTGTTACCTCACCTGACATTAGCACAAGTTTTTGATGCGTTGAGCTACTATAGTGAAAATCAGGAAGAAATCAACGAATATATTCAACGTAATCGTATTCCAGATGATTTAATTGACCCGCTGGTGAGGGACATGTGAATCGGCTTTTCATTGAACTCTATCTTGATGAAGATGTCCATGTGGTAATAGCAGACTTGCTAAAAGGGCGCGGTTTCTCTGCCATGACTGCTCGTGATGCAGGTCAGCTTGAAAAAAGTGATGAAGAACAATTAGCCTACGCAGTCAGTCAACGCAAAACGCTCCTCACTCACAACCGCCACGATTTTGAAACCCTTGCCCGTGAATATGCCAATACGAGGAAAACTCATTACGGTATTATTTTAGCCGTGCGCTATCCACCCTACGAGGTAGTGCGGCGGCTTATGCGTTTTCTAAATCATGTCACTGCTGACGAAATGCAAAATCAGGTTCGATACATCTGATCATCTTGTAGTCGCGTGCTAACAAAGCATGAACCAGAGACGCGGCGACTAGCTGGTTATTCAAGCGGCGCGGTTAGAGCAAAGTATACTCTAATCGCGCCGCGCCGGTTATGCAGGCGTTAGGGTGTGGCCAAATCATCTCTTTGATCTGTGGCTGATTTCGGTGCATATCCGCAGCACCGTGCCGCTGAGGAATTCTACGATGTTTGAGATTGAAGTAAACGGCCGTTTCCATCAAACCTTCCCCGAAGGCGGTGTCGGGGTATTGCTCATTGGCAACATAGACAATAGCAAACGCCCCACGCCGCTGGATGCACGAAAACGAGAAATTGAAAGGCGGTTGCAGGAAAAATATGCGGGATATTCTCGGGCAGACTTTTTAGAGCTAAAGATTTTGCAAGCGTATCGCAGCTACTACAAAAAGTTCAACAAAACGTATCATGTTCAGCTACAGTTAGAGTCTGTGGTGCAAAAGGGCAAGTCGTTGCCCAACGTCAGCCCGCTGGTGGACGCTAATTTTGCCGCTGAGCTAGAAACGCTGGTTCTCACGGCCGGGCACGACGCTGATTTGCTGGTTCCCCCCATTACTCTTGATGCCACCCAAGTTGGAGACGAATTTGTGCAGATGTCTGGCAAGAAACGGCCGTTGAAACCCAATGATATGATGATGTCCGACGGCAAGGGAATCATTTGCACCATCATTTACGGCCAGGACAAGCGCACACCCATTTCACCAAACACAAAACGAGCCTTATATGTTGCTTATGCGCCAGAGGGGGTCCCGGTAACGGCCGTTCAGCAGCAGCTTAAGGCAATTCACCAAAACATCTTGCTCTTTGCACCAAATGCCCAGGTTGAACTGCAAGAAATCTACGCCGCACAGGGTGGGTAAGCAGGAATCACGCAGGGTCGGCAGGTTGCTCTTGGCCACGCCCGGCCAGCAGCAGATAACTGTACAGCAAAATTCCGGTGATAATGCCCACGCTCCACTTGACAGGCCAGGGGATATTTTCGTTGGGTGAAATAAAGCCCTCAATCAGACCAGCAATGATGAGGATAGGCACACAGCCTATAATCAGCTTCACAGCTTTGCGCGCGGCCAGCATGAGGGCATCGCCCCGCTTAAGCAAGCCCGGCTGAATAATCGCCCACCCCAGCATCAGCCCAGAGCCGCCCGCAATGAAAATGGCCGATAGCTCGATCACCCCGTGACCAATGACAAAGGTCCACAGCTCAAAGCCCACATCGTAATGGGCGGTCAGACCCGTTATGCCACCTAGCAGCAGCCCATTAAAGATGAGAATGTATAGGCTGAACAATCCGGCAGTGATGCCCCCGCCAAAGGCTAAAAATGAGACCTGGATGTTGTTGGACATGATGAAGGCAGAAAAGTACGGCCGTTCATTCACCGGTATATTTGTCCAAAGTTCCTGATTTTCAATGCCAGGACGCAGCTCCTGCACGCTGGCGGGCAGTAACCAGGTAGAGGCGTCTGGCTGCCAATTGGTGAGAAACCCGGCAATGATGGCAGGGAGACACAACAGCAATGCGGCCGTCATGATGAAAGGCAATGCCTCACGGAACGTTTGGGGCAATCCAACCAAAAAATAATGCTTCAATCGCCGTACCGCCAGTGGTTCCCCCTGATAAATGATGGCGTGGCCACGGGCTACCAACTGATTGAGAAAGGTGGTAACCTGATGGCGTGGATATTCTCGTTGGGCCAAGGCCAAATCGGCCGTAACCGAACGATAAAGCTGCCCCATTTGCTGCACTTCTTGTGGATTGAGGCTGCTCATCTGTTGACTTTTATCCAGCAGTGCGGTTAACTGTTGCCAATCGGCCTGACGCGAGCGGTAAAATTGTTCAGCATTCATGATGGGATTATACTCAAGAGAAATATACAAAGAAACTGAGAAACTGAGATACGAAGAAATTGGCAATTTTTCCTTTGTCCCTTCGTTCCTTCGTAATAAAAAATATGACATCACCAGACGAGTTCTTAAATATTGACACCCCGGAAAATGTGGTTTTTGGCTACGAAGTGGTGGGCATTGGCTCCCGCTTTTTAGCCGCGCTCATCGACACAACCATCATCGGCCTGTTGTTGGCAGCCACCAACGCCATTCTGGTTCTGATTTTGTTGGGCGGTTTCGACATACTGGCGGATGCCAGCTCTGTTCTGATCGCCCTGCTCTCGCTGATTAGCTTTGCCTTTTTCTGGGGCTACTACATCTTTTTTGAAATGCAGTGGAACGGCAGTTCGCCGGGCAAGCGGCAGGTGGGCATTCGCGTTATTCGGGCCGACGGCACGCCCATTACCCTGGCTGAATCGGTGATCCGCAACCTGGTTCGGCTGGTAGATTTCTTACCAGGGGCATATGGCCTGGGCTTGGTGACGATGTTTATTGATGGCAAAGCACGGCGGCTGGGAGATTTGGCGGCTAATACCTTGGTGGTGCGGGAACAAACGGCCGTTTCCCTCGAATCTCTCAAAAAATCAACTTCTATCAGCAGCGGCGTTGCCAGCCGCGCACCGGGCAGAGCCGAAATGGAAGCCGCCAAATGGCCAGCCGAAAAGCTCACCGAAGCAGACATCCAGCTCGCTGAGTCGCTGCTGCAACGGTACAACGACCTGCCAAACGGCTTCACCCTGGCCAATCAAATTCTCGGCCGCTTGCTAGAGCGCATGGAAATTCAAACGAATCCGATACGGCCGTCGGAAGCTATCTACGCCATTAAACGCATCGTGCAAATTTACCACTACGATCGGTAGACAATTATACGCTTCCCCCCGCCGCCAGATAATCTGTGTAGGCGCCGTCGAATTCGGTGAAACGGCCGTCCTTCAGCTCCAGCACCCGATCCACCACCTGATCCAAAAAGTAACGGTCATGCGACACAATCAGTAATGTGCCGTCAAACTCATCTAGCGTTTGTTCCAGCACCTCAATCGAGGCAATGTCCAGGTTGTTGGTTGGCTCGTCAAGGAGAAGTAGATTCGGCCGTTCTAACACCAGCTTGGCTAGCTGCAATCGGCTGCGTTCGCCACCGCTCAGCTTGGCGATGGGCTGCTGCATCTGGTCGTAGGTGTACAAAAAGCGGTGCAAAAACGCGACCGCCACCTCGCGGCTGACAGGAGCCGTTTGGCGAATTTCACTGATCAGGTCGCGGCTGTAATCGAGCGTTTCTTGCTCCTGGGCATAGTAGCCAATCTTGATACTGGGACCGATTTTAATTTGCCCGTCGTGAATGGTTTCGGGGTCAAGTAGCTGCTTAAGCAGGAATGATTTGCCCGCCCCATTGGGGCCAACCAGCCCTACCCGCTCGCCGTGCCACAAAATTTGGTTAAGCTGATTGAAGATAGCACGGCCGTTTTCAAATCGCCGCGTTACATTTTCCAGTTCCAACACCTTGTTGCTGCCCCGCCAACCCGCTAAATTCAGCGACATGCGCCGCTGCTCCGCAACTTTTTCCACCTTGTCCATCTTGTCCAGCATTTTGCGGCGGCTGCGTGCCTGCTTGATGTGCCGCTCATTCACCACCTGCGACGCCCACAGCTCAAAACGAGCAATGGCGGCCTCAATGCGGGCAATCTCTTTTTGCTGGGCAGCATACATTTGGGCCTGCCGCAGCCGCGCCAGCTCCCGTTCGGTGGTGTAGTTTGTGTAATTGCCAACGTACAGGGTGATACGGCCGTTTTCCAATTCAGCAATGTGCGTCGCCACCTCATCTAATAAATATCGGTCGTGAGAAATAATCACCACACAGCCTGAATAGCTACGAATGACCGCTTCCAACTTTTGCTTGGCAGCCAAATCCAGATGGTTGTCTGGCTCGTCCAGCAGCAGCAAATCTGGCTGCTTTACCAGCAGTTTGGCCAACATGATGAGCTTCTTTTGACCGCCACTCAAATGCTCCGTTTGGGTTACCCACTGGTCTTGCGGAAAGCCCAAGCGGGTGAGGGTTTCTTTCACGCGGCTCTCGTAGCTGGCACCATCTAGCTGCTCAAGCTGGTGCAATAGCTTTTCATGCTGCGCCATCACTTTTGCCAGGCGGTCGCCATCTTCATATACGGCCGGGGTTCCCATCTGCTGTTCTAGATTAGCCAATTTTTGGTGAATAGTGGCGATTTGGGGAACGGCAGTCATCGCTTCAACCAGTACCGAGTTGCCAGCAGGCAATTCCGGTTCCTGCTGTAATCGCCCCCAGGTTAAGCCTGATTTACGGAAAATATTGCCATCATCTGGCTCTAGCTCTCGTGAAATCAACTTGAGCAGAGTCGATTTACCAGCCCCATTCGGCCCCACCAACCCAATGCGCTGCTGGTTTTGCACTTCCCAGTTCAAGCCAGAAAGAATCAGCTTTCCGGTTAAAGAAACCGCAATTTTATCGAGATTAAATAATATTTCTGCCATCATTTGCTCCGATTGTGCTGATTGGGGCTGGCGTTTGGAGGTTGCCAGCCTCCAAACGCATGATTTAAAACAAAAAGGCCGAGGCTAAAAATCGCCTCGGCCTTGAAAACTATCTAAGTTTACATAATATTCACTCAGGAGGCGCACCGATATTGGGACGCGGCGAGATAGAGCCAAAACGAATGGCTGCAGAATATCGACGATCGAACCAAGAAGTAAATATCATAGGCAAAGAATATCCTAAGCAGCGACATGGCGCAAATGCTCAAATGGGTAATCAAAGGTATACTTTGGTGCATGAATAAGAAGGTATCTTTGTTGCTCATCATGCTGCTTTTAATCATGGCTGGTTGTGATTTAGCCAACAGCTTCAACCAGACATCTCCGGAAGAAACAGACCCGAACGCAACAGATAGTGAAACGGCCGTTGCCACCAGCACCCCCGCCACTGACACCACTCCCGATATTGCCATTCCATCTACACCGATTACAGACACACGGCCGTCTTTACGTGTTTGGCTACCCCCAGAAATTGCCATCCCAACCGATGCAGGAGCGGCCGTTCTAAACGCCCAACTTGCCACCTTTCGCAACAACAATCCTGATTTAGATCTTACCATCGAACAAAAATCGGTAAGCGGCCAAAGCGGCATTCTGAACTATTTACGTACGGGTCGCGCCGTCGCCCCAGACATTTTGCCAGACCTTGTTGCCATTCCTATCGATCAGCTTGGTTTGGCCCAATCTGAAGAACTTGTTTATCCGCTGGGCGGCCTTATTGAAACCAGCTTACTGGAAGATTTGTATCCAGCCGCCCTGAACCTGGTTCTCGAGGAAAATCAGGTTGGCGGCTACCCATTTGTGCTAACCGGGTTACCCCATCTGGCATACAACAGCCGGGTTGTTACCGATACCATTTCCAGCAGCTGGCAGCTTTTTGCCGAGCAGCCATACAGCTTTGTCTTTCCGGCCAACGGCATTGCTGGTTCCAAACTGGGTCTACAGCTCTATCTGGCGGCAGGCGGCACGCTCGTCAATGATGCCGGACAGCAAGCCTTGCAGCTTCAGCCGTTAACCGCCGCATTGGAGCAGCTACTGATTGCTGAAAATCTTGGCCTCATTTTAGACCAAAGCAGCAATTATGTGACCCTGCAAGAAACGTGGCCCCTGCTACAAGCTGGTACGGCTTCCGTGGCGTTAACCAACAGTGAGCAATTTTTACAGCAGCGGGATGCAGATGGGGTGTTTCAGGCAACGGCCGTTCCCGGGCTAGATCGTCAGCTGACCCCACTGGTCTCTGGCTGGGCCTGGGCCATTAGCACGGCTGACCCCACGCAACGAGAGCTGGCAGCGGCGTTGCTAAACGCGCTCATTGAAAGCCAGAATTTAGGCGAATGGAGCTACGCCAGCGGTTACCTGCCCGCCCGGCAAGCTGCGTTCATGTTCTGGCCAGATGACGACAGCTACAAAGCGTTTGCTAGCGGTCAGCTTAGCCAGGCCAGCCCGCTGCCTATCAGCCCCGGCAGCAATCTCATGACCATTCTCAACAATGCCGTTTTTGATGTAATTACGCTAACCAAATCCCCTCAAACCGCAGCCGAGGAAGCAGTCGCTGCGCTGCAACAGTAGACAATTATGCCCGACTTCAACCAATATAGAGAGGATATTCAAGCTATCATCAACGCTGCTCTGGAACAAGCTGACCCGCAAACGGCCGTTGCCAACCATCTCCACAAAAAAGGCAACCTCCTTACCATTGGCTCGCACCAATTTGACCTGACAAACGGCCGTCTGTTCATCCTCAGCATCGGCAAAGCGGCTGTACCGATGGCCCTGGCAGCCGTGGAAATTGTGGGAGAAACGGCCGTTGCTGGCGGTGGTATTTTGGCCAAACATTTGCCAGAGGAAACCAAATTCCCTCTGCCTGCTTATGAAGGCAACCATCCCGTGCCGGGCGAAAAAAGCATTGAGGCCACACAAAATCTACTACAAACCCTTCACAACCTTACCGCAAACGACCTTGTCCTGTGCCTCATCTCCGGCGGCGCGTCCGCCTTGTTCACCCAACCCTTGCTGCCCTTGGCAAAGATGCAGGGGATTACCCAAGCATTGCTCGCTAGCGGCTGCACTATTCAAGAGCTCAACACCGTCCGTCGCCAGTTGGATCGGGTAAAAGGGGGCGGCCTGGCACGACTGGCAGCACCAGCATATGTACTCAGCCTCATCCTCAGCGATGTGGTCGGCAACGATCTAGCCAGTATCGGCAGCGGCCCGACGGTTGCCACACAAGAAACAGCAAACGACGCCATTGCCATTTTGGAACGATATGGAATCGCTTTGCAAGATATTGGCCATGCAGGATCTGACGTGCGGTCCCCAACCAATGTCCTCGACAATGTCATCATCGGCAGTATCCAACAGTCGGTCCAGGCGGCGGCAGCCAAAGCAGAGAAACTCGGCTTTCACACTCGCCTGCTCACCACAAAACTGGAAGGCGAGGCGCGAGAAGTGGGCCAATTTGCCGCCGCCTTGGCCAAAGATGCCCCGCCCCAAAGTGCCACCTTGCTCGGTGGCGAAACGACCGTCACCCTACGTGGCAATGGGATTGGTGGGCGCAATCTGGAAACGGCATTAGCAGCCGCCATCGGGCTTGAAGGGTGGGACAACCGAACGATCACCAGCTTTGCTACCGACGGCGACGATGGCACTAGCGGCGTAGCCGGCGCAACGGTGACTGGGCAAACTGTGACAGAAAAGCAAGCTGCACTGGCCTACTTGAACAACAACGATAGCTACACCTATTTTGCCCAACAAGATGCGGCTTTAAACGGGCCACATCTTATCAAAACTGGCCCTACCGGCACGAATGTGAATGATTTAATCCTTATTTTGAATTACACGTAGAGACGTTGCAATGCAACGTCTCTAGCAATAGGAATATAGAATGACCATAAAATTTGGCACCGACGGCTGGCGTGCCGTCATCAGTGAAACGTTTACTTTTGGCAATTTGCGCCTGGTCGCCCAAGCTATCGCCGACTACATCCGCGAAGAGAATGCTACTGACCCCAGTGTGGTGGTTGGCTTCGACACGCGCTTTTTATCTGATCGGTACGCGGCGGAAGTGGCCCGCGTGATGGCCGCTAACCGCATCGACACCTGGCTGGCTCGCGCCGACACGCCCACGCCAGCCATCAGCTATGCCGTGCTAAACAAAAATGCCACGGCTGGAGTCATGATCACCGCCAGCCATAATGCCCCTCGCTACAACGGTATCAAGCTCAAATCTTGTCACGGTGGTGCCGCCAGCCCGTCCCATCACCAGCGGGTCGAGCGGCTGCTAGATCGCAATCTCTCTAGCGGGCGCGGTCCCAACCTGATGGATTTGGACGAAGCAATTCGCCGAGATCGCGTCCACAAATTCGACCCATCCTGGGCATATTACGAGCATCTCAGTGGGCTGGTTGATTTAGACATCGTGTCCGGCGGAGAGCTGCGCGTGGTGGCGGACGGCATGTTTGGCTCTGGGCGTGGTGCATTTAGCGAGATGCTGGCACGCGGCCGAACGCATGTCCACAACATCCGCCACGAGATGAATCCTGGCTTTGGCGGCATCCACCCAGAACCGATTGCCCGCCATTTGGGGCTGCTCATGTCCACCATTCAGAGTGGGCATTGGGCGGTGGGCTTGGCAACTGACGGAGACGCCGACCGCATTGGCGCGGTGGATTCGCAAGGCAATTTTGTCGATCCGCACCGCATTTTTGCCTTGGTGCTGCGCTATCTGCTGGAAAAGCGTGGCTTGCAGGGCAAAGTGGTACGCACCGTTTCCACTACCCGCATGATTGACCGTATTGCCGCCCAGAACAGCCTGGAAATGATCGAGACGCCTGTTGGCTTCAACCATATTTCTGATTTGATGATTGCCAACGGCGTGGTGATGGGTGGCGAGGAGTCTGGCGGCATGAGCATTCAGGGACACATTCCAGAGGGTGATGGGGTGTTGATGGGGCTGCTGCTGCTGGAAGTGATGGCGGCAGCCAAAGCCCCGCTGCATGAGCTGGTTGACGATTTACTGGCGCAATTTGGCCCAGCCCAATATGCCCGGACGGACATGAGGTTAACCCGCCCTGTCGAGAAAGCCCGCATGGTGGAAATGCTGCTCAATCTGGCTCCGTCATCAATTGCAGGCGTGGCGGTGGAAGATGTGCAGACGGTGGATGGGGTAAAATATTATTTGAATGATGGGAGCTGGCTATTGATACGGCCGTCCGGCACCGAACCTGTCCTCCGTGTATATGCAGAAGCCCCCAACGATGAGCGGGTGAAAGCACTGCTGGGCTTTGGCGAAGAGATGGCGGCGAAGGCGTGAATTTTTGCTACATTTGCCACAGAGGACACAGAGGGTTTAGAGGTTGGCTGGTTCTCATTGTGGTTGTGTTGCTCCTGGCTGGTTGTAGCAATGCCGCAGAATTTGCCGTTCCACCCACAACTTCTCCCACTGCAAATCTCACCCTCCCCGATGGCTTTACCGCAGAAATTGCTGCCTCTGGCTTATCTGGCCCCACGCAGATGATTTGGGGTCCAGACGGCCGTCTTTGGGTAGCTCAGCTGTTTGAAGGGGAAAGTGATGAAGCCGGGCAGGTAGTCGCGGTTGATTTGGCATCCAATAGCCAGGAGGTTTTGCTGGAAGGGCTAAACAAACCAACGGGCATCGCCGTGCTGGGCGGCGCTTTGTGGATTGCGACAAAAGACCATCTGCTTCGCGCCAGTCTGGACGAGGCATTAAAGCCGCAAACGCCGAAAATAATTCTCACCAACATGCCAAATAACGGCCGTTCCAACGGCACACTCACAGTCACCCCAAACGGCCATTTGCTATACGAAACCAGCGGGCGACGCAGTGGCAACCGCGCCAGCGATGGCTCTGGCATTTTGTGGCAGCTTGATCCCAACCAACCAGACAATCCCGCCGTGCTGGCAACTGGCTTGAAGAATGCATATGCGCACGTGTTCGATGGAAACGGCCGTCTCTGGATTACAGAAATTGGCGACGGCAGCGTAACTGGAACCGATTTTGAGGGCCAGCCGCCGGAGGAGCTGAATCTGGTTGTTACAGGTGGCGATTACGGCTGGCCGCAATGTTTTGGCAAGCAGGAACCGGCCTTAAATCGGGAAGGCTCGTCAGAAATTTGCACCCAAACGGAACTGCCTGCTGCTCTTTTTCCGCCGCAATCTACGCCCACCAGCATCGCGGTTGCGCCGTGGGACGATTCGGTCTTGCTGGTAGCTTTGTGGCTAACGGGGGAAGTAATGGCCGTACAGATTGAGGTGGATGGGAACGGCCGTTTCACCGGAACCAGCAGCACTTTCCTCACCGGCATCCAAAATCCTCAGCACCTGCTCCCCACCCCAGATGGCAGACTCCTCGTCTCCGACTACCGTACTGGCACCATTTATAGGATTAGGAATTAGCTACAGAGCAGACAGAGGGAAAAGAGAGGTTGATCAAACCCTAGATCGTATTGCTTGTACCCAGATATGCTAACCGCAACTAAATACCTCTAGCTCAACACCTCAAAAATCTCCGTGTCCTCTGTGGCTAAAATTACCCTTTGGCGAATTGCTCGATGATGCGGGCGGTGTGTTTGGTGCCTAGCAAGAAATAATCGAGGCGCATGTTTTCGTTGGGGGCATGTACCTGGCTGCCAGGGTAGCCCACGCCAGCCGCCACCAACGGCAACCCTAGTGTATGAATGAACGGGTAGTTTGGCCCGCTGCCGCCAATCATTGGTGCCACGTTAGGCTCTTTGCCGTAGACAATTTCGGCCGTTTCATTCGTCAACTGCACAAAGGGATCATCCGGATCTACTTTGGCCGGTCGGCCACCACCATGGAGCGTAATTTCTACATCCGAGAAGCCGTTGGCATCCAGATGCGCCCGCAATTTGCTAACCACTTCTTCTGGCGTTTGGTTGGGAACGAGGCGGAAGTCGATCTTGGCACTTGCCTTGGCAGGCAGCACTGTTTTGGAACCTGGCCCCTGATAGCCAGACGTGAGGCCGCAAATGGTGCAGGTGGGTTCAAAAACGGCCGTTTTCTTCCATTCCAAACTATCCGTCATACCCAACAAAAATCCGTCTAGATTAAACATCTCTTTAAGCTGCGCCGCCTCAGACGGCATGACTGCCAGGAGTTCCAAATCTCGCTCGCTAGGCGGCTGCACATTGTCGTAAAAGCCGGGAATAAGAATGCGCTCGTTTTGGTCTTTGAGGGTGCTAAGTGCCCAGGTGAGCCGCCAGGCTGCGTTAGGGAAAATCGAGCCACCAAGACCAGAATGGGCATCAATTGAGGCAGTTTGCACAGACAATTCCACAAAACAAATCCCGCGCATCCCCAACGCCTGAGACGGCCGTTCCTCATAATCGACACCGCCAAATTCCCAAATGCAGGCATCGGCGGCCAACTTCTCTTTGTGCTTTTCCACAAAAGCGGGCATGTTGGAGCTACCAATCTCCTCTTCTCCCTCAATGATAAATTTCACGTTGCAAGGGAGGCCACCCAGCGCATCCTTCACCGCTGCCAGGGCAGCCAAGCGGCAGATGATATGCCCTTTGTCATCGCTGATGCCGCGTGCGTAATATTTGCCGTCTCGCTCCGTGAGTTCAAACGGTGGCGAATCCCACAGTTCCAATGAATCGGCGGGCTGTACATCGTAATGAAGGTAGAAGAGGAGCGTTTTGTCGGAACGGCCGTCTCCCTCTCCAAATGCCTCAGCATACACCACTGGATACCCATCCGAGGGCATCACTTCGGCGCGAAAACCTTGCTCATCCAGCATAGTAGCAACCAGCTCAGCGCATTCATCAATCCCTTCATTCGTCGCCGAAACGCTTGGCTGGGCGCACAGACGCGCCAGTTGTTTAATCCAGTAATCTACATTGTTGTCAATATGGGCGTCGATTTTGCCCCAGATGGGGTTTGAGATTTGCAATGTCATTGTTTGTCCTTTTGGGAATTGATTTTTTGAGACCGGAGACTTTAGATTAGAGATTGGAGGGTACCTTGAATCTCTAATCTCCAGTCTCCAATCTCGTAATTGTTATTCCAGATGGCTGGTGTCGTTCAGGCGCACGACAACAGGGCCGCGACTGTTCACTTCAACGATGCTGAGGCCAGTGTTACCGCGCATGGAGAAACGGCCGTAAAGTCCTGCATCGATCCCCATTACCTGCCCTAACAGAGCGTGTAGCAAGCCACCATGCGTTACCACTAGCACCGTGCCCTCGCTGTGCGCTTCAACGATGCTCTCAAAAGCGCGCAAGGCACGGCGGCGCACCTCAACAAATGGCTCTCCGTTAGGCGGATCAACCATGCCCCGCACTGATTTGGCCCATATTTCCGGGTATTGCTCGCGGGCCTGCTCACCGGTCAGGCCGCTAAAGTCGCCTACGTCTCGCTCGCGCCAAAGTTGGGTGAGAATGGGTTTGAGCTTGAGGGCATTTGCCAGGGGAACGGCCGTTTGCACGCAACGCTGCAAATCACTGGTGTAAATTGCCTCAATGGGCCAGCTTTGCAGCCGTTGGCAAAGCGCGTTGGCTTGCTGCTGCCCGGTTTCGTTAAGGGGAATATCGGCGTGGCCTTGCCAGCGGCCTGCTTTGTTCCAATCGGTTTGGCCGTGGCGGGTGAGCAAAATGGTGAGATCAGTCAAGGGGTGGTTCCTCTTTTGCTTTTTTAATGAATGCCTGCACTTCGGCAACGGCCGTTTCTGGGTAGTTGGGTAGGTACGGCCGCAAATGAAGCGTAGCGACCAGCAACAGACTCTCAGCCGCTTTTAGCGTATCCTGGTCTAAAATTTGGTTTAGCTCCTTGCCTGTTGCCGGGTATACGCGCTCAAAGCGGCGGAACGGATCAAGGTTGTCCAGCAGATGATCTTCTTCGGCAGGCAAAAACTCAGCCAGCATGTGCAGCAAGTGAATCAGTGCAAACGTTTTGATGAATTGGCGACCGCTCAACAGTTCGCCACGCGCCTGCCGCCCCACGCCTACGTAAATGTTCATCAAAAATTCGGCAAAACGCTTTTCGGGATCAGAACGACCGTGAGCCACAAAATCCTGCGTTGCCAGTTCCAGATCCGCCAGTCTTGGGGTTAGCTCGGCCTTGTCTAGCAGCACCCGATACCGATTTAGCCGAGCCATTCGCAGTTCATCTTCATTAAAGACGGCAAATTCCAGCAGATGCCCGCCTTGGTAAAGTGCCTTCACGCCATGCTCAGTTTCGCGGAAGTGAAAAACCAGATCGTCGGCATGGGGCAGCCAGGACAGATCCTGACGCATATCTTCCTGAACGCCCTGAATGGTAATGACGAAAAAGTCGTGGTCAGACCATTCGTCTGGTTGATAATCCAGCTGCGCCATTGATCCAAGCGCAACTAGCCCCAGCACGCGAGGGTCACCGTCCAGCTTCCGTTTCAACTCATCTGTAAAGCGATTGTATCTGGCTAAATTCATCTGCCAGCCTCCGTTTTCAATTTTTGGGCCAATCGCACCAGCCACGTATCCCTTTTTTTCAGCTCTTCCCAACCGTCAATGATGTGGAAAGCGGCCGTTTCCAACAACCGATCCATTGTTTCTGGCTGCCAAAAAGTAAAAAAGCGAGGGAACGTATGGCCATACTTAGTGGTGGGCACCCATTTCTCCCCATCCCCCAACTTGACAGATAAATACAACACGCCGTTGGGTTTTAACACGCGCCAAAATTGTTGCAGCGTTGGCAGTAAATCGTCTCGGTTCAGATGCAGCATGGATGCGCTGGCCCAAATGCCGTCTATTTGTTGCCCAATGGGCAACTGACGCATATCTGCCTGGGCAAAGGGCACTTTGTAGCCCTGGTTGTCCCGGCCCGCCCGCATCATTTCATGGCTGTAATCCAAACCGATGGCATTTAGGTGGTGTGTTTGGAGAACGGCCGTATCCATCCCCGGCCCACACCCCACATCCAAAACGGTCGCGTCCTCCGGCAATAAGGCCATAAATTTCTGCAAATCAGCATCCAACGAACCTCGTTTTTGCCATGCCAAAGCATAGTCAGCTGCAATTTTGCGGTACGTCTCTCGCGTTTTTTTCAGGTGGTTCATAAAGAGTTTGGAGAAGTGGGAACAACTTGTAGCAAGTGGGCAATTTCCACCAGCGTAGGGCCGTCGATGAGCGTCATCGGCTTGCCCTGCGCCCAACTGCGGGCGGAATCTGAAATGCCTGCCGTCGTGACCAAAAAAGCGTGGGCGACCCCTTCATGTATGAGGGTGCCATACAGCTCCCGCACAATATCTGGCCCAATGGTGCTGCGGTATCGCTTGCACTGCACAATGGCCCGTTTGCCACCGGTGCGCGTCAGCATCAAATCAACACCTAAATCGCCGCTCCGCCCCCGCAAGTTGACTTTGTATTTTTTCTGCCGAAATAGTCGCGCTACATATTGCTCAAACTCGGTGGGCTGTAAATTATAAAGCTGCTCTAGGCTCAGGGGGTGAAACGGCCGTAACATCTCTCGTCGTTTCTGCCACCAGACCACTCCCCACAGCACCACCAGGGTTGCCAGCCAGCCAATCTCCACTAAACGTACAAATTCCGTACCTACGCCAGACAAGTTGAGCAGCCACGCCGGTTGGCTGATTGCCCGAACCAGCAGCCAGAAGAGGTAAACGGCCGTTAAGGCTCCAATAATCCAGCGACTGTGCCAGGAAACAGACGGTCTGGGCTGCGAGTGAAATCGAGGGGATTGCTGGCGAAAACGCCATTCAGTGCGAACTACCATAGCCTTGAATTGTAATCGGGAGTGCCAAAATTCCCAAAAAAGCAGAAGTGGCCGTCACTTTCTTTGCTGCCTAGAAATCTTCAAGATAGAAGTGACTATCACCTCAAATATTGTCACCCCCCAAAAGCAAACAGCATAGCTCCATAGGGTTCGTTCACAAATAACTTTTGTTCAGAAAACGAACCCCAAGGCTTGACCGCTTACCGACACTCAAAAGTTAAAAACGGTCAAGCCCATAGTACGATTCTCCAATTGTGGCGAATCAGCTAAAGTCGAATCTACACGGTGATTGAAATCCAGAAATGGATGGCATCAGTGCCACTGATTACATCCGCACACACTGGCCCGCTAGCCAACAGCCATACATTGTCGCCATGACTGCCAACGCCCTCAGCGGCGACCGGGAAAAATATCTGGAGGTAGGCATGGACGACTACATTAGCAAACCTGTCCACATGGATAAGCTGGCAAATATGCTCAAAAGTCACCCCAAATTGACGCTCTCGCCTCACTAAAAACCGCTTCTCTCCACCCTAATCTGACCAAATTAGCTGCGTACGCAACGGATGACGGCCGTTCTCGTTTGTCGTACAATCAGGGCGTTAATCAGCTAATCGTGTGTTGGAGAAAAGATGAATAAAAATATCAACAAGCACTGGGGCAAAATTCGCCTCCTTTTCGTTATTTTATTGGCGTTGGGCATAACGGCCGTTTCCGCCACTGCCCAAACAGATGATCCCGCCAGCATTCCCCCGCCAGACACCGTCACCATCGCCGGATCCATTCAGCCTTTCATTGGCTGTGCAGGTGAATGGGACCCCAGCTGCGCCGAAAGCCAGCTCACTTACGACGAACAAAACGACATCTGGTTGTCCACCTTCGATGTTCCTACTGGCAACTATGAATACAAAGCAGCTCTCAACGGCAGTTGGGATGACAACTATGGCCTCAATGCCGAATATTACGGCCCCAACATCACCCTCGAAGTTCTAGAAGATGGCCCCGTCACATTCTGGTACGACCACAAGACCCGTTGGGTAAGTGACAGCATCAATAGCCTTGTCGCCACTGCTCCCGGCAGCTTCCAGGATGAACTAGGCTGCGCAGGCGATTGGGCACCTGACTGCCTCCGCACCATGCTGCAAGACCCCAACGGCGATGGCATCTACACCTTCATCACCCCCAATATTCCGGCTGGCGAATACGAAGCCAAGGTAGCCCTGAACCAGAGTTGGGATGTGAATTTCGGCGCAGATGGCGAAGCAGACGGAGCTAACCTCCCCTTCACCGTTGGTGAAGAACAAGCCGTCATTTTTGTTTTCGATCCCGTTACAAACTTACTCACCATCGAAGCAAGCGACGACATCCCCACAGATGTAATTAGCCAGGACAGCGGCGGTGGCTTGCCCCCTGCTGCTGCCCCCTTCCCGGATTTGGTCGTTGTTCCCGGCACCATCCAATCTGTGCTGGGTTGCGCTGGCGATTGGGCACCTGACTGCACCAATACGGAACTCACCTACAGCCAAGAAGACCAACTTTTCAGCGGCACCTTCGACATCCCCGCCGGTGAATACGAATACAAAGTTGCCCTCAACGGCGGTTGGGATGTGAACTTTGGCCTCAACGCCGAGCCAGGCGGAGCCAACATTCCACTTTCGCTCGCTGAAGACAGCAGCGTCACCTTTTACTTCGACAACCAGACCGGTTGGGTTGCCGACAGCATAAACAACCTTATTGCTAACGTGCCAGGCAGCTTCCAGAGCGAAATCGGCTGCGCCGAAGATTGGATGCCCAGCTGCCTGTCTTCCTGGCTGCAAGACCCAGACGGCGACGGCACATTTACATTCCAAACCGTGAGCATCCCCGTGGGTGAATACGAAGCTAAAGTGGCAGTAAACGGCAGTTGGGATGTGAATTACGGTGAAGGCGGCGCACAGGATGGTGCCAACATCCCCTTTAGCGTGCAAGAACCAGACACTCTGGTGACCTTCTCTTTTGATTCAAGGAGCAACCTATTGAACATATCCGTCGGTTCTGGCGGCGTACAGGGCAATATTAGCCAGCGCAGTGCCTACTGGGTGGCGCATGACACCATCGCCTGGGAAATTGATGATGCCCCCGGCAACCAATACTTTTTCCATTACGATCCGCTGGGTGGTGCATTTTCCCTCGGCTTCGATGGCATTTCCGGGGGTGAAGCCGTTCCGCTCACTGTAGACCCGAATGGCTTTAGCGATGAAATTGTGGCCAAGTTTCCCCATCTGCGTACCTTAACGGCCCTGAAGTTCAACGAAGATGATCTGAGCGTGGCTCGTGTGGCACTCAAAGGGCAAGTTGCCGTTTCTGCTCAAGATGAAGCTGAGCAAACCATTGATGCGGCTGGCCTGCAAATCCCAGGCGTGTTGGATGATTTGTATCCATACGATGGCGATTTGGGCGTTACCTTTAGTGACGGCGTGCCAACGCTGACCCTTTGGGCACCTACAGCGCGCGGTGTGCGCCTGCATCTTTTTGACGACGTTGACCCCAACACAGAAGCTGAAATTCTGGTGATGCGCCCCACGCCTAGCAACGGCACCTGGTCTATTACAGGAGAGGCTGATTGGGCAGGCAAATATTATCTGTACGAAGTACAGGTATACGTGCCGACTGAAAGCAGCGTGAAAACCAATCTGGTAACTGATCCATACTCCTTCAGTTTGGCCACCAACAGTACCCGCAGCCAAATTATTGACTTGATGGACTTAGCCAGTATGCCTGACGGCTGGATGGACGTGGTGAAACCCGGTATTGCGGCTCCAGAAGATATTGTGGTGTATGAATTACACGTGCGCGACTTTAGCGTAAACGATGCCAGCGTACCGGAGGAATTACGCGGGACTTATGCGGCCTTTACCCAGATGGATTCCAACGGAATGCAGCATCTGGCGGCACTGTCTGAGGCTGGGCTGACTCATTTGCACTTACTGCCAACGTTCGACATTGCGACGATTGACGAGGACAAAGCTACCTGGACAACGCCAACTTTTGACGAGTTGGCTAACCTACCGGCTGATTCCGAAGAACAGCAGGCGTTGATTTCGGCGATTCGGGATCAAGACCCGTTTAATTGGGGCTATGATCCATTCCATTACAGTGTGCCGGAGGGAAGTTATTCTGTTAACCCTGAAGGCATTAACAGAATTTATGAGTACCGTCAGATGGTACAGGCACTAAATGAGATTGGTCTGTACGTGGTAATAGACGTGGTGTACAACCATACCAATGCCAGTGGCCAAAGCGACAAATCGGTATTGGACCAAATTGTGCCCGGCTATTACCATCGGTTGAACAGCACAGGACGGGTAGAAACAAGCACCTGCTGCCAAAACACGGCCACAGAACACGACATGATGCGTAAACTGATGGTTGATTCTGTTGTTACCTGGGCGGCGGCTTACAAAATTGACGCTTTCCGCTTTGACTTGATGGGCCACCATATGAAGGAAGATATGCTAGCCGTTCGCGCCGCTCTGGACGCGCTGACGTTGGAAGAGCATGGCGTAGACGGCAAGAATATCTACGTTTATGGCGAGGGCTGGGATTTTGGTGAAGTTGGCGGCAATGCACGCGGCATCAACGCAACCCAGTTTAATATGGCAGGCACGGGCATTGGCACGTTTAGCGACCGGCTGCGGGATGCGGCGCGGGGCGGCAGCCCGTTTGGCGGCCAAACGGAACAAGGTTTCTTAAATGGCCTGTATGTCTATCCTAACGAAACAGATCAAGGCAGTGAAGCGGAACAGCTGGCGCGGCTACAAAACTTTATGGACCTCATTCGGGTGGGGCTGGCTGGCAATTTGAGTGATTTCACGTTTATTGGGGCAGATGGCTCACCTATCTCCGGCAGTGAAGTTTTGTACAATGGCTCTCCGGCAGGCTATACGGCCGATCCGCAAGAGCAAATTGTGTACATCTCCAAACATGATAACGAAACGCTGTTTGACATTATCCAGTATAAGGCACCGTTGGGTACCAGCAGTGAGGATCGGGCGCGGATGCAAACGTTAGGCAATTCTATTGTGATGTTCAGCCAGGGCGTGCCGTTCTTCCAGGCTGGGGATGATTTGCTGCGCTCCAAGTCGCTAGACCGAAACAGCTACAACTCTGGCGACTGGTTCAACCGCCTCGACTTTACCTACCAGAGCAATAATTGGGCCATTGGCTTGCCGCCTGCGGCCGATAACCAGAGCATGTGGCCGACAATGCAGCCACTTTTAGCCAACCCAGATTTGGCGCCAACGGCAGACGATATTGCGTTTGCGCGCGACACGTACCGTGAATTGTTGCAAATTCGGGCGGGATCACCACTGTTTAGGCTGCAAACGGCCGTTCAAGTCCAAGAACGCCTCCAATTCCATAACAGCGGCACAGAGCAGCTTCCGGGCGTGATCGTGATGAGCTTGGGTGACTTGACGGGCGAGGACATCGATCCGAACTTCGATATGCTAGTCGTTGTGTTCAATGCAACCCCAGACGAGGTGGACTTTACGGAAACGGCCGTTGCCAATCTGCCCTTCTCGCTCCATCCTATCCAGCAAAATTCGGTGGACGGTGTGGTGCAAACGGCCGCTTTTGATGAAACCAGCGGCACCTTTACCGTACCGGCATGGACAACAGCTGTCTTTGCCTTACCGCAAGGAAGCGTTGAGCAACCGACGCGCACGGACGAAACGGCCGTTGAGGTAGAAGAAACCACAGATGAAGTCGAGGCAGCGGCTCCCGTTGAGGAAACAGAAGCCGAGCCTGAAACTATCGCTGAAGTTGAAGAAGAAGCACATGATGACGAAGAGATCCTTGAAGATAGCGATGATCATGGTGAAGCTGAAGTCATCGAGGATGCGCCCGGTACACCGTGGATTATTTGGCTGAGTGCGCTGGGTGGCGGCTTTGTGGTTGCCCTGCTCGTTGCCTGGATCAGCCAGCGGCGGCGGCAAAGTAATCACCATCATTAAGATATAAATCTGTTGCTCAGGAACCGGGCAATTGTTCAAATTGAGCGATTGCCTGGTTCCTTGTAGCGCATCCCCCAAAGCGGCCGTTTCTTGCCTGCATTCTGTGTAAAAACCAAATAGAATTTTGAATTAAACTGAGCGTGAATTTGGTTTTTACTTGAGCAAATCACAGAGAAATCGCGCTTCGTTTGTCAAACCACTTTCTGTGATTTGCTTGCCTAAAATTCAAATTGTTTTACTACCCCGCTTAGAACAAATGTGGTATACTTATGTCTCGTAAAATTGTGTTCAAATCGAGGAAAAAAACGCTAAATTACTCCTGACTTTTTACCCTTTTATCTTAAAAGCAAACAGCCCAAAGCATTGCCACATTTTGGCAGCAGATGGTTGAATTTTGCCCGAACTGAAAAGAGAAGGAACCTTTCATGGCTAGAAAAACGGAAGCAGAAAGAAGATACGATGCCAGCAGCATCCAGGTTCTGAAAGGACTGGAAGCCGTGCGCCGTCGCCCAGGTATGTACGTTGGTGGCACCGATGTAAAAGCATTGCACCATCTGGTGTATGAAATTGTAGATAATTCAATTGATGAGGCATTGGCCGGCCGATGCGGCCGTATCGAAGTTACGATTCAAGATGACAACAGCATCACCGTTGAAGATGACGGCGTTGGTATTCCTGTCGCCAAACATCCCACCGAGAAAGTATCAGCTTTAGAATTGGTACACACCACCCTACATGCTGGCGGTAAGTTTGACAACGATGCGTACAAAGTGTCTGGTGGTTTGCATGGTGTCGGTGCGGCGGCCGTAAATGCGCTATCCGAATGGATGGAGGTGACGGTTCGGCGCGAAGGCGCGATTTGGTTCCAACGGTATCAGCGCGGCTTGCCAGACGCACCGGTGAAAAAAATCGGCAAATTAAGCAAAAACGAGCCAACTGGCACAACCACTCACTTCAAATTTGACAACACGATTTTTGAAGAAGGGGCAGCCTACCGGTTTGAAACGTTGCTCAACCGCTTCCGCGAGATGGCCTTTGTTACCAGCGGGGTCTTTTTGAAGCTGCGAGATGAACGGCCGTCTACGCCTCGCGAGATGAGCTTTTATTTCGAGGGAGGCGTCAAATCGTTCGTCCGCTACCTCAACCGAAACCGTAAAGCCATTCATAATCCCATTTACGCCCAAAAAGAGGCGGAAGGGATTGATGTGGAAGTGTCTCTGCAATATACCGATGGCATCACTATTTCTGAATATGCGTTTGCCAACACCATTCACACGCCAGACGGGGGCACGCATTTAACGGGTGTGCGTACGGCCGTTACGCGCGTTATCAACAGCTATGCCCGTAAAAACAATTTCCTGAAAGAAAAAGACAGCAACTTCTCCAGCGACGACACCCGCGAAGGGCTTACAACCGTCATTAGCGTAAAGCATCCAGACCCGCAATTTGAGAGCCAAACCAAGGTGAAGCTGATGAATGCGGAAGTATCTGGCATCGTCGCCTCCATTACCGCCGAAGCATTCAACCTGTACCTGGAAGAAAACCCCCGCGACGCCAAGAAGATTATCGAGCGATGCCTGACGAGTTCCCGCGCCCGCGCCGCTGCCCGCAAAGCACGTGAACTGGTCATGCGCAAAAGTGCCCTGGAGAGCCTCACGCTGCCCGGCAAGCTGGCCGACTGCTCTGAGCGTGACCCCAACAAATGCGAACTGTACATCGTTGAGGGTGACTCCGCTGGTGGCAGTGCTAAGCAAGGGCGCGACCGCCACTTCCAGGCCATTTTGCCCCTGCGCGGTAAAATTCTCAACACAGAGCGGGCTCGTCTGGACAAGATTTTGGCCAATAACGAAGTGAAGGCCATGATTTCTGCATTAGGCACTGGAATTGGCGAGACATTTGATGTAGAAAATTTGCGATACGGCCGTATCATCATCATGTGTGATGCCGACGTGGACGGCAGCCATATTCGCACCTTGCTGCTAACCTTCTTCTTCCGCTATATGCCGCAGCTAATTGAAAATGGGCATCTCTACATTGCCCAGCCGCCGCTGTATAGCCTAAAAGCAGGCAAAGAGATGCACTACGCCTACACCGAATCCCAAAACCAAGAGCTGCTCAAGCAGCTGCAAAAGAACGGCAAAAAATACAGCCTGCAACGGTACAAAGGTTTAGGTGAGATGAACCCGGAACAGCTGTGGGAAACCACGATGGACCCCGCCGAGCGGATGCTGCTGCAAGTAACTATCGAAGATGCCGTCTCTGCCGACAAAACGTTCGACATGCTCATGGGCAGCGAAGTTGGCCCCCGTAAGCGGTTTATCATGACCCACAGCAGCGAGGTACGCAACCTAGACGTGTAGGTATTGTGTAGGATGTCAAAGTTATTGGGAATAGTGACAATAAGATGATCCGCCTCAGATAACCAATATTTCTTCAAAAAAAAGGTGCTCCTTTTCGGAAGCACCTTTTTAGTATAAAAGTGAACCCGAAGGGTTTGGTATCTTCGGAGCGTTTCTACTTAGGGCAAACCCTTCGGGTCTGTCAATTACAATCTGAAATCTTAACCTGGGCCCGCAAACCAATGTTGGCCGCGTTGGCGCATCTCAACCTGACGGCGCAACCTATCGAACAAATCAACGCCCATTTGCATTAGGAGGTCGACAATATCAATGGGCACCCAATTTTGGATCAATAGCTCGCCTTCGCGCCGATACCAGTCAAAGTCCCGGATAGTCATTAGCTTTCCCGTAGCCGGAACTTGCTGATACTCTCCATGATGGATGGAATAAGCATAGTCCCACACGCCTAGGGCGGAATAAAACCCTTCAGCCACAATGTCATCAAAGCCGTCTCCCATCCCCATAAGACGGCCGCCTGGATCACCCTCCACGCTGCGGTCACCAAAGCCATGCAGCCACGGCCGTTGATGAAAATCTGCAAACTCTTCCAAACTTAAGCAAGCACCAATTCCGCTAGGACCATACCAATGCATATTTGGATGCCAATAATGCCACTGTTCCATACTCCGCATATCGCCGCCATCGCGGCTGCGAACATAGCGACTCAAACCTCTACCCATAGCCGCCACGATTTGCCTGGTTTTATTCGTCTCCAGCTCGTCTTGCTCGGTCAAGAGAACGCCATCACCAGTATGGGGGCCAGGAATCTTACCGCCCTCCATGCCACGAGCCGGTGGAATCACCTGAAAACCAGCTTGCCGCATCACTGCCAATGTATCCAGAATGACGTAACTCTCGGCAATCTTTCCCTCACGCATAACATAGAATTGGCCAAAGTGAATATTGGTCTTGTCATTGGTTGCTGGAATACCTAGCCAGTCCTCGGCGAAGGTACCGGTGAGGTAGCCGAGACCGGTTACCCATTCGTCCCCGCCACCCATTCCCCCAAGAAAAATATCCGCTTTCCTTTTGAGGTCGGGGAATGAGTGCAGCAGCGGCTGCCAAAAATCGGTAATAAGCTTATCAACGCCCGGCACATGGTTGATGGGGTGGGGGCCATTCCAGTTCACATCCTCATGAAAGGCTGCGCGGATCACATCGGGGACATTTTCAGATTCAACATGGTTCATTTTTTGCCAGAAGTCCCAAACAACGGCTTTGTTCTTTTGGTTTCTTATTTTCTCGTCAGACATAATTATTGCTCCTGTTGACTTACGTCACTCTCGGGCAGCAGCAAACCGGTGCCAACCAGCGCCCAGCCCAGCACTGCCCAAATGATGAATCCTGGAACGTAGGTTCCAAGTAGGTCTTGAGATGCGCCAACCACAATCGGTGAAATGAACATGCCAAAGCCAGCTATAGTCAACGAAGCACCCCAAACGACCGCTATTTTCTTTGGCGTCATCCATGACAACTGCATTGGCAATGTCAGTAGGATGGGTTGATATATCCAGGTACCCACGCCAAAAATGATCACGGAGGCGGCAATGAATGTTGGATTGGCAAATAGGAATGAACCAAACCCGCCTATCCCCACTAAGAATCCGGGAATGATGAAAAACAAACGCTTTGATTTGATTTTGTAGGTCAGATATCCACCGACCAGCACGGACACCATGCCCACGAAGGGCAGCAAACCAGTGACATTGCCAGCCTGGACCAACGACATACCGCGAACTTCATGAAAATAGGTTGGCAACCAGCTAGTTAAAGCGCCATAAAACGCAAATACCAAGGCATCTCCCACAACCAGCAGAAAAATGGTGCGGTTGCGGAGTACGTTCCAGATATCGCTCAGGCCAAACCTGGATTGTGATTGCTCGCTGTCCGGTTGAACCTGACCGAGAAATGTCCACAATAGTGCGCCAATTAATGCTACTAAGCCGAACACGCCCAAGACGGCTTCCCACGATATGACGTTTGCCATCGGTGCAGCAATGGCTACAGATACGGCAATGCCCAGGCTCATGACAATCAGGTTGAGACTGTTGACGATCGGGATTTCTCTTGCTGGGAACCATTGCATGACAAGCGGACCTACTGCGGGCATCATCAAACCGGCGCCAACACCATAAAGGAGTCGCAACCCTAACATGGTCGTGTAATTGGGAGCCAAAGAAGACAATGTCAACGCGCCTATCATGAACCAGCTGAATGTGAAGACCCTTTTTAAGCCAAATCGCGCGACGATGAAGCTTCCTGGCAACCCAATCATCGCCTTGATCAGTGTGGGTACGGCAATCAAAAGACTGGCGGTGGCTCGGGTGATCCCATAATCTTCAATTGCCAGCGGGAACAGAGGCGAGATAGAAAAGAAGTTGACGCCCAGTGCCAGATGAGCGGCCAAAATCAACGCGCCGATCACATAGCGATAACGGGGAAATGCTTCAGTGCGGGTAGTATTTATTTGGTCAATTTTTACAGACATAGGGTTATCCTGGAGGATCGAACCATTGGATACCCCGATTACGCATTTCTACTTGCTGACGCAGCCTTTCAAAAAGGTCTACACCCATCTGCCGACAGAGATCGACGAGATCAATGGGCACCCAGTTTTCAATCAGCAGATCGCCCTCGCGCTTCCACCAGTCAAAGTCCCGCATGGTCATGAGCTTGCCCGTGGCCGGTATGCCGGCATACTCGCCGTGATGATAGGAAAATGCGGTGTCCCAGATGCCACCAGCAGCATACTTCCCCTCACCAATAAAACCCATTGTTCGCCCCCCACCATCGTGACTAATCTTGCGGTCGCCGAAACCGTGCAGCCACGGCCGTTGGTGAAAATCTTCAAACTCTTCCAGGCTAAAGGTGGCACCGATCCCGCTGTGGCCGTACCAGTGCATCTGGGGATGCCAGTAATGCCACTGCTCCATATTACGCATATCGCCGCCATCACGGCTGCGTACATAACGTTCCAGCCCGTGCCCCATGGCTTCCACTATCTGCAAACTTTTGCGCGATTCCAGCGGGTCTTGCTCAGTGAGAAGAACGCCATCCCCCGCCGCTGGCCCGGGAATCTTGCCCCCTTCCCCTCCAGGCGCAGGCGGCAGAACTTGGAAGCCTGCCTGTCTTATGACAGATAAAATATCAAACATCACGTAACTCTCAGCAATCTTTCCGTCGCGCAGAAGGTAATGCTGGCCAAAATGAATATTCGTCTTGTCCCCGGTGGCGGGAATACCAAGCCAATCTTGGGCAAATGTGCCTGTGAGGTAGCCACATCCCGACACCCACTCTTCGCCCGCTTCTGGCCCGTAAACGGAGCCGCCGCTTTCTATGCCGCCCATAAAGATGTAGGCATTGCGCTTGAGATCGGGGAAGGCGTGTCGCAGCGGTAGCCAAACACCGGTGATGACTGCCTCAACGCCCAGCACCTGGTCAATAGGGGCTGAACCATTCCAGTTAACATCCTCGTGCATTGCGGCGCGGATGACGCCGGGAACGTCGTCGTTGCTTACGTGGTTCATCTTTTGCCAGAAGTCCCAAACGGCCGCTTTGTTTTTTTGATTTTGTACGCTTGTATTTGACATAATATTATCCTTATCCGGCAATATTAAACCACTGAATGCCACGCTTGCGTTGTTCTACCTGATGGCGCAATAAGTCGAAGATATCTACCCCCATTTGCTTAAAGATGTCGATTAAATCAATGGGTATCCAGTTCTCAATCAGGTAATCGCCCTCGCGCTTCCACCAGTCAAAATCGCGGATCGTCATCATCTTTTTGGTGGCGGGAAAGCCAAGATAATCCCCGTGGTTGATAGAAAAGGGCACGTCCCAAATGCCGCCGGCCGAATAAAGCCCTTCGCCCACAAAGCCCATGTAACGACCACCGGGCAGGGAGACCTTGCGATCGCCAAAACCATGCAGCCAGGGTCGCTGATGAAAGTCCTCAAATTCTTCCTGACTAAAGGTGGCACCAATCCCGGTGTAGCCGTACCAGTGCATTTGCGGATGCCAGTAATTCTCATGTTCCATGCGGCTCATGTCGCCACCGTCCCGACTGCGGACATACCGCCCCAAGCCGTTCATGGCGATTCTGGTTAGCTGTGCGCTTTTACGCGATTCCAGTTCGTCTTGCTCTGTCAGGAGAATGCCATCCCCAGCCAAGGGTCCAGGAATCTTGCCGCCTTCCATGCCCCGCGAGGGTGGCAGGATTTGAAAGCCCGCCTGCCGCATGACGCCAAGCACGTCGAGTATCACGTAGCTTTCGGCAATCTTGCCTTCGCGCATCACGTAAAACTGGCCGAAACCGATGTTGGTTTTATCGTTTGAGGCGGGGATGCCCAACCAATCTTGGGCAAATGTCCCGGTTAGGTAGCCGCAGCCCGACACCCATTCATCTCCTTCACTGTCGGTGCCGCCCAGAAACACATACGGCCGCCACTTCAGATCAGGGAATGCGAGCATTAACGGCCGCATATAATTCGTAAAGACAGCCTCAGCACCTACGATCTGGTTGATAGGTTCTGAGCCGTTCCAGTTCACGTCTTGGTGCATGGCGGCATTGATCACATCAAGGACATTATCAAGCCCTACATGGTTTAGCTTTTGCCAATAATCCCAAACCACTTCTTTATTTCTTTGATTATTCTTCAATCTGTCTGACATTGTTTCCTCCTACTGAGTACAAACAAATAAGATGTGAGGAGTGAGCATTCTCAAATGCGAAGGGTTCTGGACAAGGCGCATCTGAGGATGCTTCCTCCTCATCTAACGAACCATAATGGTTCTAACCGGGCGGCGTGAACCATAGTTCACCCCGATTTCGCAATTCAATTTGTCGGCGCAGTCTATCGAACAGATCCACACCCATCTGTAAGAAGAGATCGATGATGTCAATGGGTACCCAATTTTGGGCTATCAAATCACCCTCACGCCGATACCAATCAAAGTCTCGGATCGTCATCAGTTTCCCGGTGCCAGGAACCCCGCCATATTCCCCGTTGTGCCTCGAATACAAGGAATCCCAGCCACCAAGTGCAGCATATTTCCCTTCTGCCAGGAAGTCATCTCCCCCTAGTCCGATTAGTCGGCCACGGCCGTCAGACTGAACGCCACGGTCACCAAAGCCCCTCAGCCAGGGCCGTTGATGGAAATCTTCAAACTCCTCAAGGCTAAGGCAAGAGCCAATGCCGCTTAGACCATACCAATGCATCTGCGGCTGCCAATAATGCGCTTGCTCCATGCTGCGCAGGTTATCACCATCACGACTCCGAACATACCGACGAAGGCCGTATAACATGGCCATGACCAGTTGCCCGGTTTTTTGCGTTTCCAGTTCATCTTGCTCAGTCAAAAGCACGCCATCCCTGGTATGCGGGCCGGGAATCTTGCCGCCTTCCATGCCGCGAGCGGGTGGCAGCACCTGAAAGCCTGCCTGCCGCATGACGGCTAAAATGTCATAAATCACATAGCTTTCGGCAATCTTGCCTTCGCGCATCAGGTAAAATTGCCCAAAATAAATATTCGTCTTCTTGCCAGAAGCGGGAATACCTAACCAATCTTGCTCGAAGGTGCCGGTGAGATAGCCCAGGCCAGACACCCACTCTTCGCCGCTGGTCAACCCGCCCATAAAGATGTCGGCTTTTCTTTTGATGTCGGGAAACGAGTGTCGCAAAGGTTGCCAGAAGCCTGTAATGAGTGCTTCAACACCCTTCAACTGGTTGATGGGATACGACCCATTCCAATCTACATCCTCATGCACGGCATCTCGGATAACATCTGCCATATTGTCAGCACCAACATGGTTCATTTTTTGCCAGAAATCCCAAACTTTTGCCTTGTTCTTCTGGTTTACGTTACTAGACATCGTTTTTCCTTTTTCTAAATTTGTTTGCTTTGCTACCACCAATTGCCAACGCTTTGCTGCTCAATTTGATGTCGCATTCGCTCAAAGAGATCAACCCCCATCTGCTTGAAGAGATCAATCATGTCTATGGGCACCCAGTTCTGTATGAGCAGGTTGCCCTCTCGACGATACCAATCAAAATCGCGCATTGTTAGCAATTTTCCTGTGGCGGGAAAGCCAAGGTATGCTTCGTGATGGAGTGAAAATGGCGTATCCCAAACGCCAAGGGAGGCATACTGTCCTTCTGCCAGGTAATCTCCTTCTGTTAGGCCAATCACACGGCCGTTATCCTCATCCAAATCCGGCCACTCACCAAAACTGTGCATCCAGGGTTGCAGTTGAAAATCCACAAACTCCTCAAAACTAAAGCAGCTACCGATCCCCGTTGGCCCGTACCAGTGCATTTGCGGATGCCAATAATGCTCCTGTTCCATACTGCGTATGCTCCCGTCTTTAGCGCGACAGTCATATCGCAATAGACCCTGGATTATGGCCTCAACAAGCTGACCCGTTTTGCGACTTTCCAGCGCATCCTGCTCTGTCAGAAGTACGCCATCGCCTGTATGGGGAGCAGGAACCTTCCCACCTTCTGCCCCAAGAGCCGGCGGCAGCACCTGGAAGCCCGCCTGTCTCATTACTGCCAGTAGGTCAAAAATCACGTAACTTTCCGCGATTTTCCCCTCTTGCATCAGATAGAATTGGCCGAAATGAATATTGGTTTTTTCCCCTGTGGCTGGAATGCCGAGCCAGTTTTTGGTGAAAGTACCAGTGAGATAGCCCAGTCCAGATACCCACGCTTCCTCACCGCTTTGACCGCCCATAAAAATGTGAGCATTCCGCTTGAGATCGGGAAATGAGTGCAACAGTGGTTGCCAAAAACCCGTAATCAGCGCATCGGTACCTTGCAACTGATTGAGCGGATGCGACCCATTCCAATTCACATCCTCGTGCAGTGCCTCTTGGATAACTTTGGCAATATTTTTAGGGTCGGTGTGGTTCATTTTTTGCCAAAAATCCCACACCACCGCTTTGTTTTTCTGGTTCGTAGTGAGCATCTCTTCCCTTAACAACGTGTGGCAGATGGACAATCTAAAAGCCAACCTGAAGGGGACGACCTGGCTGCATCGCCCCCCCCATGAATGAAAATCAACAGATATTTCTCTGCGGTCTCAGCGTCTCTGCGTTAAATTTTTTTCAGGGAGCGAACCAGAGGTTGCCTTGCTTCCGCTGTTCAGCTTGACGTCGCAGCCTGTCGAATAAGTCAACCCCCATTTGCAGCAGTAGATCAACAATGTCAATTGGCACCCAATTTTGGGCTATCAAATCACCCTCACGCCGATACCAGTCGAAGTCGCGCATGGTAATTAACTTGCCTGTGGCCGGAACCCCGAGATACTCGCCGTGATGTTTGGAAAAGGCCGTGTCCCAAATGCCGCCGCTGCCATAATGCCCTTCGCAAATGAAGGGCGTGGCACGCCCACCGCCCGTTTGATGTAGACCCCGATCCCCAAAGCCATGCAGCCACGGCCGTTGGTGGAAATCCTCAAACTCTTCCAGGGTCAGACAGGTGCCAATTCCACTTGGTCCATACCAGTGCATTGGCGGCAGCCAATAATGTTCCTGCTCCATACTGCGCAAGTTGCCGCCATCCCTGCTCCGCACGTATCGCTCCATCCCCCACCCCATGGCGCCAACAATTTGCTTGGTTATGCGTGTCTCCAGTTCATCTTGCTCAGTCAGAAGTACGCCATCGCCAGTGTGAGGCGGGGGAACCTTGCCCCCCTCCATGCCACGAGCGGGCGGCAGCACCTGAAAGCCTGCCTGTCTCATCACCGCCAATAGATCGAGTATGAGATAACTTTCGGCAATCTTGCCCTCGCGTATCAGGTAGAATTGACCGAACCAAAGGTTTGTTTTCTTGTCCGTAGCGGGAATACCTAACCAATCATGGACAAAGGTACCCGTGAGATAGCCCAGACCAGAAACCCACTCCTCACCGTCCACAATACCGCCCATGAAAATGTCGGTTGTTCGCTTGAGATCGGGGAACGAGCGTAATAATGGCTGCCAAAAATCGGTAACAACTGCTTCAGCACCCACTAACTGATTGATGGGGTGTGAGCCGTTCCAGTCAACATCTTCGTGCATGGCGGCACGAACAACAGTTGCCACATTTCTAGGCTCGACATGATTCAATTTTTGCCAGAAGTCCCAAACGGCCGCTTTGTTCACCTGATTCTTTTTCATTGTGGTCATGGTCTTCGCCTCAATACAGCGACCTACCCTTTCACGGCTCCGGCGGTTAGCCCAGCCAACAGATGCTTCTGGAAAAAGAGTACAACAATAACTATCGGGAGCGTCGCCGACACGGCCGCAGCGGCCGCCAAGGTCAGGTGACCGGGGTCTTCACCACCGGTAAACCGGGCGATGGCTACTGATAAGGTCCATTTAGATTGGGTAAGAATTCTGACCATCAGAAACTCACTGTAGGCCAATAGGATAGAAAATAACCCGGTTGAAATGATCCCCGGCCACATGATCGGGATAATAACCCTGATGAAAGCTGTCAAGCGGCTGGCCCCATCCACCATGGCCGATTCCTCAATTTCTTTAGGGATGGTCATGAAAAAGCTGCGTAACATCCAGATAGTAAAGGGCTGGTTGATGGCCACCATCGTGATGATCAACAGCGCATAGGAGTCAAACAAGCCAGTTCTTCGCCCCAGAAAGAAGTAGGGCAGCACATAGGCCAGGCTGGGTAGTGAGCGAAAACCAAGGGCCGCTACCAGGATAATCACCCCAGCTAGCCCCGCATACCGAGCCAGGCCATAAGCTGCTAGACAACCAATGGTCATAGAAATTGTCACAGTACCCACAGTGACAATGATTGTGTTCAAAAAGTAATCATAAAACTCGGCCGTGTGCACAAATCGAGGAATGTTCCACAGCAATACCAATGTAGCGGCAACAATGGCTGCGTAAATTACAGAGTTTGCAACTGGCAAGCGATTGGCAAACATGCCCAGCAAAACAAGGACTGTGATGATGCCAACCAGCACCAAAGCAACAGCCCCTGGATTTTCGGGGACTGAATTTAACCAAAGATCAATATAGTTATCGAGAGTTGCATCAAAAAAAATTAAGGGAGTGCGGGCATTGGCTTGTCGGGGGGTTTTCAAAGATTGCAGGAATGTCCATAAGACAGGACCCAGACTGAAAAGCGCATACGCAATTAAGCCAATATAAATAAGCGTTATGCCGATAGGATTCTTTATTTTTTGCATATTAACGCTCCTCAATTTGTTCGCGATAGGTTCGCGTCAGGTAAGGAATCAAGATAATTAAAATCATGATAACCGTTAAGATGGCCATGGCATTCCCTTTGCCCAGTCGCTGCACGTCCATGGATGTCCGGAATATGTAGAGCATCACGGTATCTGCCTTAAACACAGGGTTCATTTCAGTCAATACAAAGACGGTATCGAAAATCCGGTAAGAATCCATCGTCAGAATGAGGCCCAAGAAAACAAAAAGAGAACGCAGGTGAGGTAATGCAACATAGCGCACCTGCTGCCATCTGGTAGCGCCATCCACAACGGCCGCATCAATCTGTTCTTTTGGCAAGGTGAGCAGTCCCGCATACAAGACAATGAAGGGAAAAGGCGTGCCCCCCCATATTGCATTGATAAAGATTAGAATTTTGACTGACACTTCTGAAAATATGAAGCGCTGCTCCAAAATATCGCGGAAGAACCAGGATACGACGCCACTGGGCACAAACATTTGTTTAAACATCAACGTGCCTACCACTGGAACAACGACCATAGGTAGGAGGTAAGTGGAAATAAAAACGCCCCGGAGTCGTTGGGTGATTTGGTTAAGAAGCATGGCTAGAATGAAGCCATTAACTATCAAAGACGGCACGGCAATGACAATGTATAGTAAGGTAAAGCGAACCGACTGCCAGAATCTGGGATCCGTAAGCACGGATGCGTAGTTTTCGAACCCCACAAATTCCGGTGTATTAATGTTGCGGAACGTCAAGAAATGTAAGCCGAGCCACATCGCTATTATCAGCGGAAACACCATCAGCGTTGTCATAGCTATGAGGCTTGGAGAGGTAAACTGGTAAAAGGTTTTTATTTTCATAACAGATACCTAATTGTTTGTGGGATATAGGTTTGGATAGAACGGCCGCATCCCATGACAAAGGCACGGCCACTCTATCCAACTTTTAGCTAGGCTTTATTCTTCTTCGAGGAATCCCTGTTCCGTAGCTTGCGTGATATATTCTTCTGCGGCACCTTGCAAGGCTTCTTCAGGGGTTAGTTCACCGCTACCAACCAAGGGCAGCCAGTTCCCCAGTGCCGCACTCGCCAGCGGAAGGGCTGGATTGGTCGGAAAGGCTCCAACGCCATTGGCAATGGTTTCGGAAGCGGCTGGCAGATAACGCGCACCAGCGCCAGCCTCAGCCACGGAGGTGCGAAGGGTGATACCCAACTCTGCACCCTCTTTCATGCTTTGGAAATCGAGTGCTTCCATGATGATCCGGAAGGCAAGGTCATGGTCAACGTCGGTATTGACGGGAATGGCATAGGCATCGAGCCAAGCAGAGCCACCCAGTGGGCCGCCAGGATTGGGGGCAGCAGCGGGGGCAAAGCCGATCTGGCCTACAAAGTCAGACAGTTCCGGGTTATCCATATTGGCCGCCCGGCTAGCCCATATTTGCACAAAGGCCAAGCCGCCGGTTTCCATACCAATTTCACTGTCATCAATGCTGTAGGTTAAGCCTTCAGGCCCCATGCAGGCGTCTACAACTTCCTGCATTTTGGTCAGAGCAGCAATGCCAGCCTCGGAATTAAAGGCTGGGGTATTGTCTTCATTGAGGTAATCCCCACCAAAGGAGCGAATGAAATGGAAAAATTCGATGTCCCAAGCCCAACCAGCATGGAGGTTCATAGTAAAGGGAATGTCGATGCTGGGTTCATCTTTTAGCACTTCACAGGCCGCGATGACGCCGTCGTAGGTTGTGGGTGGTTCCAGGTTATACTGTTCAAACAGGTCGGTGCGGTAGAACATATGCAGAGTGTTGGACATGAAGGGCACACTGTAAATCACACCGTCCACAGTCGATACATCCCAGGCAGTCTGCGGAATTTCCCAAAGGCGGTACTCTTCCCAATATTTTTCAACCAGGTCATTGAGGGGGAGGATTAACCCTTGATCAATGAACTCAACAGAATCGGGCGTCGTGTGGATGATGGCCCAGGGGGCAACCCCGCCATCGGCCAGGCCTAGCCGCTGCTGCTCTAGCTGATCGCCTGAGGCCATTAGCTGCGTGCTCACAGTCAGGTTCTCAACGTCATTACATTTTTCAAACTCACCTGCAAAGAATTCAGTGATGGGGAAGGCGGTACCGAGCATCCTCACTTCAACAGGCTCGGCTGGTGGTTCCAAGTTGCATGCGCTTGGATCGATGTCGCTTTCGACAACACGAGTAACTTCAACTTCTTGCACTTCGGTAACTACTTCACCTTCCACAACGCGGGTCACTTCAATCTGCTCGGTAACAGTTTCAACTATTGTCTCACCTTCAACAACACGGGTGACCTCAACAGTTTGTGGGGTACAGGCGGCTAAAATCAGACCACCCACCAGTAGGATCAGTACGGTAATTAGATGCCGTTTTTGCATGATTCTTCTCCTTTTCTGTAAGGGAATATGTATGTTCAAATACAAATGTTTTTGATTTACAGTTTTTGAGTAATTTTGGATCGTTGCACCTCCTTTGGCTTAATTAAGGGATGCGCGTTTGTGGGGAAACGGCCGTACAGCCAACAATCTGCTATACTTGCCGCCGTACAAAGGTGCATCCGCCTTTGGATACATGCGGGCCACCCACCATGCTTGCCGGCTGACTGGGTGGCTCGCTTTTTATAACCAAACTAGAAAACAAATAAGTTGCTTACACCAAACCTCAATCTCAAATCATCAATCTTCTTTACGAAGGCCGATAGAGCTGCTTTAACAGGGCAAACTCATCAAAGAGCGTCCATTCCTGAATGAATTTGCCGTTTTCTACTAAATGATGGCTAACGCCAATAATATGAATTTGCTTACCCGTTGGCTCGCCATAAACACCGGGGCCGGTGTGCGTACCCGTCATCGTCCAGCGGGTAGCGGTACGATAACGGTCAGGGCCGTCTGCCAAGGCGCAAAAATGATCGACAGAGACGGCCAGATCGGGGAAGGGGGAAAGGAGGGAGAGAATGTAGGTGCGGTATTGGTTACGGCCGTATAATCGCCGCCCCGAAGCTGATTCACAAATATATTGCTGGCTGTAATAATCATCCAGCTTGTTCAGCAAACGCCAATTCCACACCTCATGAATAGCGTTTCGGACAAAATCGCCAATATTAAAGTCGGCAGACTCTGCGGGTGGGGCTTCTGGTGGCAGTTGCCCTCGGAGGCGATCCGGCTCGGCCGGAACGGTAAACTGCCGACCACTGTCACTCTCTTGTTGTGCCATCCGCCGCGCCATCTCATGGACATCAAAACCAAGCTGGTAAATCAGCGCCAGCTCATCCCGTATCAGCCACTCTTCAACAATCACCCCTTCAACAATGACACAATCGGCAATGGCACGGTAGCTAATCTTGCGCCCCGTGGGCGGGCCGTAGGCAGTGTGCCCCCAGTTGTGTCCTTCATGCGTCAGACGATGAGAGGAGTAGTAGCCACTGTCGTCATCGCCTGACCAAATGACCTCATCGGCGTAAAGGCGACGATCTGGAAATGCAGCCAGCGATTGGATCGTGCCCTCAATTACTTTGTCTCGCGTGTAGATGTCACCGCTGGAGGTGTGAATACGCATGTTGGTTCCGTAATAGTCATACAGCGTACCGATGGCATGTTCTTCCCAGATTTCATGGGTGATCTTTACGATGTAGTCCACAATGTCCTGAAATTTGGGGGCGAAGCCGCGCAAGGCTGGTTTTTCATAGCCATCAGCGGCAATGATGTGAGCCAGATCGCCCTTTTTTTGTAGCGTAATTTCGACAGCGGGTTTACGGGATTTAGTTAAATCTTTTTCTTTTGTCATAGCATTCATTAAGGAGTAATCTTCGCTTTCTACTCTCTAATCTCCTGATACGCGGCAATTTGGGCGTAAATAGCTGTTTCATCGACCACCATCCACTCACTGGCGATCAAACCATCATGTAATTCAAAATGGGAGATCCCCAGGATGCCTACGGGGGCATTCGTTGGCGCTCCATATCGGCCGAACCCACTGTGAGTGCCGCAGAAAGTCCAGCGTATAGCCACCCGAACAGCCCGACCATTCTGTTGGCGAACGATGAGATGATGCGGCTCGAAACGGCCGTCTGGCAGAGAGGCCATCATGCTAGCAACCAGATTGCTTACTGGTTCTCGGCCGTAGCTAAGATGACCATCTGGCCCTTCAAACCGCACCGCCGGCACATATTGTTCAGCCACAATGTTGAGATGTTTCCCATTCCACAGCGCGTCATAGGTGTCGATCATGCGGTTGGCGATGGCTTTATCACCTAGGATGGTCAACCCATTTTCGTCCACCCAGCGATGGCGCATTGCTTTATTGCCAATGGCATACGCTTTGGGATTGTCCTTTCCCAGAGAAATGCCATAGGCCACTGGATCGAGGCCAAGCTGCCGAACAAATGAAGCGTGGTCACGTAATTTCCATTCCTCCACAATCCTGTTGTCACGGCATACGCAGTCGGCAATACCTAGCCCTTGGTAATTGCGTTTGGTTGCCGGTCCCAATTCGCTGTCTCCCATGTGTCTTCCTACTGAACGAACGCGATGTGATGAGTAGAAACCGCTTGACATATCTCCAATGATCACATCATCAGCCAGTGGCAGCCGGTTGGTAAAAACATGCATCTGTTCGAGGGTCTCATTGACCATATCATCGACAGTGTGCATGACACCATGCGGGGACCGTACCGGACAAATTGGCGTATACCAATCATGAATGCGCCCCACGTCGCCTTCTTCCCAAATAATGTAGGTGATATCGATGATATATTGTTCTGGCGTTTCAAATTCCGGCGCAAAATTTTGCATACTCATAATGAACTCTTGTCCTAAATAGATTTTTGAGATTACTCGTGTTTACCTTCCTTAAACAGATTTTCAATCTTGACTGGGATATAAGATGGTACAAACCTTAAGCACCACATCAAAGGGTCTCATCTAACTCGTTCGCCTCACGAGATTAGGAGGAGTCAGGTTCACTGTTTGAAGGGTTTGCATAATTACTGGCCACGAATCTGCTAAATATCCCGATGTGGTCATGCATGGCTTTTCTGGCCTTATCGGGATCGCGATTCTTTAGAGCCTGCAAAATAGGAAGGTGTTCCTGATCAGCCCTGTAATTCTCTAGCGCTCGCTCATACATATGGCCCTGCAGTGGCGCTAGCATGTCAGCGACAACCTTAAGAATGTGTTGTAGAGCCTCGTTCTGGGTTGCCTCAGCGATTGTCGCATGAAACTGTGTGTTCAGGTGGAAGTCAGTAGCAGAGTCCTTTGACACCTTCATTTCGTCAACAATATTCTCAAGGCGAAGAACCAAATCATCTGTAATTCGTTGGGCAGCGAGTGCCGCAGCCTGAGGTTCTAATAGGTCGCGCACCTCTGTCAGTTCTCGGAGTGCCGCATGCCTCATAGAGGCTTCAAGTTCGGCAGCAGTCGCAGGTCGGTTGCTTCGTATCATTGGCCCGACAGACATCCTCTTGCCAGATGTCACGGTGACAGCACCAAGTACGACGAGACGCTGAATGGCTTCTCGGAGAGAAGTGCGACCAATCCCAAGCTGTTCCATCAGATCTGCCTGCGATGGAAGATGGTCACCGGGTTGAAGCCCTTGCTCGGCAATCATGACCAGTATGGCATCCACGGCCTGATCCACGAGACCCGCCCTTGCCAGTGACTTTGATTTGTTTATCACACTCACTTATCCTCCTCACACTTGAAACGGTAATGATTATTTTTGCGTTCCTAGCCTACGCCTTTCAACCCTCTTATGCGTATACGGCCGTGCTTTGTTCCCCGCTTTTGAGAAGCTCCATATACTTTTGATTCATCATTTGCGTGATCGGACCCGGCTTACCATTACCGATCGCCCGTCCATCCACCTCTCTCACGGCAAAGATGCCACCTGCTGTACTGGTCAAAAAGACCTCGTCAGCGTTGTAAAGGTCAAAGGCTGTCAACTTGCTCACCTCGGTTTTGATTCCTTCCGTCGCCGCCAGTTCCATAACTGTCTGCCTTGTCACCCCGACGAGGATGTTTTCGCCCGGTGTATACAATATCCCATGCTTCGCTACAAAGATATTGTAGCCAGGTGCCTCGGCTACGTAGCCGTGAATGTCAAGTTCGATAGCCTCGTCGAGCCCTGCCTCGTTTGCCTCCATGCGCATTAGGATGTGATTCAAGTAGTTTGTGCACTTGATCTTTGAATCTAAACATTCCGAAGGAATCCTGCGCATTGATGATATGCCAGCTCTTATCCCTTCTTGTTGTACACCATCGTCTATGAGGCTGATGTAGGGGATGGCAAAGGCGATCAGATTCGGCGTGCAGTTGTAGGGGCTCATCAAGGGCATGCGCCCTACACCGCGAGTCACGAGTATCTTGATGTAAGCATTTTCAAGCTTGTTGCGCCTCATGACCTCAAGAACGACCTCCCTCACGCCTTCTTTGTCGAGAGGTATCTCAATCTTCAGCGCATGAGCGGATTCAAATAGTCGATCCACATGCTCGTCCAGCTTGAACACCTTGCCGCCCCAGGCACACGCCGTATCGAACACAGCGTCACCATAGAGCACCACATGGTCAAAGACAGAGATTCGAGCCTCGTTTTCGGGAACATACTCCCCACCAACGTAGACCTGGCGCTCCGAACTGCCTGTTCCAATATTCATCCCTTTCACCTCCGGGTGTGCTATTGTCTCGTCTGTCGTAACTTCAATCTTTCCTCTCAGCTATCAGCTAGCTGTTATCAGTTGTAACCCAATGCCTCTGCTCGGTCAAGCTATTCATTTTGGTGAGCGTAATGCTTGCGAGCCTAATCCAGCCAGGCAGTTGTTCAGCCGTTGCTTTTTGAGATAGACGAGAGGTTAACCCACACACTACCTCAACTTGGTTTGGTTTTGTGATGATAATCTTTTTAACAAAGTAGTGCTTTTTGTGTATTTTTCTTTTGGCTCATGGGTGAAAAGTGTGTGCCAATGTGACAGTCACTTCCAGACAAGCTGCACACATTTCATAGTTGAGCCTTTCTTTTTACTCAAAAACCCTGATCGCCAGAATGGATGGCTTGACCGAACAGGGACACTCAGGTATAAATTGATAATAGCTAGCAGCTAGCAGCTAGCTGATGGCTGATAGACTGATAGGTAAGAAGGAGATGAAATAATGTCTGCTGAAAAAAGCAAAGAAGAAAAAAACAAAGACCTGGTCGCACGTATGTATGAGGCCCTCAACAAGACCGTGATCGGGCTTATGCCGGAGTTTTGGACAAAGGACATGAGCTGGTACGGTCCAGCGGGTATCGGCACCCTACACGGCGTCGAGGAGTTCGATGAGGCGCTGCGACCCTTCAACCATGCCTTTCCCGACAAAGTGGCCCGCGACGAGATTCGTATCGCTGAGGGAGACTATGTAGCCGCCCACGGCTATCAGCATGCCACCCACACCGGAGACTGGCTCGGTATTCCCGCCAGCGGAAAATCAGTCAAGATACGCTACATGGATTTCTGGCACGTCAAGGGGGACAAGCTGGCTGAGAACTGGGTGCTCATCGACATCCTGGACTTTTTGGAACAATTAGGCTACGACATCGACAAGGTGCTCGCATTTATCGGCTCCAAGCCGCCTGAGTTCTTTGACGGCGTGGAGACGGACTAATACCCGATGGTTGGCGAGAGCCTGCGATGCTCCCGGTGAAGGGGGAAGGAGGTGAAAAGCAAAAACAACGGTTGCAACCGATACCTGAAAGGAACGGCCGTAGTCTGTTTCTCAAGAAGCACAAAGGAGGTAAGGAAGAGATGTTTATCTCAAACAAGAACTATCTGTGGAAATTGTTAATCGCTACCATGCTGGTGTTATCCATCGTACTCTCCGCCTGTAGCCCCACATCAGAACTCGAGACGGTTGATGAGACTGTCGAAGTCGAGGCTACGACTGAGGTCTCCGTCGACCCCACGGCTTGTAACCTCGAGGCACCCGAGTCTCCGTCCACCATCAACACCATTGCCTGGGCAGGTCTCGTTACGCATTTCTATGCCGACGAGTTTGCGAAGTGTGAAGACGTGGAGAATCTTGAGGTCAACTCGCAGATCCTGGACTTCGTTAGCGTAACGGAACAGGTTCGCCTGGCGCTATCAGGGGGCGGCGAATCGCCGTACCAGATAGTGCATGCGTCCAATACCGAGCTCGTCGAGTGGGGCTCGGCGGGCTGGCTCTTGCCACTCAACGATTTGATCGATAAGTACGGTGAGGAGTACGACCTGGACGACCACTCGCCCAAGGCTTGGGAGGGTGCCACCATTGACGGCCAAGTTTACGGCATCCCGTTTATGTCCAACACGCTGCACCTCTATTACCGGTCGGACCTGTTCGAGAAATATGACCTAGAACCGCCAACTACGTACGATGAGGTGATCGCGGCGTGTGAGGTCCTGAAGGATGAGCCCAGCATCACTCTTCCATTCACCATGCAAGTGCATGCTGGCTGGGCGTGGGAGTTCAGGTTCTTCTCCTTCCTCCGGTCCTACGGGGGAGACTACCTCAACGACGATAACACGCCGGCATTCAATGGCCCAGAGGGTGTCACTGCCGCTACCCAGATAAAAGAGGTTATCGACGCCTGCATGGGGCCCGAGGGCCTCACCTATAGTATCGAGGATAGTGCGAACGGTCTGGCGACTGGTACGCTCGCGTTCATACACACTTGGGGGAGTCAAAGTACTATCTTTGACGATCCTGAGACGTCGGATGTAGTCGGCCTAGTTGAGTCCGCACCAGCGGCCGCTCCCAACCCTGGGGGACTGCTGGGAGGCAGTGCCTGGCACGACTACTGGACCATTCCAGTGACGAGCGAGGTTGACCCAGATCTCGTCTTCCGAGTAATAATGGAGGCGACGGATAGGCAGAGCCAAGAGGAGGGCGCGGAGATTCAATCCATGACCCGATTGTCAGTCCCTCAAGGCGTACCCAATGCGGCGGCCGCCAACGAGACCATCGCCAATGGCGTGGGCATCTATGACCCCAACCCGGCGGTGGCCCTGGCTCAGTCCGCCCTCTGGAACTGGCTGCCATTCATAGGCACTGGCGAAATGACGCCGCAAGAGGCATTGGATGCAGCGGCCGAGGAGTATATCACCGAAGCAACCGCCCAGGGCTTCCTTCCCTAGTCAACACAATGATGAAGGTTGCGCCCGGATTGGTCTATCGGGCGCAACCTCCTCCTTCCGAACTGAGCCAAAACCTAAGACGCGAAGAAAGGGAAAGGGCTATGAAACGAGGAACGTTCTTCAGGTATACTGCTCCGAGCAACATCGTGATGGTTGCGCTTATGACCTTGCCTCTGGTGATGGCGGTCTGGCTGGGTCTTAACTTCATCACTTTTCGCACCTTCGACACGCCGAATTTCGTCGGTCTCGCAAACTACCTGGAAGTTCTTTCCGATGTGCGGTTCTGGCAGGCGCTCGAGTTCACGCTGCTGATCGCCGCGATCTGTGTCCCGGTGCATATCACAATCGGTTTGGTCGTAGCGTTGCTGCTCGACCAGATAAAGGGCAAGATGCGGGATGTCTTCCTGCCCGGGATGCTGATGCCCATGATCGTGGTCCCCGTCGTGGGGACACTCATGTTCAGGCAACTGTTTGAGCCGGCGGGCTTGTTTGCGTGGTTCTTCAGCGAGATCGTTGGACAGCGCTTTATCTTCACAGAGCCCTCTGTGAAGGCGCTTATCATAATGCACACGATCTGGGTGAGCACGCCGTTTGCCCTGCTCATCTTTTTTGCCGGCCTGCAGACGCTGCCAGGGGAGCTGGTTGACGCTTCGGGAATCGATGGCGCCAACAGGTTGCAGCAGATCCGCTACGTTGTTATTCCCCACTTGAGGTCATTGATCGTGCTGGAGGCCCTAGTCGCGCTCATGGATTTCTACCGCCTCTTCGACAGCGTTTTCATCCTGACTGAGCTGAATCCGATTTTCAAAGCTGACTCCGTCTTGACCTATAACTTCAAAGTGGCGATGACCGTGGGGCGCTTGGGAAAGGGAAGCGCGATGGCCATCCTAACGGTGATCGGGATCTTCGTGGTGGTCATCCCTTTTCTCATTTTGACCTACCGCGAGCAGATCGAGGAGCGCTGACATGCAGCCCATCAAGAATCCTATCGGCCGGTTCGCCATCTACGTATTTCTGATACTGTTCCTGCTGTACAGCCTCGTCCCCTTTCTCTGGACAACGCTCCAGTCGTTCAAGACGCAACGGCAGGCGGCCGCGCCCATTCCGCTGTTTGTTTTCGAACCTACCCTCGAGAGCTATGGCCGCCTGTGGTTGGACTCGACCCCCGACAACCTCGCAGTACTCGCTACCGGTCTGATGGGCGTAATCGTCGTCCTGGTACTCCTTGGTGTCTTTGCGGAACGACTGCCCATCCCGAGAAAGATCATCTACGTCGGTATCCTGGGTGCTGTGATCGCGATCATTTGGGGCATCCCCAAGATCGTGGATACGGCAGAGTTCTATGACTACTTTGTGAATTCGCTGATTGTGGCCGTAGGGGCGGTCGCCATCTCGGTCAGCATCGGTTGTCTTGCTGGTTATGCGCTGGCGCGCTACTCTGGGATAGCTGGCGTGGTCATACTGCTCGTGGCACTCGCTTTTCGAGCCCTGCCCAGGTTGGCGTTCTTACTTCCCTACTTTTGGATGGGCAGGATAAGTGGCCTGCACGACACCTACTTCCTGGTGATTATTGCCCTGGTGGCAGTAAACCAACCGTTCACAATCTGGTTGTTGCGTAGTTTCTTCATGGATATACCTCGCGAAATTGAGGAGTCAGCTATGATCGATGGTGCCTCCCGGCTCGAGGCGTTCTTGAAGGTGATCATCCCGATCATGTGGCCGGGCATTGTCGCGGTGGCGCTATTCACGCTGTTGCTCGCCTACCACGAGTTCTTGTTGGTAAGAATACTCACCCAGTCAAAGTGGACACTCCCGTTGGCGATGGTCCAGTTTGTCGGCGGTGCGAAGGTCACGGGCCAGATAGCAATGCAGGCTGCAGCGGCCGTGTCCAGCACTATCCCGATCGTATTGGTGATTATCTTCTTCCAGAAGCAACTGGTGAAGGGCTTGTCGGCCGGGGCAGTGAAGGGCTGAGCCAGACGTCTGGGGTTGCAAGGGATGCTGTTCATGAGCGACCAATCCGCGCCCCATTGACAAAAAGGGCTTCGCCACCTTTTTCGAAAAAGGAGGAAATTAAAATGACAGCTAAAAAGAAGGATCAGACCCAACAGAAACAAGCCAAAAATGAGGGGTCTGCCACACGTACCTCTAAAGCGCAGGCCAACTCGCACACTCTGAAACCGAAGGGCGAGCCACGGCTGATGCCAAACGACTTCGCTATCTCTTTGGCGACAAAAGGAGGCACCGATCGCCAGTTGCTGAACCCCGCTACGCAGGGTGTGCAGCGCATGCGAGGCTTTGAAGACACTTACGTTGACATCATTGACTACATCGTCCGCATTACGCACCGCATCTGGGAAGAAAAGGACATTGGCTATATCTACGATACCTACAAACACAACTCTCACGTTTACGATGATTCCGGCCTACAATACGGCCGGGACAAGATCGTCGCGGACACCATCCACACAATCAACGCCTTTCCCAATGTGCGCGGGTATGCTGATGAAATCATCTGGGCGGGCGACGACGAAGTAGGCTTTCATACCTCACACCGTGCAGTTCTTATTGGGCACAACACTGGCTACAGTCGGTATGGCCCACCAACCGGTAGCAAGGTGACGTTGTGGTGCATCGCCAACTGCATCGCCCTGGAGAACGAAATCTTCGAAGAGTGGGTACTCTACGATACCGCCAGCTTGATCCACCAGCTCGGCTTCGACCTGCGCGAGAAAGCCCGTGAGTTTGGGAACCAAACCGAACTGGATGGACTGAACGATATGCGCTTTGGCGAGCCGGAGCGCCTGCCAGGGCAGGGCAAGCCGCCGCATATGCTTCCTAAAGCGTCGGACGGTTTTGACGTGGAGGACTTTGTTCGACGCGCTTACCACTACATCTGGAACTGGCGCATGTTGAGTAACGTGGATGCCGCCTATGCACCGACTTTGCGCTTCCGGGGATCGACTGGTCGTGTGTACTATGGCCGGGGCGAGTATAAATCGTTCATCTTATCTATAATGGCGATGTTCCCCGATTTAGTGCATCAAATCGACGACATTTATTGGATGGGCAACGATCGGGATGGCTACCTGACCTCGGTTCGCTGGAGCATCGTCGGGACGCACCGTGGCATGGGCATTTACGGACCACCCACCGGCCGGCGCATCTATATGTGGGGCATCACCCAACACCACATCAAGGACGGCATAATCGTTGAAGAGTGGATGCTTTTCAACGAATTCGCGGTTATGCAGCAGATCTATCGTGATTAGCTTGATCATAATCCGAGTAAGCCGGAACCAAGCTGAATTTTTGGTTTCATGAAGGACTAGAACATACCAAGATTTTCTCTTCGTGTTCCTAGGTGTCCTTCGCGGATGCGATCTTCTTGTGGACAATATTACCAACCAGTTGAATTTATTAGAACCAATAAATCAACGCTAGAAAAAGATACTAGGAGATAAGATTTATGTCTAAAGAAAAAAGCAAAGAAGAAAAAAACAAAGACCTTGTCGCACGTATGTACGATGGCCTCAACACGGGCGTGTTCGGGATTATGGATGAGTTTTGGACCGAGGACATGGTCTGGGATGGGCCAGCGGGAATAGGCACCCTGCGGGGCATCAAGGAGTTCGAGAAAGTACTGCGCGTACCTTTCAAGAAGGCTTTTAGCTCCAAAGAATGCATCGACGATATCCGAATCGCTGAAGGGGACTATGTAGCGGCCTACGGCTTTGAGTATGCCACCCACACCGGAGAATGGCTCGGTATTCCCGCCAGCGGAAAAACAATCAAGTTGCGCTACATGGATTTCTGGCAAGTCAAAGGGGACAAGCTGCATTTGAACTGGGTACTTTTCGACATCCTGGGCTTTCTGGAGCAAGTGGGCTACGACATCGAAAAGGTACTCGCATTCATCGGCTCCAAGCCGCCTGAGTTCTTTGACAGCGTGGAGACGGACTGATATCCGCTGGCTGGCAAGAGCCTGCGATGCCCCGGTGAAGGGGCAAGTTCACGTTGTGGCTCACACCTCAGCCTCGGTTGCTTGGCACGAGCAAGGTTGTCTGGCAATTTCTTCTTCCAGAAGCAACTGACGAAAGGCTTGTCGGCTGGGACAGCAACTGCCCTGCCCAGAAATGAAGAATGCTGCGGGGACGGCTCATGCCTCTTTCTGCTGGTCAACAAAAGGAGATTAGCATGTTTGTAGAACGTCAAACCGTGCTATGTAAAAAAGGACGTTATCATGAATTGCAAGAATTGCTTGATAATTGGTCAAAGGAATTTAAATTTCCACGGGCCAACAAAATGCGGCATTATTTTACCTATGTAGGGCAAAAATATCGCGCATTTTGCTTTGAGTTAGAGTTTGAATCCTTAGACGATCTCCAAAAAGGTTGGGAGGAATGGGATGAAATGGCAGAGGAAATGGGGCCTTATCTCGAAAAATTCAAAGAGTTGGTTGACGAACACTTGAGCAATGAACTATGGCGAGTGAAACACCCGCAATAATATTGTAGTAGATAGAAAATGAGTAAAAAAGCATCCACACTCAACCTCGGAATTGAGCGCGAGGTCTTGTTACAAGTTGAAGATGACAACCACATATTGATACAGTTTAGGAAAACAGGTACGACAATTAAAGAAAGCTCTGAAATTGTAGTGAAGTTTACAAATAATAACGCCAAAATATTTGCAAAAGAATTACTTTCTCTTATAGACGGGCCTGATGATCCGATATCAGGTATGTGGAGAGCTCAGGAAGATTTTTAATCTATTGAAAGGCCTTGAGAGGTGCGTAAACCTCATCCTGAAAGATTTACAAAGGATCTAGCTACATATCACTTTCAAAAATAGGGGACAAAATGGATGGGAACAGGGAGATCCAAGCGTAAACAACGCTCAATCCAGTCCCAGCCCAAACGAAAATAACTTTTGTCCCGACGACTCTTATGGTCAAGCAAATGACGAAACCCGCGTTTCACAACCCAACTGCCCAAAGTGATGACCCAAACAAAGGTCAAACAAACGGCCAAAACCAAGCGAGAAATGCGGTCGCAATCATTAAGATGAGTTGCTTCCAAATCAAACCCATGACCTTTCATGTCACCATACATTTCTTCAATCCACATCCGCATTTTGTAATAACGAATCAGTTGGCCGACAGAAGGGTGGTTGCTAAGAAGATACCAAGAGTCTTCTTCGCCTTGCTCCCAGTGCAAAACCAAGAAATACCAGCCTACATCATAGCTGGCGGTGACGCGCACCCAGCCAATAGCGCGGGTTTCGCCTTCTTCTATTGGCAATTGACTCAACTTCACCCATGGCTGTCCTTGCCAACGCACTTGGGTACGGCCGTTTTGTCGAATGACAAACGACCAACCTTGACGACGCAACCAGCTAGCCAGGTGAATCGATTCAAAGCCAGCATCTCCCATGACCCACACCTGCGCTCTGGCTGGCAGCAGCGTTTGGACATACTTGAACAACTTCAACTGCTCCTCAAGACCAACATGCCCTTTTCGGCCTTTGTGGATACTCCAAACCAGGGGCAGTGTTCGTTTTTTGTAGGCCATGCCAATCATCATCATCCGAAAATGAAAGCCAACTTTCGTGCAATCAATCACCAAGCGAATGTCTCGTCCAGCAAAGGAGCGTACCAACTGTTGCGCCAATGGATGATACCAATCTCGAACATGGAGATGCTTATTATTCAAAAAGCGGCGCAAGCGGTTGGTCAGGCTTGGTATTTTTCCCGGCAACGGCCATTTCCGCACCACCAGAGGCAGGTTGACTGCCCCACTCAACTGCAAGCCCAACATCAGCAACGCCATATTTCGCAATCGCGTTATCCGTTCTTTTGGCAACCATTGGCAAAGTTGGGTCAACGTTTTATGATAGGTTTGAAGGTTGTTTGGCATCATTTACTCCTTGATATGTTTGTTCGTCAAAACAATTTTATCGGAGTTGATGCCCAACCTTCTTTTTTTAATGTTCAAAGTGATATGTAGCTAGACAAAGGATTACATTTTCAATAACGGCCGTTTTTTGTTACCCATAAAATCCACCAAACAAAAGTGAACTTTTTTAGGACAAGGCAGATCAAGATTACCGAATGCTAACTGGAATCTCTTGAGACAGCGTGAAGAAAGTACCACCCCCACTTAGGCAGTTCTGGAAACCATCAAAACATACCACCAGACGAATCGTATAATCGCCCGCCTCGGGGATAGACATCCACGACGGCCAGCTAAGCCCCTCTGGTGGCATCACGTCATTGTTGCCGCCCCAGTTATTTTGGTACCAGGCCACAATATCCTGCCCGTTGCGCCGAGGCATGACGCCAATGGTGGAATAAGGCACACCCGCACCAGACGTATTCCCTACCCGCCACTCATACCAAATTTGCCCGCCAGGCGTTAGCGACGTCCGCCAATCCTGCAGGACGAAACTTTGTCCAACGATCCCATTGGCGTTGGTGGGCTGTGGCCCTGCCGGAACCGGCGTATTGGTGGGGGGAACGGGCGTATTGGTTACTGGCACAGCCGTTGGCGGTGCAGAAGTTGGGGGAACGGCCGTTGCCGTGTTGGTAGGTAGCGGTGTCTCCGTAGGCACGGCTGTTGCCGTGGCCGTACTGGTTGGTTCCAGCGTGTTGGTCGGCAAAATCTCAACAATGGCCGGTGGTAAAACAGTTGGCGAAGCAGGAACGGCCGTATCTGCCTCTGGCTCATCAGTCGGATTATCCGCCACCGCTGTTGGCTCAGCAGAATCGCCTGTATTCCTACTCTCCTGAACCAACAATACAATCGCTACAATCAGAATTAGAATCAACGCGCCAAATGCGCCGATCAAGACGCCGCGCAATGCTTTATTATTCATTTCAGCTCCTCTTCCACTACTCTGCTGCCAATTCTGGCTCTGTCGACTCCGCAAAAACGTTGTTCCGAATACCAAAAATATTTTGCGGATCGTTTGCTTGTTTAATCTCTTTAATAAGCTGGGTGGCTGCTGGCGAAATGGCGTGCTTCATAAAATCCTTGCGAATTTTGCCGACGCCATGATGATGTGAAATCGAACCACCTGCGGCCATAATCGTTTCCCGCAGCGTATGTTCAATCTTGCTAAAAACCTCATCTGGATTCTCAACACCCATCGTCGAAAAACCATGCGTGAAGTAAATGCATACCCCGGTGTGGTATAGCTGAGTGATACGGGGGGAGATATACGGCCGTCCTGGTAACCCATACTCTTTATGCTTCTGCTCCACCTGCGCCGCCACCGCATCAATCACCGCCTGCACCTTGTTCCACGGCACCGTCGTCTCATACGTCTCGCCAATAATGTGGAAGTCCGTCAAAAAGTCCCGAATGTAGGCAATCGCATAGGTCAGCATATAGCCTCGCTGCCCATTGGTGGAGCCGCCAGCAATGCCGCCATACCGCTTGGCCAACCGATTGATCAGCTTCGATTGGTAATTAACCTCTTCCTGCGTTCCTTCCATCACAATCGTAGCGGCACACAGCTCATTGGGATCAAACCCCTTCACTTTCAGCAAGAAAAATTTCTGAATGTCCCCAACAATCGCTTCCATTCGGGTAGGCTCTCCTTTTAGCGCAGAGCCAAAGCGGAATTGAATGTTATCCAGCAGACGAATACTGGCAGGCAGGGTTCCCGTTTGACTCAATTCATACAAAAACTCTGTCCCCTTCTGGAAAGTTGGAAACACCAAAGAGCCATACTTCTTGGCCTCAGGTAACTTGTGAATTTTGATGACTGCGCTGGTAATAATGCCCAAGTTCCCCTCACTGCCAAAAGCAACATGCTTGGGGTCAATGCCCAGCGATTGGCGGGGCATGGCTGGCCCTTGTTCGATAATCCCGTTAGAGGTTACCATCGTCACCGATTCAACAATATCCTCAATATTGCCGTACTTGTTTTTCTTCATGCCGCTGGCGTTTGTGGCAATCCAGCCTCCCAGCGTGGACAATTCCAAGCTGTCCGGCTCGTGACCACTGGTGTAGCCCACTCGCTCCAGCCGCTCTTCCAAATCCTTGCCCGAGATGCCCGCCTGCACGCCTGCCCGGAAATTCTCGTGGTCAATCCACAAAATTTTGTTCATGCGGCGCATATCTACAGAAACGATAGAGCGGGTTTCGTTTTGCGGTAGCTGCAAAGCGCAGCTAACGCTTGTGCCACCGCCATAAGGCACCAGGCAAACATCATGCTGTCCAGCCAGCTCGACAATCAGCTCTACATCTTGCTGGCTCTCCGGGAAAAGCACCATGTCTACTACCCGATCCAGCGCACCGTAAAGAACCTTGTACACCTCGTCGGCCGTCGTCTGGCCGTGGCTGTGGATCAGCCGCTGGCGATCATCAACAGAAACTTTTTCTGGGGAAAGTTGGGTTTGGACGGCCTGGTAAAAGTCATCATTCAGCCTGGCTGGGGGCACAGGCTTCTCTTGCACAATGGGCTTCAAGTTGTCGTAGTCGAGCTTGATGTCGAGCATTTCTTCGACGAAGGGTAAAAACTCGTGCATCACCGTGCCAGACAGCGCGTACCGGCTGCCGGTGACGGTCACGGTTTTGTCAGGATTCAGCTTGAAGTAGGTGTCGGTGAAGCCCCATTTATGATCGTAACGAATATCTTCGCCACTTGAACTGCCATCAAGTGATTTGTCTGCCATTTCGCTTTCTCTCTTCCTAAAATGTTGTTTTATAGCCAGTAAAAGCAAATGCTTTCATAGCCACCATGCATTATCAGTCAGATTGGCGATCCTGGCAAAATTCACCTAAAACTGTTCGTTGTTCGCAGCCATCGCCATCAAGCGAGCAGGCGGCGCAAAGCGTTCGCCATAGTTCTCAGTCAGCTCTTGACTGCGCTGTGCAAATGCCGCAACGCCATAATCGTTGATGTATTGCAGCGTCCCACCTTTGAAAGGCGCAAAGCCCCAGCCAAAAATAGCCCCGATGTTGGCATCGGCCACGCTGGTAACCACGTTTTCCTCCAGGCAGCGCACCGTTTCCAGAGCCTGCACAAACATCATGCGCTCGATCATCTCCGTTTGGCACAGTGGCTCACCCTGCGGCGGAAAAATCGTTTGCAGTTCCGGCCACAGATGCTTTTTGCCACCTTCTGGGTATTCATAAAATCCTGCACCGTGTGCTTTGCCGTAACGGCCGTATTCCCCCGTCATCGCATCCAAAACCTCATCAGAGGGATGGGCTGGCATCGCCTTGCCCTCCGCCCCCATATCTTTGCGCGTCTGCTCCCGAATGTGCAGCATCAGCCCCAGACTCACCTCGTCAGACAGTGCCAAGGGGCCAACCGGCATCCCCGCCTGCAACCCTGCCGCCTCGATGGCACGAGGGTGCTGCCCTTCGCCAAGCAATGCTAACCCTTCCTTCACGTAAGTGGCAAATACCCACGAAGTGTAAAAACCTCGGCTGTCGTTCACTACAATCGGCGTTTTGCGGATCTTCAGCACAAAGTCGAAGGCCTTTGCCAATGTTTCCGCGCTTGTTTCCTGGCCGGTGATGATTTCCACCAGCTTCATCCGCTCCACCGGGGAGAAAAAGTGCAGCCCCACAAAGTTTTGCGGCCGTTTCGATTGCGAGGCCAGTCCAGTAATCGGTAAGGTAGAGGTGTTGCTGGCGAAGACGGCCGTTTCCGCTACCACGTCCTCCGCTTCCTGCGTCACTTTCGCTTTTAATCCGCGATCCTCAAAAACTGCCTCAATAATCAAATCACAGCCCGCCAGATCGGCCGCGTCGGCCGTGGGCTGCACCCGCACCAGGGCGGCCTCTCGCTTCTCAGCAGACAGCTTGCCTTTGGCGACGCGCTTGTCCAGCAATTTCTCAATTTTCGCTTTGCCTGCTTCCGCCTGCTCTAAGGTGACATCTTTGAGGACGACATCTATGCCAGAAACGGCCGTTACGTAAGCAATCCCATGCCCCATCATCCCCGCGCCCAGCACACCCACTTTGCGGGTCTCTTGCGGCGGCACGTCGGCCGGGCGGCTGGCGCCCGCGCTAATCTTGTTTAGCTGGAACCAAAACGCCTGAATCATATTTTTCGCCACCTGGCTGGTAGCTAGCTGAGCAAAATAGCGGGACTCAATGCGGCTGGCCGTCTCAAAATCAACCACCGTCCCTTCCGCCATCACGCTCAAAATCGCTTCCGGGGCGGGGTAATTGCCGTAGGTGCGCTTCTTAATCATTGCTGGCGCCACCATAAGCATCTGTCCCACGTGTGGCTTACGCGGATCGCCGCCGGGGATGCGGTAGCCCGGCTTGTCCCACGGTTGTGCCGCCTTCGGATTGGCCGCAATCCATTCTCGCGCCTGGGTTAGTAGATCGGCCTCATTCTCAGCCAAAGCATCCACCAGCCCGGCGGATTTCGCCGCAACCGGATCAAGTCGTGTGCCCTCAGTGAGGAGCGGAAACGATGCTTGCAGCCCAATCATGCGTGGCAGGCGGGTTACGCCACCACCACCGGGCAGCAATCCTAGCGTCACTTCTGGGAAGCCTAACTTAAGACGCGGATTGTTCAGCACGATGCGATGATGACAGGCCAACGCCAATTCCAATCCACCGCCTAACGCTGCTCCTTTGATAGCCGCCACGACTGGCACGCCCAGCGTCTCTAGCTGCCGAAAACCTGCTTTTAGAGCTTCTGCGCTCTGAAAAACCTCGGCCGCATCGGTCACGCCGACCAGCCATCCCAAGTCACCACCCGCCATAAACGTTTTCTTGGCAGATGTGACAATCACGCCTGCCAAATCTGGCTCGGCCTGCAAGCGGGTCAAAACTGCCGCCAACGCCTCGCCAAATTCCGCATTAATTACGTTGGCCGACCGCCCCGGCCGATCCAGCGTCAACGTCACAATATTCTGCTCATCTTTTGAGTATTGAATTGCCATCCTTATCCCCTAATGAACCTAAACCGTTGGCTACAAATGTCTATTAAAATGAAATAGGTAATGGTAGGGGTTGGTCCCCGTGCCAACCCAAAGGGCAGACACAGAGGTCTGCCCCTACCGATATGGATCAAACCCGCTCAATAACAGTGGCAATGCCCATGCCGCCGCCTACGCACAATGAAATTAAGGCCGTAGACAAATCGGTGCGCTCCAACTCATCCAGAACGGTACCCAACAGCATCCCCCCGGTTGCCCCCAGCGGATGCCCCATCGCTATCGCGCCGCCGTTGACGTTTACATTTTCGGCCCCCTCGATGCCCATATCGCGCATGAAGCGCAGCACCACGGAGGCAAACGCTTCATTAATTTCAAACAAATCAATGTCTTTTGCGTCCATACCCGCCAGCTTGAGTGCTTTTTGCGAAGCTGGGCCAGGCCCAATGAGCATGATGGTTGGCTCCGTTCCCACCAAAGCGGCCGACCGAATTTTGGCGCGGGGCTTCAAGCCCAACGCCTCTCCCTTCTCTTTGGAACCAATTAGCACCAGAGCCGCCCCATCCACAATGCCGGAGGAGTTGCCTGCCGTGTGTACGTGGTTGATGCGCTCGACCTCGGTATACACCTGCTGTGCCAGGGCGTCGAATCCCATCTCGCCGATGGCCGCAAAAGCAGGATTGAGCTTGCCTAGCCCTTCTACAGTTGAACTTGGCCGAATGTGCTCATCTTTTTCCAAGATGGGCAGTCCATTTTGGTCATGGACTGGCACCACAGAGTTTTGGAAGTAACCATTGGCCCAGGCGTGGGCAGCCCGCTGCTGCGAACAGACGGCAAAGGCGTCCACGTCCTCACGGCTAAAGCCTTCCATCGTGGCAATCAAATCCGCCCCGATGCCCTGGGGCACAAAGTTCACTTTGCTGCTGACTTTGGGGTCTAGCATCATCGCGCCACCGTCAGAGCCCATAGGAATGCGGGACATGGATTCGACCCCGCCCGCCACGACGAGTTCTTCCCAGCCGGAACGCACCTTCATGGCAGCCATGTTGACAGCTTCCAGCCCGGAGGCGCAAAAGCGGTTGAGCTGCACCCCTGGCACATCCACATCCCAATCGGCGTAGAGAACGGCCGTTCTCGCCACATCCGCCCCCTGATCCCCAATCGGCGTCACGCAGCCCAGCACTACGTCATTCACCTGCGACGTATCCAAATTGTGCCGCTGCTGCATTTCCCGCATGAGCGTGGCCAGTAGCTCCACTGGCGCCACCTCATGCAAAGACCCATTTTGCTTGCCCCGCCCACGCGGGGTGCGAATCGCCTCAAAAATATACGCTTCCTGACTCATGCCTAGCTCCTAGAAAATGATTTTGCCACAGAGACCACAGAGGAAAGAGAGGGGTAAAGTGGTTTTCTTTGTGGTTTGCCGATTTCTTTTGCCTATTTTACAGGTTGGCAATCCTGAATCCAATCAGTTTTTGACAATTGGCAAACTGTCGGTTATCTTTTATTTCAGAAAAACCTAACGAATGTTCGTTTGGTCTTCTAGACTGTATCAGATTTCTTCCTCAACAACTACCTTTTGGATCAAAATGTCCAGACAAACAAGTTCAGGCATTCCGCTAAAATCGATTTATAAAGCTGATGACTTACCAGAAGATTTGGTGGATACGGCCGTTCCCGGCAAACCACCCTTCACCCGCGGCGCCTACCCCGGCATGTACCGCACCAAACCGTGGCGCATCTTCCAACTTAGCGGCTACGGCAACCCCGAAGACGAACGGGAGCGCATCAAATTCCTGCTGGATCACGGCGAAACTGGCTTCATCATGGAGCACGACCGCAATACGGCCGATCACCTCTACAACGTTGATCATCCCGAAGTGGTCGCCCGCAAAGAAGATGTGGGGCTGTCTGGCGCGGTCATTTTGGGCGTGCGCGATTACGAAACCATCCTCGACGGCATTCCCATTGACCAATATTATTGCCATCCTGGTGGCGCCGTCGTGCAGCACGGGCCCTTTGCCTTGGCCTGCTACTGGACCGTAGCCCAACGACGCAAACTAAACCTGAAAAAGCTGGCTGGCACCGGCCAGAGCGACTTCTTCCTCACCTACCTGGGCTGCATCACCAAGCAGCAGGTGCCTGCCCGCGCCGGACTGCGCTTCAACTGTGACATCATTGAGCATTGCGCCCAACACATGCCCCGCTGGGTGCCCGTCTCCATCGCCGCCTACAACGGCGCCGATACCGGGCTAAACGCTTATCAGGAACTGGCGGCCCTGTTTGCCAATGCGGTGGAATATTTGGATATGGTGCAGGCGCGGGGCAATCTGGATTTGGCACAGTTGGCACACGGCATCGGCGGCGTTAACTTCCGCGTCTCGATGGATCTGTTTGAAGATATTTGCAAGCTGCGCGCCGCCCGCAAAATGTGGCACCGACTGCTCACAGAACGGTACGGCATTACCGATAGGCGGGCTCTACGGTTGCGGATTCACGTGGTTACCGCCGGATCGGCCATGACCTACCAGCAGCCGCTGAACAACATCGCCCGCGGCACGCTGATGGCGCTGGCCTCGGTGCTGGGTGGCGTGCAGTCACTGGGCGTTTCCGGCTACGACGAAGCGATTTCGATCCCATCAGAACATGCCCACCAAATGTCGGTACGCGTCCAGCAAATTTTGCAGCACGAAACAAACGTAACGGCCGTTGCCGATCCGCTTGGTGGTTCCTACTTCATCGAAAACCTGACGGCCGAATTGGAAGAACGCGCCTGGGAGTTTTTCAATCAGATTCAGGACGAGGGCGGCTTCATCGCCACGCTAGACAGCGGCTGGCTGCACCAACACGCCAGCCAAAATCAGATTGAGCAAGAGATGGCTTTGTGGGACGGCCGTAAATCGGTCGTCGGCGTCAACATGGCTCAAGAAAGCATCGAGCCGCTGGAAATCAACGGGCACGAACCGGTGGAAGGCGTCTGGGAAAACGCCATGAATCGCTTAGAAACGATCAAACACAGCCGAGATAATAAAGCCGCCAGCCAAGCTCTGCGGGAATTGGAGCAAGCGTGTCGCGGTGATGCCAATATGATGCCGCCAATGATGACGGCCGTAGCGGCAGACGTTACCCTCGGTGAAATCGGCGACGTGTTCCGCACCGTCTTCGGCGACTGGAATCCGCCCATTCAACTGTAATCAGTATTCGGTAATCGGTGACCGCTACAAATAGAAATCTGCGCTAATGGTTCGACTTCGCTCACCACAAGCCTGCGTAATCTGCGGATAAAATGGACGAGAGAACAGCACCCATCAAAATCCTACTCGCTAAAACCGCCCTAGACGGCCATTGGCGCGGCATCAACGTCGTGGCCCGCGCCCTGCGCGACGCGGGCTTTGAGATCATCCTTGTCGGCATGGCCAAAGCGGAAGAAATCGTCCACGCTGCTCTTACTGAAGATGTGGATTTGATTGGCTTGAATGTAGGCGGCCGTATCGAAGTGGTAGAGCGAATTTTGGCACAGCTAGAAACGGCCGAACTCGATATTCCCGTCTTTGCTGGCGGCACCATCTCACCCAAAAATTGCCGCCGCCTCAACGAGCAAGGCGTCGAAACCTACCCACCCGGCTCATCTCTACACGAAATCGTCGCCGCCGCCGAAAGATTAACCAAATGTGCAATGTAGACTTCAAAAGTCTTGAAAGTAATTTAGCCAAAGCAAAAAGTGGCTAAGACTTTTGAAGTCTCGCCTAAATTCTCAAAAACCTCTGTGCCCTATGTGGCAAATAATAATTTATGGAAGAACTCATTCACAATCCAAACAGCCGCTTCAAAGAAACGTCCCGCTCCTTAGAAATTTTGGAAGAAGCCTCCCGCCTCTTCTACGAAAATGGCTACGGGCATGTGGGTATGCGGCTCATCGCCGACGCGGTTGGCGTGCGTGCTGCTACCCTTTACCACCACTTCAACGGCAAAGATGACATGCTCTTCCAAATTGCCTTGGGCGTGACCCAAACCTTTATCGAGCGCATTCTGCCCACGTTAGAAGAGACAGACGGCAGCCGAGCCGAGCGGCTCAAAGCATTTATACGACAGCACATCATCTTCCGCTGGCAGCGACGCTACTGGATTTCGACTACGCTGCGCGACCTGAAAGCATTGCCCATCAAGCAGCAAGATGAAGTCATTGGCTACTTGCGCCATTATCAAGACATCTTGCGAAACTTCATTCAGGCAGGCATTGACGAAGGGACTTTTCACACACAAAATGGCACCCTGGCTGGTCTGGCCCTCATCGGCATGATTCACGGCATCAACGATTGGTTCAACCCCAGCGGCAACCTAACCATCGAGGCTGTGGCCGACATGTATGCGGATATGGCCGTAGACAATCTGCTCCGCGCGGCGAATTGAACGACTAATTCTCTGCGCCTTCGCGCCTTTGCGTTAATTTTTCAAAAGGAGGATGTATGACACCACTCACTTCCCATCATCAAAGCATCGTTGGCCGAGCCACCATTGGCGACCAACTCCGCCGCCATGCCCAGCACGAACCGGAAAAAGCGGCCGTAATTTTTTATTACGCCAACGGAACCCGCGAAGTACACACCTACGGTTCGCTCAACCAGCGCGTCAACCGACTGGCTAATGCCCTGCAAGCGCAAGGCGTGGGTCGTGGCGACGTCGTGGCGATGATGTCACGCAACAGCCCAGATTACGTCACCGCCTGGTATGCCAGCCTCAAGCTAGGCGCCATGCTCACCGGCATCAACTTCACCTTCAAAGAAAAAGAAATCACCTACCAGGTAAACCACGCCGAACCGAAAGTGCTCATCATCGAAGATATTTTTGTAGACCGCATCACCGAAATTACCCAAAATTTGCCCAGCGTACAGGCTTACGTGATGAGCAACCCCACGGGCGAAGGCAGCGCGCCGGACGGCTGGCACCTGTTCAGCGATTTGGTTGCTGATTCGCAGCCAGACGATGAACCAGACTCTGACGTGACGGAGTGGGACGTAGCGATGCTGCAATACACCAGCGGCACCGAAGCGTTCCCCAAAGGCGTCATGATTCCCCATCGCAACTACCTCATCTCCACCGCGCCCGCCTGGATGGCTGCGTTGGGTATCAAGCCCAGCGACATTTGGCTCTTTTTGATGCCCTTCTTCACCATTGCCGGGCTGGGCAGCATGACCACCCTCACGCTGGTTGGGGCTACGCTCATTTTGGTGCAAACGCTGGATGCCAAAAGCGCACTAAACATGATCGCCGACGAGCGCGTCACGCTGATGGCCCAAACGCCCACTTTCTTCCTGGCCATGACCCAGGTGGAAGGTTTCTACGAAACGGACGTAAGCTGCCTGGAGAGGTGCATCACCTATGGCGGCACCGTGCCGCAGGCGATGATCGATGCCTGGCAAAAAGCGTCGCCAGGCATTGTGTGGGGCACTTACTGGGGCCAATCTGAGCTGTCCCAGCTAGGCTCGATTGGCTGGTTTAGCACGCTAGATGACGTGCCGGACAACGATCCCACCTGGATTGGCAAGCCGGTGCCGCAGCTAGAAATTCGGGTGGTAGACCCGATGGGAAACGATGCCGAAATCGGCGAACTGCTTTGCCGCTCTCCCTCGGTGATGCTGGGTTACTATAAGGATGAGGCAAAAACGGCCGATACCATCCGCGACGGCTGGCTGTACACCGGGGACATGGTGCGGCTGGACGCCGATGGCAATATGTTCTTCTATGATCGGGTGAAGGACATGATTAAAACAGGCGGGATGAACGTCTCGTCGCAGGAGGTTGAGCGGGTACTTTATCAACATCCGGCGGTGCATCAAACGGCCGTTGTCGGCCTGCCCGATCCTAAATGGCTGGAAGCCGTCACCGTCTTCGTCATTCCCAAGCCCGGCCATGAAACGATTGACCCACAAGAGATTATTGACCACTGCAAGGCCAACATGGCGGGCTACAAAGTTCCCAAAGCCGTCCACATCGTGGAATCCATTCCCACCGATACGCAAGGTAAATTGTTAAAGCGCGAACTGCGCCGTCAATACAGCCAGACATAGCTGGCACATTCATAGCAATTCGGCTTAGCCGCAGAAACAAATCTCAAAAATCTCTGAGTCCTCTGTGGCCAAAACCGAAAAACATTAAGCTCGAAGGAGGCAAAAAATGGAATTTTATGACGTCATCAAAACCGCAGGCACCTGCCGCTACTACAAAGAAGACGCCATCCCGGATGATGTGCTGGCGCGCGTGATGGACGCGGCTCGCTGGGCACCCCAGGGGGGCAACCGACAGCCCAACCGGTACGTCGTTGTGCGGGACCCGGCCACCCGCAAGCAGCTACGCGACTGGTACTATCCCATCTGGGCAGAATATCTGGCCGCCGCTGGGATGGGGGAGATCAAAATTCGCTCAGACAAGGGCGTACCCAAAATTTTGGTCGATGCCGACATCTTCGCTGACAACTTCCACAAGCCCCCGGCCATCGTCGTGGTCTGCGCCAAAATGGAAGATATTCACCCCACCGACCTGGAGCTGGAGCGCGACCCAATTGTGTACGGCTGCTCCGTTTATCCGGCCGTAGAAAACCTGCTGCTGGCCGCCCGTAACGAGGGTTTGGGCGGGGCCGTGACCACACTGCTTTGCGCCGTTGAGCCGCAGGTGAAAGAGCTGCTCAACATCCCCGAAGGGTACGCGACGGCTTGCCACATCACGTTGGGCTATCCAGAAAATCCGTTCCCCAAGAAGCTAGCCCGTATGCCTCTCACCGACGTCGTTTTCAGCGAAACGTTCGACACCCCGATGTATTCCTAACGCAATGACAGGTGACAGGCACGTTCGGAGGTGCCTGTCACCTAAGCCATCGCTATACTCCCCACATGACCCAAAATTTAGACGATTTCATTGATTTGGCGCGCGGCCGTCGCGCCATTCGCCGTTACACAGACCAGCCCGTGCCGCCAGACCTGCTGAACCAACTGCTAGAAATTGCGACCTGGTCTCCCTCCGCCCACAACCGGCAGCCGTGGCGCTTTGCAGTGCTAGAAACCGCCGCCAGCAAAAAGAAGTTGGCCCGCGCCATGGGCCAACGCCTCCGCGCCGACCGCACGGCCGACGGCGACCCGCCAGACGTAATTGAGCGGGACGTGGCTCGCTCTTTTGCCCGCATTACCGGCGCGCCGGTGCTCATTGTGGTGTGCTTGAGCCTGGCCGATATGGACAGCTACCCTGACCCCCGCCGCGGCCGAGCCGAGCGCACAATGGCGGTGCAAAGTGTAGCCATGGCGGCGCAAACTATGTGGCTGGCCGCCCACGCCGCCGGGCTAGGTGCCTGCTGGCTGTGCGCCCCGCTTTTTGTGCCGCAGTTGGTACAAGAAACGCTCAAGTTGCCTGATGATTGGGAGCCACAGGGTATGCTGACGCTGGGCTGGCCGGCCCAAGAAAAAGAGAAATCCCGCGCCCCCTGGCCTAGCCGTGTGCAATTTGTAGATCGGTGAAACCACTCCTGTAGCCGCGCTTTCTTAGCGCGTTCAGCCAATTGCCACAGCGCGGTAAGAAACCACGGCTACTGGCCTTCCATTTTGGCCAGCAACTCCGCTAAAACATGTTTGGTCCCGGCTGTGTTGGGATGATTCGGGAGCGCAGCATCCAATATCGAAACAGTCCGCTCTAAATATTCCCGTGCCATATGGTACTCTCCAACCGCTAGCAACAACCGCCCCAAATTGTTAAGATCCGTGGCCACACTTGGGTGCTCTGACCCCAATGTTTTTTCATCTATGGCCAAAGCACGTTCATAGTAGAGTCGTGCCGCTTTGTAATCTCCCATTGTTTTCAGCAACAGACCCAAATTGGTATTGGCTGTGGCAACTTGGGGATGGTCAGGTCCTAATACCCTTTCCGAAATAGCTAAGGCGCGTTCCAGATATACAAGTGCTGCCCCGTATTCTCCCATTGTCTGTAGTAAGTGTCCAAGATTGTTGTTAAGTACGGCCAAATAAGGGTGGTCAGCACTGAGATTCTTTTCAAGGATCGATAATGCACGTTCCAAAATTGGTCGTGCAGCCTCCCATTCTCCAACAGTTTGAAACAATGCAGCGAGATTGTTGAGTCGAATCGCTACAGTTGGATGGTCTGGTCCCAACACTTCCACACTGATTTTCAAAGCGCGCTCTAAATACGGGCGGGCCACCTCGTATTTTCCTACCGCCCGAAGTAAATTACCAATATTGTTCAGACAAACAGCGGTATAGATATGTTCCGGGCCAAGTACTTCCTCACAAAGGGCTAAAGCATCTTTATAATTGATTTCGGCAGCGGTATATTGACCACGATCATCTAAAAATTGACCCATGTGGTTCAATAGGCTTGCCGTGAGCGTACTTGCTACCTTCAGGTTGAGGGCAAAGCCTGTAGCCGCGGCAGCGTGAGGAAGCAATATACTACCCCCCTCCCAAGTTGTCATGTCGTTCGTCGAGTAAGGAAACGCTTTTTGCAACAGCAAAACTGCCACTTCAACATAGGTCTGTTTTATTTCAAGCGGCATTTGGTCGCGAGCCACCGTTTGCACCAGGCGGTGCAGGGTTAGCGTGACGCCATCCCGCGTCAGCAAGGAGTAGCGGCGCAGGGCGACAATCGCTTTGTCCAGCTTCAGCTTGCTCTCCGCCAACGCCACCAATTCTTGCGGCAAGGGTGGTTCATCAACTGACCCAACAGCCGCCATCAACACATTCAACGGAATGTCGTCCGGGGCTAAAAAGCAGCAAAGGTTCAGCAGTTCGGCCGCGCCGAGGGTTTGCCGCACCTGGGCAAAGGCCAGTTCCCAGGTGGTGGTGATTGTCTTTTCGTCGTAGTCGGCCGGGGCGGGCAAATCATCTCCCCACAGTTCCACTCGCTCGTTGGCAAAATAGCCTGCGTAATCGGCCAGGGTGCAGCCCGTTTCTTCTACGTAGGCGCGGGCGTGTTCCAAGGCCAGCGGCAAGTTGCCCAATAAATGAGCCAAACTTTTGGCGTCTTCAGCTTGTGGGTGCGCCTCCATCTCCTCGCTTGCCATTTCTGGCTGCCCCAGCAAAAAGGCCACCGCTTCGGCATCGTCAAAGTGGGTCAGGTTTAGGGTGTGGGCCAGGCCACCCCAGTTGGGGTTGCGGCTGGTGATGAGGCAGGCACCCCGCCCCATTTTGGGCAAAAACGGCCGCAGGTCGTTGGGCTGGATAGCATCAGCATTGTCGTACACCAGCAGCCAGCGTTTGTCGGTTGTGTGCAGCCAGTTGAGGGCCAGTTGGTGCAGGGCTGGCTGGTCGGTCACGCTGCGGCGGGCCAGCCCCAGTCGATAGGCTAGTTCGGCCAGCTCGCCGCCCAGCGTCACGGCGTCATCGGCACGCAGCCACTGGATCAGGTCGTAATCATTGAGGTGGCGGTAGCAGTAGGCCAACGCCAGTTGCGTTTTGCCCACGCCACCCAGCCCAGCAACAGCTTGGGTCACGGCAATGGGTTCGTCCTGGTGGAGGGCATCGTGCAGTTTGGTTTGCCACGCCTCTCGCCCAGTAAACAGCTCATTGCGGCGGTAGGGAATGTGGTGTGGCGGCAGTAAGGCGATAATGTCGGGAACATGAGGACGGGCTTCCTTCACCAGAGCCATTAAGTCAGAAACGCAGTTGTTTCGTTTGGCCCAATTGATTAGTTCCAGCACGTTGGCCGCTTTGCCTCGGCCGCCCAAGTTCTCAAAATCAACGCCCAAATCAAAACAGAGAGCACGCAGTTCTTCCTCGCTGAAATTTTCCTCAATTTGATTTCTTAGCTGGGTTAGTTGTTGCGTGTCAATTTCTGGCACTGGCCTGCTCCATGTTTCGTTTGGCTGGGCAAATCTGCAAACTATTCTAAACGGACAGCCACCCTTCCCGCAAGCCAGAATTTCCCGAAAACGCAAACTATCTCAAAGGGCTCATACCCTCCAGGCTAGTGAGGTCACCAAGCCGCTCAATCCTAAAGACAAAATCGCGGGAACGCTTTTAGGGACGTTGAAGGGGCGGTTCCTTTGTATTCTGCGAGCAACAAATCACAAACGCAGCTAGCAAACAAGCAAATATTCCCAAATAGGAGTGAACAATGGATATCAAGTTGAATGAAAAAAGCGGAACCGATTTAGCAATCCTGGAGGTAAAAATGAACAATAACCAAGACCAAAATCATGAAGCACTGTGGCAATGTGATCACTGTTCCGCCTGGTGGGGCAGTCAGCCCTATGCCCAGCCAACACGCTTCATGTTGGAGCTACCAATTGAGCAACTTACTGCACTCGGCTGGGACAACTTTCGCGGTTGGCGTCTCGGCAACAACCCCAACATCAACACCTGCCCCGTTTGCGCCAATGAGGTAAGCCAACCAAGCTACGGTGCGGTTTCGCCAGAAGCGCAGCCACAGGAAAGTTTCGCAACCATTTTGGCACCGGTGCTTTTATCAGCCAACTAACCCTTGGGTGGCACGGTGGGACGCCAGCCACAGCTCGAAAATTGCGCTTAAAATTATTGCCAAAGAGTGCCATAATCACACCATTTAGCCCCTTCACGGGGCTTTTTGGTTGTTTGAGTGTGTCCGGTATAATAAATGTCAATCTTTTATACTGGACTTAAGACAAAAAAGGTGACAGGCACTTTGAAAGTGCCTGTCACCTACAACATGCAGATTATGGATTATTCAAAACAGGTTCCAGCGGCCGAGCGAACGTTGAATATTCTGGAAGCGTTGAGCGGTGTGCCGGATGGTTTAAGCGCAACGGAGCTGCTGGCGCAGCTGGATGATGTATCGCGGAGTGGGTTGTTTGCGCTGCTGAACACGCTGAAGGCACGTGGCTACATCGAGAAGGGCCACAACCGAGGAAAGTACCAACTTGGCCCGGCGCTGTGGGCATTGCTGCCGCGTCAGTCGCTGGGGCTGGAGCCGCTCATCACTGCCTTTACCACGGAAATGGCGCAGGTTGATTTGGCAGAAACGGCCGTTCTCCTCTGGCTCGATCGAGCTGAAACCGTCTTGTTAGCACAGCATGAAGGCGTTAACCGGGTCCGGGCCGTGTTCCGGCTAGGGCAGCGAGACGCGGCCGAAAGCAGCCCCGGCGGTCGGCTGCTGCTGGCAGGCTTGCCAAACCAAGTGACCCAGCAAACGGCTATCTTCAACCAATTCCGCAATGAGGGGGTCGCCAAACAAGAAACGGCCGAAACCATCGAACTTGCCTGCCCCATTTGCGCCGACGGCGTGCAGCCAATTGCCGCTGTGCAGGTGAGTGTTCCCATCTTTCGTGGTGAGCCAACGGCCGTTGCCGAGATTAAAAAGCTGGTGCAGCAAGCGGCGGCGCGCATCTCTTTCCGACTGGGGGCAACTGTTTACCAGCCCTACGGCTGGGCCACTAACGAGCAAATCGGCCCTAACCGCGCCTTGAGCCAGACCGAAATTGAGCAATTTTTGCGGGGGCCGTGGCGCGCCCGGCTGGCCTGCGTGCGCGCCGACGGTACGCCCCACGTTTTGCCGCTTTGGTATGAATGGGACGGCCGTTCCTTTTGGGTCGCCGCCACGCCGGGGGCGCAATGGAAGCAGGTGGTGGACGAAACCGGGCACGTCTCGCTGACGATTGATGAGCCGTGGCCGCCGCTGCGCCGGGCGTTTGTGGTTGGCTCGGCAAAGACAGTGCAGGGTAGCCAAGTTCCCGGTGGACTGACCGGGCTGCGGCAGAGGCTGGCCATCCGCTACTTGGGCCAGGGGGCTGACCAGCAGCCAGAATTAAGCCGAACCGAGGGATGGACGGCCGTACAAATTACGCCGCAGCGCATCAGCGGGCAGCAAGGGCTAGGCCGCCCATGAACTCATTGGATATTCGCGTGGGCGGCTTGAGCCACCGCTTCGACGACACCCACGCGTTGCAAAATATCAATTTGCACATTCAGCCGGGCGAATTTGTAAGCCTGATCGGGGTTAGCGGCTGCGGCAAATCCACCCTGATGCGGCTGATTGCCGGGCTGCAACCGCCCTCGCAGGGCGAGGTCTGGCTCGATGGGCAGCCACCTCGGGTAGCACGTGCGGCCAAGCAGATTGGGTGGATGGCCCAGCAAGCTGCCCTGCTGCCGTGGCGCACCGTGCTGGAAAACGTGCAGCTTGCCCAAAAAATCAATCCGCAGCAGAATGCTGAAGTGCTGCCACAGCCGGACGCGTTGCTCAAAATGGTCGGCCTAACGGAGTTTGCCACTGCGTATCCGCTGACGCTTTCTGGCGGAATGCAGCAACGGGCGGCACTGGTGCGCACCTTGGCGACCGGCGCGGCCGTTTGGCTGATGGATGAGCCGTTTGCTGCCCTGGATGAGCTGACGCGGGAGCTATTGGCCGGGGAATTGCTACAGCTTTGGCAGCAGTTCCGGCCAACGGTCCTGTGGATCACGCACAATTTGCATGAGGCGATTCGCTTGTCTGACCGGGTGGTGGTGCTCACGCCGCGGCCCGGCACGATTGCGGGAGAAATCGCGGTGCCACTGCCCCGCCCCCGCAACGACACCAGCGCACAATTCCAAGACCTTTTGCGGCAGGCGCGGTCGCTGCTGCGGCAGGAGCGGGTGCATGGCTAGTGAAAAAATCACCCCTGAATTGAGGCTACCGCAGCCAGCCGCCAACCGTCGCCATTCACGAAACTGGTCAGGCGTGGGCTTGCTGATTGGCACCCTTTTGCTGTGGGAAACGGCCGTTCGCCTCACCGACACGCCTGCCTATCTGTTTCCTACACCAACGGCCGTTTTCAGCTACCTGTTCACCCATCTGGGGGATTTGCTGGTGGCGGGCGGGATCACGTTGCTGGAGGCGGTGGCGGGGTTGGTTCTGGGAACGGCCGTTGGTCTGGCCCTAGCCGTCCTCATCACCTTTTGGCAGCAGTTGGAACAAGGCGTCATGTCGTTGGCCATTCTGATCAAGTCCACGCCCATCATCGCCATTGGCCCCATCTTGACGATTTGGCTGGGCTTTGGCCCCGCACCCAAAGTGATTGTAACGGCACTGCTCACCTTTTTCCCCGTTCTGATCAATGCGCTGACTGGTTTTCGCTCGGTGGATGGCGCCTTGCTGGATTGGCTGCGTTCGCTCAACGCCACGCCGCAGGAGATTTTCTTGCAGGCGAGATGGCCGGGGGCACGGCCGTTTCTGTTTGCAGCCTTGCGAGTGGTGGGGCCGCTCTCGCTGATCGGCGCAGTGGTAGCGGAATGGATGGGCGCATCCAGCGGCCTGGGCCGCGCCATGTGGCTGGCCTACACTAATTTGAACATGCCAGCCCTGTTTGCCGCTGTCTTTATTTTGACGGGCTTGAGTACGGCCGTTTACCAAACCATCGTCTGGTTAGAAAAACGGTTCCTTTTTTGGGAATAAATTAGCCGCAGATTTCACGGATTTTGGTTCTCTCTGTGAACCTCCGCGCTTCTCTGTGCAACTATGTGTTTCGCATTTTGACGTTTATTTAGGAGAAGAAATCTTGCCACGCAACCAACTAGCTGTTTTATTTTTCATCATACTTCTATTGACAGGCTGCCAAGCCGGAGGGCAAGAAGCACTGCGTGAAATGACGTTTATGGCAGGCTTTCGCCCTCAGGCCAATTTGCCCTTCGTAGGTGCCTACGTGGCGCAAGAAAAAGGATTCTATGCCGAAGAGGGGCTGGCCGTCACCATTGAACATTCGGCCGGGGGCGGCGAACATCTGCAGCTGCTGGCGGCTGGCGAAGTGCAGGTGACCACGCAAGATGCGGCCGTTTTGCTACAACGCCGCGCCGACCCCGGTTTGCCGCTCGTTTCCATCGGGCTAATTGGGCAGCGTGGGCAGCAGGCGTTTGTGGCTCTGGCAGACAGTGGTCTCACTTCCCCGGCAGATTGGGCAGGGCATACCGTCGGCTTCAAAGGTACGCCGCCGCCTGATTTGTTTGCCCTGCTGGCCGCCAACGACCTGATGGAAAATGACATAGAGCTGGTAAATGTGGGCTTCGATCCGCGGACGCTGACGGAGGGGCTGGTGGATGTGTATCCCGTCTTTAAGTCCAACGAACCGAACCTGATTCGCGGCTGGGGCTTTGATCTGGTGCAGTGGGAAGCGGCCGATTTTGGCGTGCCCACGCTTGGCCTAACCTATGTCACCACCGAAGTCCTAATCGAATCCGACCCGGAAATGCTGCAAGGCTTTATGAATGCGGTTGTACGCGGTATCGAGTACGCGCAAGCAAATCCCGATGAAGCGGTGCAAATCGTACTGCAATACGCTGGCGAAGACGCAGATGCAGACCATATGCGCTTCATGCTGGAAAGCGAATTGGTGGATGCTAGCTCACCCGGTGGCTTTGGCTGGCAAACGGAGGCACAGTGGCAAGCCCTGGCAACCATGCTGCAAACATATGACTCGTTGCCAGGGGAAGTGGACGTAACGGCCGCTTTTACTACGCAATTTTTAGAAAGGTAATGAACTTCTGGACCATCCTCCCCGCCAAATCGCTGCACCTAACCAAATCTCGGTTAAGTGCTGTGCTGTCTCTAGCGGAAAGAGCGGAATTGACCCTGCATCTGCTGGAGCGCACGCTCGGATTGCTGCCGCGAGTGACGCTTTTGGGGGAAACGGCCGTCGTCACACAAGACCCCACCGTGGCCGAAATGGCCATGCGGTTTGGCTGCCGCTGTCTGGCAGAACCGCAGGGCAGTGGTCTCAATGGGGCGGTCTCGACCGGCGTTAAGCTGGCGGCACAAAACGGAGCCAGCCATTGCTTAGTGTTGCCCTCCGATTTGCCTTTTTTGGCGGATGAAGAGTTGGCGAAATTGGTAGGTTTGGCAGAAACGGCCGTTTCCCAGCCCACCCTCATTTTATGCGGCGATCGGCAGCAGCAGGGCACCAATGGGTTGATTGTGCCGACGGGCTGGGGGTTTCGGTTTGGCTACGGCCGTAACAGCTTTCACTACCATCAACAGGAAGCAACTCGGTTGGGATTAGCCTGCCACGTCACGCAATTGCCCAGCCTCCAGTTCGATCTGGATACCGAACAGGATTTCGCTCTCTACGCGAAAAAACGCAGCTTGATTCCCACCTGAAATGTTGAATTTTCCCAAAATTGAGATACCTTCTAATCAAGCAAACCACAGAAAGAAGTTTGAAAAACGAAGGCGGTTTCTCTTTGGTTTGCTCAAGTAAATCACAATTTCGCGACCCAATTTTCATCAAAATACTTTTTGTGATTTACACACAAATCAACAAAGGAAATTTGAACCATGCAATGTTCTGTGTGCAAAGGTGTCATGCTGCAAGAAATGACAACCTACAAAACCGAAATCGACGGCGAAGAAGTAATGATAGAGGATGTGCCCGTTTGGGTCTGCGAACAGTGCGACTCCTCTTTTTTGGATGATGACGTGATAGAAGCAATTGAAGATATGCTGGCCAGTTTCGCGGGCGGTTTGGCAGATGAAGAGCCGCCAGAAGAAATTGAGTTGGAATAATTTTCTTGCAACCAAACACCCCCATATTTCGTAGAAAATAGTAGGTTTTCTAATAATAAGCCCATATTTGGGCATGAAAGGAGCGGGCTATGTGGCGTAAGTTGATAGCTTTGATGGTAATCTTCGGCACGCTGCTGTTTGGCGTGCCTGCTGTTTTAGCACAAGATAAATCGTACAGTGCCGACCGTTTTGACGTGGACGTGGTGGTTCAATCCGATGGCTCGCTGCTGGTGACAGAGACGGTTGTTTTCACATTTGTGGGCGAGCCATTTACGTTTGTGTTTCGTGAGCTGCCAACCAGCAAAACAGACGGGATTGAAATTTTGTCGGCGTCGGTAGACAGCCGTACCTACCCCGCAGGCACCAATGCAGGACAAGTTGAAATTGAAGACGGCAACGACATTCGCATCACCTGGCACATAGAGCCGACCGTCAATACAAGCCGCACTTTTGTGTTGGAATACCGTATGCTTGGCGTGGTACGTCAGGAAGATGGCGTTGATCTGCTCCGCTATCAGCCACTGCCCGATGAGTTTGAGTACACAATCGACAGCAGTACCGTCACCGTCACATATCCGACGGTTGCCAATTTGCTTGAAACGCCAGTGGTAACGACCGGTCAGGCTCAGGTAGATCGCGGCGGCAACATGGTCACATTTAGCCGCCAAAACGTCAAATCGGATGAGACGATGGTGTTTGCCATGCAATTTGCCGAGGGTAGTCTGATTTCTGCCCCACCTGCGTGGCAAGTGCGACGCGCCGAGCAAAACGCATTGGGGCCGCTGTGGATTGGTGCGGGGGTCTTCATTTTGGTAGTTGGCTCATTGGGGGCTTGGTGGGTTTACCGGACCCACCAACCCAAGACACACAAAAGTACGGCCGTTCTCTACGAACCACCGAATGATTTACCCCCTGCCATTGCTGGGGTGCTCAACGGGCATGGGGCTAAGCCCGCCTGGAGCAATGCCTTAGCGACCTTGTTCGATCTGGCCGACCGCGGCATTTTGAGCATCGAGGAAGTCGAAGATAAAAAATGGTATCAGGGTCAGGATTTCGTTATTGTGCAGCAAAAAATGTCACCTAGCGGCTTACGGCCGCATGAGCAAGGTCTACTGGATTTGCTGTTTGAGACGAAGAAAGGGCAGGAAACGGCCGTAAAAATGTCTAAACTCAGCACCATGGTTAGCGGCAAGCAGTGGAAGAAGTTTACCGAACCGCTGGAAGCAGAGCTAAAAGCGGCTGGATATATTGACGCAGCGCGTAAATCTCGCCGAAATTGGGTGATGGCTGGCAGCATCATCTTTCTCATTATTGGTACGGCTGCCATGATTGGCTTACCGATGGGCCTGGCAGATCAGTTTGGTGCCTGGCCAGTCGCAATTGGCATGAGTTTATTCATCCTCTTTGCGGTTTGGCTGACCATGGGCAATGCGCTGACTATCTTGACAGATGAGGCCAAAATGATGGCCGATGAATGGCAAGGCTTTCACGATTACTTAAAAGATGTAACGCACAAAAAAGCGGCCGTAGGCGGCACCAATATATTCAACCAGTTTCTGCCTTATGCAGCTAGCTACGGCCTGCTGCACCAATGGGCCAAATTCTTCGAGAAAGAAGGCTGGACAGAAGTACCGCCTTACTTCCAGGCGGTGAACCGCTCTGGCAGCGAAAGTATGGCCGCATTCGTGGCTATGACTGGCAGCTCATCCTCCTCTGGCGGCGCGGCTGCTGGCGCGGGCGGAGCAGCAGGTGCGGCCGGTGGCGGTGCCAGCGGCGCTGGATAGCTACATAACGCTTTACATCTTAATATTTTCAACTCCTAGAAGAGGCATCTTCTTCCGAAGACGCCTCTTTTTTCTTCTCATTTCTTCATCCAATTGTTAAGGCACTTTTGCTAAACTAAGGCACCGGGAACTTTTCTCACCCGGTTCTCGTTATTTGAGTGACAACAATCAATGTATTGGATGGAGTAATGGTGCTTATGATAAAAAGACGTGTTCTTGTTTGGATTTTTCTAATTCTTACGCTTCTAGGCTCAACTGCGGCCGTACTGGCCCAAACCATCGTAGACCCCCTACCGGAAAATAATCTCATCGAAAATCCTTGGTTCCGTGAAGGCAATAAGCCCAGCCTAACCGAATGGACCGATGCAGCAGGCAGCAATGTGATCTGGTCGCTCAGCCAAAAACAATCCAACCCCTCGCCAGATGAGATCATTGGCACCTCTGCACGGCTGGCCTTTGGCTCTGGCCAGGGGGGTGGCACCGGGCAAGGTGGCGTGGATTCATATTTGTATCAGGTTGTGGCTGCAGACTCGTCGCTGACGCATCTGCAATTCAAAATTCATTGGGTCACCCAGTGGATTGACCGAGCGGCCGTCACAATTTACGGTGGCAATTCGGCAGATGGCCCGTGGACGGCCGTTTGGGTGCCGCTGGAAATAGATCAATCCACTTCCACAGGCGGTGCCTGGACGCAAACAGAACTGCTGGACACCACAATTGCAGAAGGATTCCCCTTTTATAAAGTGGAGCTATTTGGCCGCTACCCGGAAGGAGGTCGGCAAGGGGTAAAATACACAGGCGTTTACTTTTCAGTAGACGGGAATGCAGGTGAAGTGGCTGATGCCCCACCATCACCTACCGAGGAGTCATCTCAGCCTGAGCCAACGGCACAGCCGCCAGCAGAAACGGCCGTTCCCCCCACCAACACCCCCATGCCAACGGCCGTACCAGAAGAAGCACAACCCACCATGGAATCAGCCGCAGCGGTGGCCATCGCTGCCACTCCGGAACTAGACCCCACCGAGCCTGCCCCACGCCCCACCAGAGTTGAAAGAGAAACGGCCGTGCCAGACACAAATCCAGCACCCACTGCCAATAACACGCCCAGCCCCATTTTCCTGGTTATCCTCGGGATACTGCTGCTTTTGGTTATCATTCTGGGCATTGGCTGGGCACGTGCCACCCGCCGCTAAAAAGAAGTCCGATTTCTGCAAATTTTGCAAGAAATCGGACTTCTAAACGTTTCCTATAATTTGCGAACTTAAACCTTATCCTTAAGCATCATTACCTTGCTCAAGTGAGCGTCTGCCGCCATAGCGAGGCAGCAAGTCGCCATTTTCGGCACGCTGCTTCGCCTCGCGCAATGTTTCTGGCAAAAGTTGGGCCATGAGCAAAGTGGCTAACGCGGAATTTTGGTCACCACCACCTGCCTGATTAACAATCACAGGACGAGGTGCGCTGCGCAGCAAATCTTCGGCCACATCTAGCCGCTTCACTGCCAACTCATATTGCAGCACGGCTTGGTTATCCTTGTACGATTGCCCTAGCCGGTGCAAGGCCCGTGCCTCATTCTCAGCCGATTTCAGCTCAGCACGGCCTTCCGCCTCTATTTCCAGCCTGATTTTCTCAGCCTCAGCCTCGCGCTGTTGCAGCATTTGGGCCACGCTTTCTCGCGCTTTGTTAATCGCTTCCTGCACGGCAATGCGCTTCTCGTCACGCTCCTTCTTGGCACGCTCAATTTCCAGCAGCAGCGCATCCTGGCGACGCTTCCGCACCAGCTCCCACTCTTTTTCGTAGGCCACCAGTTCTTTGGCCACGCGCTCACGGGTAGACAAATTTTGTTGGTACTGGTTCGGCAGCTGCACGTCGGGGATGTTTGCACCGGTAATTTTGACGCCGTACCGGCTCATTTGCCGATTGAGCGTCTCGCGCATGTCGTCTACATTGCTGCCACGCAGATCGTAGGCGTTGGCCGTTTCTACCTGGCGGCTGCGATTGCGGATGGCATCCTGTACCGCACTGCTCAACACCATATCGTAATTGCTAGCACCAATGTGCCGCACAAACAGTACTGGGTCAATAATGCGGAACTTCAAGAAGAACTCAATGGATTTGAGCGGCACGTTTTCATGCGTGGGGCAAGCCAGCACGGGGGCAGTGTAGGGAATTTCTGTGGAGGTATCCACAATATACTCAACTTTCTCCCACGGCCACCACAGCAAGCGACGACCTGGCTTCAGTGAGTCTTCAATTTTGCCCCAGCGAGAAAGCACACCAGTCGTTCCTTGCTCAATCTCCACGATGGCACTGCGCCACCAGGCAAAGGCACCAATCAGAGCAAAGAGCAAAATGCTAACGATGCCAAACCCAATGCCAGCCCCGGAAAATCCAAAGAGCAGTAAATTGGTAACAAACGAGTACAGGCCAAGCGCAAACCAGATCAGATAGGCCATGCGTCGCCGATCTTTGGGAATAACGACTGGAACTAGGGAACCGCCATCTCCTGAGCGAAGCAAACGCTGGATATTGTCCCAATTACCTACAACTTCTTTAATGCGTGAAAAACTTTCTCTAACTGCCATTAGCTTCCTCCCTGACCATTTTCGTCATTTTCGATGACGGCAGCGGGTGGCAAGACGGCTTCCAATTCGGCCGTTTTCGTCGGGTCAATGTCGGCCATGGATAGCATATCTTCATCTTTTTCAACTAAACTATTCAGCTTGGGGGTACGCTCTTTAATGCGTGCCATAATTTCATTAGCGCGGGCACGAATCGCCTTGATGTCTTCTTCGGTGTAAAGGGGTTTATCTGCGATACCCATCATTTGGCGAGCCACCGCCATAAAATCTATCTTGTTTTGCTCCGCTTCCCCGAGGTTCACAATTTGGGGCAGCTTGTCGGCAACGGCCGTAATCTTGTCTAGCACCTCTCGCTTATAACGGTACTCCAAAATTTCCGGGTAGTAGGCACTGTTGACAGTGCGAATATCAAGTGCCTGCGCTTCCAGCAAGGCAGCATTGGCCTGCGCCTCACTTCGTGCCTCGACGAGTAATTGCCGGGAATACGCGTTGGCCTGGTTGATGGCCTTCTCATGGGCCGTATCAATTTCTGCCTGCGAAGTAGCAATCTCAGCCCGAATTTCAGACAGCGTTTGCCGCAAAGAGGCTAGCTCCTTGTTCAAATCACCCTCATCCTGGCTTTTGCGCAGCTCCAACTCATATTGGTAGGTGTACGCTTCTTTGGCTACTTTCACCACTTCGGCCGCCGCCAAGTCCATCCGGTACTCCTGGCTGGACGGCTCTGCGTGGGTGATGTTGGCATTAACAAAGCGCACCGCTGGCAGGAATTGGCGATTGAGGGTTTCCAACATCCCTTGGGTGCTTTCGCCAATCAGGTCGTAGATTTCTTCCGCTTTCTGCTCATAAATCAGGGCGCGGGTTACTTCGCTGATGGCGTTGTGCAGCTTCTCAGAGAAGCCATTGACGCCACCCAGCGTAAAAATAAATTCCACCGGATCCTCAATGCGAAATTGGAGGAAGAGATCGACGGAGGCATTAACGCGGCCAGAGGTTGGTGCTTCACGGATTGGCGCGTTGTATGGATACTCTTTGGTGGTATTGACAATGTAACTCACTTTGCGACGGGGGTGGAAACCCAGAAATTTGCGGCCGGGACCAACAACTTCTTCCAGCTTGCCAAATTTGGTAATGAGGGCGTGACTGCCGTCTGGCACCATCACAATGCGGGCGCGGGCCACGTTGAGCGCGGCAAACAACAGCACCAGCAAAAAGTAATGGGGGCCAAAAAAAGCGGTGGCGATGCCTGAGCCGAACAACAGATCAATTCCACTGCTAAAAAGCTGCCCGGCCAGACCGAAGAACAGGAACAAGACAGGCACGGTAAGGGCAAAAAAGTAGGAACCAGATCGTTTGGGGATGACGACCGGAGAAATGACGTTGGTGACTTCTTTGCGTAAATCTTTCTCATCTTTGGTGAAGCTGCGGTTGAGCACTTCGGCGGCTTCTTCCAGCGTTGCTGCCATCTGCGAAATCTGGGTAACGGCAGATTCTCCACCCTGGCGGGCGGAGATGAAGTCCCTGGCATCAATTTGGAATTGCTCAAACGCTTCGGATTGAACAAGTTCGGTGACGCCACGAACAATTCTTTGCACATTGGCCATTGTTGTTCTCCTTGGAAGACTTTTGAAGTTTCTGCGCTAAATGTCGCATCCGGAGGAGAAAAGTTCAAAAGTCTAAATGAAGTAAATAAAAATTGACCACAAAGAGCGATAAATTTGATATTCAGCGCTCTCTGGCTTCAATTTTACATGAAAGAGAACATTTTTGGGTCAATGCCTGTTGATTTTGGCACTGTATGGGACATTCATTATACGCCGAATTTAGCAAAAAGTTTCACCGTACCAAAACGCCAAGTGGCATGGCGAGACGCCGGCCACAGCAGAAAGGCCATTAACGGCCGTAAAAATCCAAAAGCACCAGCACCCCTGCCAAATTCATCTCCCAGTCGGTGCCGCTGCGGGTTTTTAACTCTACCGTGAAAGAGGGAATGTTTTGGGTAGCCAGCCAATCGCTGGCATCGCCAGTGACGTGATATGCTGAAAATTCCTCGTAAACGGTGTAGCCTGAGGCACGGCCGTATTGCTCTGCAATTTCTAAAGATGGTTGGAACAAGTTCTCGCAGCTGCCCACATAAATGCCATCTGCCTTGCTGTGCCAAAACAGCACCATCGCTGGCCGCTCTCGCAGGAAAAATGTGCGCAATGCGGCCGTTTCTGGTTCTGAAAAAGGCGCGACACCGCCACTCACTACCGTCTCTCCCCACACACCCTCTGGCTGCCAATCGCAGGCAAAATTGCGGTTGAGATCAACCTCGTTGCCGTTAAACCGCCCTAGCCGGATGTCGCCACTCACATCACCGGCTGTAAAACGGCCGTCCACACCCGTCACCGTAAATTGCCCATCTGGGTTGGCAGAGGGGATGATGTAGAGAGAAACATTGGACGGAATCTCATCCGGATTCGCCAGGAAGTAATCAATCATGTCGTAGGCCAGCACAATGGTGTTCCACTCATAGCCACCGTGAATGCCGCCCACCAGCACAATGCTTTGGCTGCCAAAACCAAATCGGTAGCTTTCGATGGCACGGCCGTTTGCAGAATATCCAATCGTCTGTGCCACGCCATACGCAGCAAAGGTGGCTGTGGACGATGGCGTCGCTTGGACATTACTCACAACTGGCGTGATAGTAGGGAGCGCGGTGGCAGTTGGAACGGCCGTTTGCGTGGCGGGCAGCGGGGCAACGGTGGCTCCTAATGTTGGCAGCAGGGCGGCTTCCATGGGTGAATTGGTCACTGTTGGCTGGGGGATAGAAACGGCCGCTTGCCCAATAGTACAGCCAACTAGAAGAAACCCTACCAACAACTGCCAGGCTTTGCGTGTTAGGCTCACTCCGCCACCCCACCGTTAGCATAAAACTGCATCACGGCATCAATCGCCGCCAAATTTTCTTCAAAATCTGTGGCCGTGTAATCTCTATTCAGCACAGAAATAGCGGGGATACCCTGACTGTCTAGCCAGTTGGTAGCGTCTCCAGGCACCTCAGTGTTTAGCAACGCTTCAAAATCGGCAATACGGTAGTCGGTCGCGCCACCGTACACATTAGCCAGCGTTTGAGAAATAGTGCTACCATCGGCACATTCCCCTGGAGAAACCAATCCCCCTGCCGACTTCGCCTGCCAAAAAATAACGGCCGTACTCTCCTGAGCCACAATAAAGTTCGACAAGCTGCGCACCTCTGGCTCCGAAAAGGGAGCTGAACCGCCCAATCCATCCACCGCTTCTTCGCTCCCCCACGGCGGATTGGCTACCCAGCGACAGTCCCAATTCCGGTTTAGATCCACGCCGTTGCCATTCAAGCGACCCGCCAACTGGCCAGGCGCACGGGGGCTGTCTGGGTTCACATTGGGCAGAATCAGCAGCGTGATCTCTGGCGGAATTTCGGTCAGATTTTCCGTGTAATAATCAATTACCTGTTTAGCCAACTCTACCGAACCGGGGGCGAAGCCTGCGTGCAGCCCGGCTACAAAAACGAGCGTTGTTGGCCCACTACCAAGACGCACCACCTCCAGCGGTGTGCCATTGGCCGATTGGCCAATGGTGGTGATAACCGACGTGGGCAGCGTTTCTACTTGTGTGGGAGACGATATCGGCGCAACTGTTACGGTAGCAGCGGGAACGGCCGTTACCGAAGGTTCCGGCACAATTTGTGTCGGCAGCACCAGCTCCACCCGTTCTGCAGTTGGTGTTGGGTCGGCCTGGCCCAAGCGATTGGCTCCCCAAAGAACGGCCGCTACCAGCAACACGCCCAGCAAACCAAAACCCAGCCAGCGAAACGGTCGTTTCGGAGCTAGAGCTTCTTCTGCTGGCGGCAAATCAACTACCCGCTCCGCCACAATCGTTGGCATCGCCTGAGCCACACTTGCCGGGGGCTCCATAGAAATCGTTGGTGCATCCTCCAATTCGGCCGTTGATTTTGAGTCTGGAGGAGAAGATTCCGTCACTGGCGGTGGAGAAAGTCCTGACAACGTTTGGGAGATTGCTTGCGTCAGCTCTTCGGCCGTCGCAAATCGCAGATTGCGCTCTTTAGCCAGTACGCGCTGCATCACCTGTTCAAACGCATCTGGCAGTTCCGGTTTTATTTCGCGAATGTAGGGAATGGGGTTCAGCACGTGTGCCATCATTTGCTTCACGGGCGTGTCGGCGCGGTACGGTTTACGCCCCGTGAGCATTTCAAAAAGAATAATGCCCAGCGTGTAGATGTCGGAACGGCCGTCCAGCGACTGCTCACCATGAATCTGTTCAGGACTCATGTAGGCGGGCGTACCGATGACACCGCTGCCAGTGAGATCGGTGCTGCTGCCTGCCGCCAGCTTCACAATGCCGAAATCGGTCAGAAAAGCGTTCTCGTATTGGTCAAATAAAATGTTGCCTGGCTTTAGGTCGCGGTGGATGATGCCTTGCTGATGCGCATGATCCAACGCTCCTGCCAGCCGCTGAATGATGGGAACGGCCGTTGCCAATGAAAAGGGCTGGGCAATGATGCGCTCCGCCAGCGTGCCGCCCGGCATGTAGCGCATCACCAAAAACGGTTGGCCGTCTACCTCACCGTAATCATAAACGGGCACAATGGCGGGATGTTCCAGCGTGGCAATGATGCGGGCCTCTCGCTCGAACCGCCCCCGAAAGGTGGGATCATCTTGCAAGGCGCGGGACATCACCTTGAGGGCCACTTTGCGGCCAAAGCGCGGGTCGTGAGCCAGGTAAACATTGGCCATGCCCCCTCGGCCTAGCTCAGATTCAATTTGGTAACGGCCGTACTTTTTCCGTGTCAAGGTATTGCTCCACCATTTCTAATCTGAGAAAATTTAAAACGCACACAGAAATCATTATCAGGAAAAAGGGGAAAAATGCAACGGTTCGCCAATACAAAATTGGCAAAATTCGCGATAACTCGGGTAAATTTGTTGCCAGGAACAAAAAGAAAAAGGCTGTAGCCATCTGGTGCCACAGCCTTCATCTTGCAAGCCAGCTAAGGGGGTCGAACCCTTGACCTACGCATTACGAATGCGTCGCTCTGCCAACTGAGCTAAGCTGGCGATGCGGATGAAATTATAGCAATCTCACCACTGCTTGACAAACAACAGTTCCCGCTTATAGTTTGCCTAATTCGCAAACAAAAAATCATCAGGAGCGAACAAGATGCCTGTTCTGGAACTAATTAAAGCAACGGTTGAAACCATCGGTTCTGAAAAAATCAATTTTACGGATGAGGATTTAACCAACAGAACATTGAAAGCATACAAGCTAAAAGGGTCGAACTTTACGCGTGTGAAATTCTGCTCTGCTACGCTGGAAGATACCGACCTGAGTGAAGCGACGTTGGAATGGGCAGATTTTAGCGACGCAAGCCTGATAAATTGTGACTTTTCCAATGCAAAACTGTTTCAGGCCAATTTGAGTGATGCCAAGGTGGAGGATTGCAACTTCAAGGGAGCTTACATGGGTAAAGCGGATCTGCGCGGGGTGAAGCTGATGGAGGTGGACCTGAGCAATTCGAAGCTGCATTATGCCGATTTGCGGGGAGCTGACCTGGAAAAAACCAACATGGAAGGCATTGATTTGCGCTGGTCACGTTACAACGATGACACGATTTGGCCCCACGAAAAGTTTGATCCGTCTGCTGCCGGAGCATTATTTTATGGGCGCGAATAAATATGTTGGTTACGGCCGTTTCCAATACCAAAATCACCGGCTCCACTGCGAAAACATCCCCCTCGCTCACTTAGCCCAAAGCTACGGCACACCCCTCTACGTCTACAGCCGCGCCGCTATTTTGGAAAATGCTCACGCTTATTTAGCGCAGGCTCCGGCTGGGTCGTTGGTTTGTTACGCCGTAAAAGCCAACGGTAATCCCGCCATCCTCCGTCTGCTGGCTGAAGCCGGCCTGGGTGCCGACGTGACTAGCGGCGGCGAACTGTTTCTGGCACTGCACGCAGGCTTTTTGCCGGAAAAAATCATCTACTCCGGCGTAGGCAAGCTGCCCCACGAAATTGAAGCTGCTCTGGATGCAAACATTCGCGCTCTGCATGTGGAATCAGCCAGGGAGCTGGAGCAAATTGCATTAATTGCCAGCCAGCGGCAGCAAATAGTACCCATCGGCGTGCGGGTTAATCCAGACATTTACGTGGAAACGCATCCGTATATTAGCACGGGGGCGCGGCAGCATAAATTTGGGGTTTCGCCAGAAACGGCCGTTTCCCTTTTCCACTTCGCCACCCAACATCCCTGGCTTAAGCCGGTTGGCATCGCCGCTCACATCGGTTCGCAAATTCAGGAGATTGCCCCCTTCACTGCCTCTGCCGAATTTTTGGTGGGGCTGGCCGACGAGCTGGCTTCCAGCGGTATTCAGCTCGAGTACATTGACGTGGGTGGAGGCTTGGGCGTACAGTACGCCAGCAAAAAATGGGAAGCGCAAAGCGAGAAGATTGAGCAGTGGATGACTGGCGTAGCAAAACCGGTGCAAAACGCAGGCTACCGGCTTGTGATGGAACCGGGCCGCTCAATTGTGGCCGCGGCTGGAGCATTGCTCACCCAGGTTGTCTACACGAAATCACAGGGGGGCAAGCAGTTTGCCATTGTGGATGCGGCGATGAATGATTTACTGCGCCCCACTTTGTACAAGGCGCATCATGAGATTTTGCCAGTGGATTTAACGCAGAGGCGCAGAGGCGCGGAGAAATATGATGTGGTGGGGCCAATTTGTGAGACGGGGGACTTTCTGGGGAAGGAACGGCCGTTGCCCTCCCTCTCTCCTAGTGATTTACTGGCGGTTTTTCATGCCGGAGCTTACGGGTTTGCGATGAGTAGCAATTACAACGGCCGTCTCCGCCCCGCCGAGGTTTTAGTAGACGGAGAAACCACCTACCTTATTCGCCACCGCCAAACCTACGCTAATTTACTGAAGTAAGGGCCTCTAATCTTTACCCTTCAGGTCTCAATTAGGTGGCAGCAATAACTGCGCCTCAATTGCTGCCCGATCCTGCACCGTAGCCACCTGCAAACAGTCTACTAAAACCTGCGTCCCGGCCAGATACTGGATTAACAAATCAAGCTGGCTCCGATCAAATTCCCAAAACTGTTCCAGCCTCCAATAACGCAGCAAAAGCTTTGCAAGCTGCTTATGGTTTAAAGGGACACCCAGGTTGGCCAAAGCGTGTGGCAGCCAATTGGGGAGATTTGATTGTTGCCTGCTCCAGACTTGCAGATGTTGCACAATTTTGGCACGATCTAAAGAAAGTTGGGTCACCAAACCATAATCATAGCTGATCGCTAAATCGAGAGCGAGTGCAAGGGCAAGAGCAAGTTTAAGATTAAAGGCGAGGGTGCGGTTAAAGTCGAGGTCGAGGGTGCGGTCGCGGTCGAAGAGGGAGACAAGAGTGCGGTCAAGGGTGTGAGCGAGGTCGAGAGCATGGGCACGAGCAAGGTCGAGGGCGAAGGCACTTTCGCGAGTGAGGGTGCGGTCGAGGGTGCGGTCGAGATCGAGGGTGCGAGCAAAGTCGAGGGCGAAAGCACGGTCAAGGAAAAAGAACCAAGAGCGGGCGGCAGCGGGCATACACTTCGTTGCCACGCCCGCACTTTTTTCGGCGGCCCATTTCAGGTAAGATACCAGCGTTTGCTCGTTTATAATCAGGTTCGTTAAGCTGGCTACGTATTGTTGAGCAAAGTTGTCTGCACCATACAGCATCCCCGCAGTCAGCAAGAAAACCTCCCGCCAAAGATCTTCGCCAACATGAGCTACCAATTGAGGTAAAGCATCTTGGGCATTATCTACCACAAAACGCGCCGTAAAATATTCTTGCAAGGTCAGGTGGGAAAAACTGTAAATCCCCTGGGCACGTTCCACCAGTAAGCCATGCTGTGCCTCTATGGTTTTTAGCACGCTAAAACCATCCACATCCGCCTTCATGCGCGGCACTGTGCTTAAATATGCTTCGATTAACGCTGCAAGCTTGGTTTCATCCAACAAATACTCATTGCGGCTAAACGTCTCAAACGCAATCCAGGCCAGTAGTCGCTCCCGGTACTTCACATCCAGCCCTTCATACACCTTATCTCTCTTTATCAACCGCGAGTTATCCCACTCATACAGCAGCGCATTCACCGCTGTGCGATATACTTCATCCCGATCTGGTGGAAATTCACCCCGCCGCTCAAAAGTTATGCACAGCAGCGTCAACAGCAATGGCACATGTGCCAGCTCCCGCAAATTGGCTGATTTGTTGTCTTTCAAAGCTTGCCAGCATACATCTCGCCGCGCCATGTCATCCTGAAACCACTTAAAGATAAATCGCTTCTGCTGTTCTTCAGTAAAATCAGCCATTTCCACATATTTGAAGCGAGCAAAAGAGTAATCACTAGCGGCAATTCGACAGGTAATCAACACTTGGCATTTTTCAAACTCAACCACAAAATCTTTCATTGCTGCAATAAGCTTCGTTCGTTTTTCATCTGCAAGATTCACTTCATCGAGGCCATCAAGCAGCACCACCGCCCGTCCCTCCTTTAACAGCTCCTTCACAAAGCGTTCTGCATCCTCAAAGCCGCATTGCTGCAACTGTTCGACTATAAAGGGAAAAATCGCCTGCCCCTTGTCAGAAAGCTCTTTTAGCGTAATGAAGATCGGGATTTTTTCACCCAGCTTACCCCGCAACGTTTCTAGGGTCATAAACTTCATAAAGGTCGTCTTGCCCGCACCCGGTTTTCCCAAAATGTAAAGTCGATTGAACTCAGTGGCGACTTTCAACCCATCCTGCCGCTCTGTCGCCCGCCGCACGTGAAAGCTGCGCCGCCCTTTGTAATCTTCTTCCAATGTAGCGCGGTCATACCATTTTTCGGCGGTTGGCTGATCCAGAACATTTAAATCGGTATAAATGCGTTCCAGCGGCATCCCCTCTTTTTTGCCCAGCAAGCGTAGCCAATTCACCTGGTCATACAGCTTTTCCAAGTACGTTTGACTTGCTTCCCGCCACTGTTTTTCTAGCTGCTTCTTTTCGCGGGAACCGCCAACGTTTTTGACCCAGCCATCAACAAATGTTTTGCCGTAACTATCCCACATCCATTTAGCAGTTGCTCCAATTGCTGTTGCGGTAAAAGGATCTATTGGCATTGCGTTCTCCCAGGAAAATGCTGATCAAAATCAAACGGAACTCACTCTATTTTGGCAGAATTTAGGCACAATCGCAAGCAAAAGCACCTTCAATTGCTGGGCGCATCTGGGGATGCTTCCTCCTTGGTTTTTAGCAAGAATATGGAAAATGATATCGTTGGCTGGAAGACTGAATACCGATTACTCAGCCAAAGCGGGGTCAGACTGGCGCAGATACTCCCAGGTGTAAATACCGGAATCGTGGCCGTCGCTCCAGAAGAATTGGAGGGCGTAAGCACCTACTGCCTGTAAATTGGTAACAGTGATGCCGCTATCTCGCGCGTCGCGCACTTGGGCTGGGTCGGCCGGGCCACCCATGTTGTCGTGGCCGCCTTTGCACTCTACACAGGGGCAAACAGCCCGCAGGCCAGCAAAAGGGTAAATGCTTTCACGGCCGTCATCCCAGCTAATTTTTAATACGCGTTCATTTCTATCGGCTTTCACACTAGTGGGTTTAAATTTTTCCATTACTTTACCTGTCTTGGTTAAAAAGATGGCGCATCATACGCCGGGTATCGCGGCGGCGCAAGGCATTCGCCGAAAGCACAATGGCGGCAATGACCACGCTTATCCCTAAGAATGTGCCTGTAAAAAAGACAATATTGTAGAGCGTTTCCTGTTGCCACCATTCATCGTTTAGCCCCGCTAGATCGTACCAAAATGAGGGTAAGGCCAGCAAAGTGACAATGAAGGAAACGGCCGCTAAACCCAAGGATAGCACCGTCGCTTTATCATTGCTCTTTTCCGACAAATCGGCGATGTACAGTTCATCCACATGATCCGCCACGCTGTTAATGCTTTCTATATTGCGATTGACGTGCTTCAAAATGCGCGGCACATCCAGTAACCCAAATAATCGCTCTGCTTTATGTACAGCATATTCTGCCCGTCCCCAAAATGGCGGGTGACTAACACTTTGGGCCAAGGCTGCCATCCGCCGTAGGTGCGCCGCCCTTGCCATTTGCTCTTTTAGCTCCCCTTCGATCACAATATCGCCATCGAACATATCGGCCCGCATTTCTTCGATGGTGTTGGCAATTTGGGCCAGCAACCGGTAAGAGTCACTTTCAATGAGCTGTACCAATACGCGCACTTCCAGCACAAACTCAACCATCCGCTCAATGGCTTCCCAGTAGCGAACATACTGCACTTTCAGCGTTGCGCTGGGCACCGTGGAGACAGCCATTTCGTAGTTGCGCCACTTTTTGGAGGGTATGATAAGGGCGGTACGGCCGTTAAATAAACACAGCTCGTCACTCCAGGAAGCCAAATTCTCATCCTTATCGTTGAACATGGCATCGGCCAAATTCCAGCGAAGCGACGGAAAGTAGCCATTGCTATCCAATTCCTCATCCGGCTTGTCAGGATCGCGTAGAACAGTTCCCTCCATCAGACTCACAATGGCATTCCGCAGCTTGTTGGATTGCCGAATTTTGTTGAGGGAGACGGGCACCTTCACGCCAGCTTTGGCAGTGCCTTGCTTGGCTCTGTCAATGACACCAGGCTCTGCCAAAAGCTCATCAAAATGGTAAATGATATATGAGTCATGTAGAGGCAGTGAATGGTGTGGTGGATACGGCCGTAATTCAATGTCGCCATCTTTGTGGGGTATGGTGAAACGGCCGTCCTCCACAAAGAAGTTAATTGCTTCCACCGCCAGTTTCCACTGCACCGGATAATATAGCGTTTCACTATCCTGAGGGCTGTCTACATCGGCACCCAGCCACGCCAGTAGTTCCTTCACAGACCGCTCTTTTTCTGCCAGCTTGTCCGGTTGGTTTTCGTACCGCTCTCGATTGTATCTCAGCCAACGTACTGCACTGGGTACGTCTAGCGGCTCTTGCAATTTAATGGCGTCTTTCGCCAAATCAATCACAGAACGAGGTGATTGCTGGTATCGGTAAACAAGCCGAATGATGAAGAAGCCTGTCATGGTGGGGCGAATAGAAATCTGCCACCGATCCCACGCCCGCTTGAACAAGGTTTTGAACTGAAAATTGCTCTCTAAACCAGGGGAAAACGCAACTTTCTCTTTGTCTAGCAAATAAGTGGGGGACGTATGCCGATCCAGGAATAACGAGCGAAAAACGCCAGTAGCAAATCCAACATCTTCAACTGTCATGTCTGTGTCGTTTGCGGGGGTAAAGCGTGCCGGATGGGGCAAACTGTCGGGCCAATGGTGCTGCAAGGCCTCAGTAAAATCTAACGAACCACGAACTGTCTCGAAACGCTTCTGAGCAATTTCACCATCCACAAAACGCTTCATGTTTAGCACCAGCACAACGCTGGTGTATCCTTTGGCGGCGATTCTATGGGGCATATGATACTCCTTTGGCTAATACAATAATGGAGTATACATAGTACGGCTATGCGACACAAACCGACTGACAACTGCCAAACAAAGATGTGACGAATCGCAGGCTAATGGGATAATAAAGTGCCTGCACTAGTAGGGGCAGACCCCCGTGTCTGCCTAATACGTGGGGCGCACACGGGGGTGCGCCCCTACCGAAATTTATAATGAGGCGAGTCGCTCAGAAAGCTCTGTGTGGCTGGCTTGCAGGTCGGCCAGCTTATCGCGCTCTTTTTGCACGACGGCTGCGGGTGCTTTTTGGGCAAAGGGGCTGTTGAGCAAGCCCGTGACCCGCTTGATTTGCTTATCCAGATCGGCAATTTCTTTAATGAGCCGTTCCCGCTCTTTATCCAGATCGACCATGCCTGCCAATGGCAGGTAGCAGCTAATTTCCCCAAGTGAAAGGGTGATGGATTGTTCGGGGGGAACGGCCGTTTCCTTCACAATTAACTCTTCCAAATTCAACCGGGCTAGCGCACTCAGAATTGGCTTTTGCTCATTAATGAAGATGGTTTTGTCACCAGTGGAAAGTACGGCCGTAATCCACTTACCCGGCTCGACTCCATTTTCAGCCCGCGCCGCTCGGATCGCCCGCACCAGCTCCCGCAGCCGCTCAAAATCGGCCGCCGCCTCTGGAAATTTTTCGCCAACGGTAGGCCAATCGGCAATGATGATTGCCTCTGGCCAGCCACCTGCTGGCGCAATGCCCAGGTCGGCAGCTTCAAACGCTTGCTTGAGCTGCTGCCACGTTTCTTCCGTCACATAGGGGATGTAGGGATGGAGCAGCCGCAGGCAGTTGTCCAGCACCCCGCGCAAAACAGAAAGCGTCGTCCAGGCGCGGCTGCTACCTTCGCGCAGCTGAACTTTAGCCAGCTCCACATACCAATCAGCAAAGTCGCCCCAGAGAAAATCGTATACCTGCCGCCCGGCTTCACCAAAGTTGTAGCCGTCCATTAGGCGATCGGCCGTTTCCGTCACCTGGCTCAGCCGGGTGAGAATCCACTGGTCAGCAGCGGTGAAGCTCGGGGAATCAGTCACGTCCGCTTTCGTTGCTTTATCCAGATTGGCGGCGATGAAGCGAGCCGTGTTCCAGATTTTGTTGGCAAAGTTGCGGTTGCTTTCCACTTTGGACAACGCCAAATTCAAGTCGTTGCCGGGGGTGCCGCTGGTGAGCAGCGTGAAGCGCAGCGCGTCGGTGCCGAGTTCGCCCATCACCACCAGCGGATCGGTCACGTTGCCGTAGGATTTGGACATTTTACGGCCGTGTTCATCCCGCACCAGCCCATGCAAATAAACGGTGTGGAAGGGAATATCATTCGTAAACAGCAGCGCCGACATCACCATTCGCGCCACCCAGAAGAACAAAATATCGTAGCCGGTTTCCATCACGTCGGTGGGATAAAAACGCTGCAAATCGGGCGTGTTTTCTGGCCAGCCCAGCGTGGAGAAAGGCCACAAGCCGCTGCTGAACCAGGTATCCAGCACGTCAGGGTCTTGGGTAAGGGTAATCTCCTCGCCATATTTTGCTTTAGCTTCGGCGAACGCTTCTTCTTCGCTGTGGGCCACAACCACCTTGGCCGGATCGTCATTTACGTACCAGGCCGGAATGCGATGACCCCACCAAAGCTGGCGGCTGATGCACCACGGCTTGATGTTTTCCAGCCAGTTGTCCCACACCTTCACAAACCGCTCCGGCACGATGCGCACGCGACCGCGATGCACAGCATCCAACCCCATCTTGGCGGCAGGTTCCACGTTCACAAACCATTGCCGGGAGACCAGCGGCTCGATCACTTCACCCCCACGCTGGCTGCGCGGCACGCTAAGCGTGTGCGGCTTCGTTTCGATAATTAGATCGCTAGCTTCCATGTCTGCCCACAGCTTCTCGCGGGCTTCAAATCGCTCCAGCCCGGCATACTGCCCGGCGTTTTCGTTGAGCGTGGCGTCTTTGTTCATGATGTTGATGATGTCTAAACCGTGCCGCTGCCCAATCTCGAAGTCGTTGGGATCGTGGCCGGGGGTGATTTTAAGTGCGCCTGTGCCAAAACTCATATCTACGTACTCGTCGGCGATAATGGGAATTTCGCGGTTGAGCATGGGGACGAGGCAGGTTTTGCCCACAAATTCAGCATATCGCTCATCGTCGGGATGAACGGCAACGGCCGTATCTCCCAAAATTGTCTCTGGCCGGGTGGTAGCCACTGGCAGATGCCCGCCACCTTTTACCGGATACTTGAAATGGTACATCAACCCTTGTTCTTCAGAATATTCAACTTCGAGGTCGGAAACGGCCGTTTGCAGCCCCGGCGACCAGTTCACCAAATATTCCGCCCGATAAATCAGCCCCATGCGGTAAAGGCGCACAAACGCTTCTTTTACCGCCTCAGACAACCCCTCATCCAGCGTAAACCGCTCCCGATCCCAATCGCAGGAGGCACCCAAGCGGCGCAGTTGGTTGGTAATGTGGCCACCGTACTTTTTCTTCCAGGCCCAGGTGCGCTCCAAAAACGCCTCGCGCCCAATTTCCTCGCGCGACGTGCCTTCGCTGCGTAGCAACCGCTCCACTTGTAGCTGCGTGGCAATGCCCGCGTGGTCGGTGCCTGGCACCCACAGCGCAGCCCGCCCTTGCATCCGCGCCCGGCGAATCATGAGGTCTTCCAGGGCCACAAACATGGCGTGCCCCATGTGCAGTTCGCCCGTCACGTTCGGCGGCGGAATGGAAATGACAAATGGTTTGGCGTCGGCTGGACGGGCTTCTGGCTTGAACCAGCCATTTTCTTCCCACCACTGGTAAAGTCGCTCTTCGGTGCTGCTAAAATCGTACGCTTTGGGCATGTTGGTCATCGTTGTTTCCTTCCACTTTTCATTTTTTTGACGCAAAGGCGCAAAGAAGCAAAGGGTTTATGTTTTTTCCTTTGCACCTTTTTTTGCTTTGTGTTCTTTGCGTTAAATTCTTGCAAATAAAAAGCCCTCATCCAGTTCAAGGACGAGAGCTTGGTTTCTCACGCGGTACCACCTTGGTTCCGTCTTCAAAATACGAAAACGGCACTCAGCTAAGCGTTAACGGGCTTTCCCGATGGCACCTACTTTAGTTCAGTACCACAACTCCTGGGCGACTTCGGAAACGGCCGTTTCCACCAAAGCTCACACCGACAACTGCTCTGGCTCTCTCGTGGGGGCTATTTCTTACTACTCCCATTCATCATCTTTTTCGTTTTTAACTGAGCGGGAGTATAGCAAAGCTGCTAGGCTTAGACAATTGTTTTGAGCCGTCGCTTTGGTTCAGCTAAAATCCAGACATGCCGCAACGTACCCTGCCCAACACCTTTTATCTTTCGCTTGTTACTGTTGATCCGGCAGCCAAACGGCCGCTTTACCGGCAAATTTACCAGGGATTGCGTGACGCCATCACCGATGGCAGGCTGGAAGCCAACACCAAGCTCCCGTCTACCCGTGATTTAGCCGCCATTTGGGGCGTATCCCGCAATACCTTGCGCAACGCCTTCGACCAGCTCATTGCCGAAGGATATCTGGAAGCCGCTGTGGGGCATGGCACATTTGTGGTTGAACAAAGAAGCCGGATAACCCCACCCCCTATACCAACTGAGCGCGTTCGGCCGATTTCTCGCATAGGCGAAGCACTAGAACCGCTTGGCCGCAGCCTTAACCAAATTCTACCGGGTGGCACGGCCTTTGCTATTGGCGCACCGGGGCTGGACATTTTCCCCTACAAGGTGTGGAATCGCTTTGCCAACCGCTGCCTGCGGCGCAACCAGCAGCTTGATACGCATTTTTACGGCATGCGTTCATTGCGCGAGGCAATTGCCAGCTATCTAACCTCCGCGAGAGGGCTGCATTGTCTGCCTGAGCAAATTATCATCGTGCCGGGTGCGGTGAGCGGCATCCTGGTGGCAACCTTGGCACTGCTAAATCCGGGCGACCAGGTTTGGATGGAAGAACCTGGCTACATCAACGCCTCTGGTCTGGTGCGCTATCGCGGGGCAGACCTGATTCCCGTGCCGGTGGATGAAGATGGGCTCAACGTAAAAATCGGCTTGGCGAAAGCTCCAGCGGCGCGATTGGCCTACGTGACGCCATCCCACCAATATCCGCTCGGCGTGACGATGAGTCTGGCCCGCCGCCAACAGCTGCTCGCCTGGGCGGCACAGCAAAACGCCTGGATTTTGGAGGATGATTACGACAGTGTTTTTCATTACGATGGCTCTCCCCTTGTGGCTTTACAAGGGTTGGATACCCAGCAGCGCGTCATTTATATCGGCACGTTTAGCAAAGTATTGCTACCGGGTCTGCGCGTTGGCTACGTGGTGCTGCCGCCAGATTTGGTGGATGTATTTGGTGGCGTCAAGCTGCCGATGTCCATCAACAGTGCCACCATCGTGCAAGCAACCATTGCTGAATTTATGCTGGAAGGCCACTTTGTGCGCCACATTCGCCGGATGCAAAAACAGTATCGGGCACGGAGGGATGCGCTGGTAGAAGCAGTTGAGCACCATCTGGCCGGGGCCATCACGTTGGGGGAAGCAACTTGTGGAATGCACGTGGCTGGTTTTCTGGATGAGCGATTTGACGAAACGGCCGTTCTTACCAAAGCACGCAAAGTAGGCATGGGCATTGCGCCGCTTTCACGAGAATATTTTGCTCAGCCAAAGTGCCAGGGGTTGATGATGGGCTTTACCAACGTGCCGCCAGACGAAATCGAGGGCTACATCGCCAAACTTGCAGCTACAATCTTCTAGCCTGCCACTCAATTGCCACCAAATTGGACCCATTGAGTTACGCTAAAATGGGTCTTGTTTCCCCTTCTTCCCTCAATTATCCTAAATTGTAACCCTCGCGGAAGGAGAAGAAGATGAAACGAATAGGATTGATTTTGTTGTTGCTGTTGGCCGCCTGCACCCAGCAAACCATTCCAGAACAAGCAACAGCCGTTGCCACACCGACCATTGAACCAGCCACCCAAACGCCCGTCCCTACCAATACAGCCGAACCGACGCCGACAGATACGGCCGTTCCATCACCAACCGCCACGCTCCCGCTAACCACGCTTGTTTTAGGCGCCCATTACGGCGGCGTTCCCGCTGGCATCTGGGAAAAAACCAATTGGGAGGCGTTCCTGGCGGAACATCCCGAAGTTGAGGGGCAACTTAGGCAAGCGGATTACTACAGCGCGTATGTCAACCGCACCATTCATATTCAGCTAAGTGATAGCAACAATCCACCTGATGTGTTCACTGCTGCGCTTGGCGGCGTTTTGTACGATTTTGTTGAGCAGGGCATCATTGCCGACATTACCGATTTGTGGGAAGAACAAGGGTGGGATGAACTGTTTCCCGCCAGTGTGAAGGAGATGGCCAGCGTGAACGGCCGTCAATATTTTGTCCCGACGGCTATTCAGTGGAACGGCATCTTTTACCGCGCCGACGTGATGGCTGAAGCGGGCGTTGCCCCGCCCGCCACCTGGGAGGAACTGCTGGCGGCCTGCGACGCGCTCCGAGCCGCCGACATCACGCCCTTTGTCATCACCGAAACCGCTAGCTGGCCGCCGCCGCTGGGCTTCTGGTTTACCCACATCAACCAGCGGCTGAACGGCCCCGATTTCCATGAACAGTTGATGCGCGGCGATGTTAGCTACACGGATCCGCGCGTTCGAGAAGTTTTTGATTACTACGCACAACTATTTGAGCATAGATGCTTTAGCGTGCAGTCATCAACCGTCAATTACGGCCGTGCCATCACCCAATTTGAATCAGGCGACTTTGCCATGTATGTTCATGGTGAGTGGCTGTATGAGTTCATCGACGAGGAAACCAAGCAAGTGACTGAATTTATTCGTTTCCCCATCATTGATGAGAGCGTGCCAATAGGCGAGTTGGTGCCGATGTATGGCGCGTTCATGCTGGCAGAAACGGCCCAACCAGAATTGGCACGTGAGTTTCTTATTTTTGCCGCTGGAGAAGCGTCGCAGCAGTCGAACGTGAACACGCTCAAACGATTGCCCAGCAACCTAAACGTAGATCGCAGCGATTTGCTGCCTGTTTATGAAACCGGGCTGCAAACGGTAGAAGAAGCCACCACACTCACGCAGCTCATCGGGGCAAACACCCACCCCGACGTCGCTTTTGCGCTGCTGCAAGCAATTGTTGAATTTTGGCGCAACCCAGAGGAGATTGATGCCCTGCTGGCTGAAGTGGAAGCGGTAAGGCTAGAAGCATATGGAGATTAGGACTCACTAGACTACAAAAGTCTTGGGGTCAAGCTAATTCCAGAGAGAACTAGACTTTTGTAGTCTTTACTGCGTAAGTCCTAGGAGAGATTGAATGAGAGCTACGGCCGTATCCACATTCCTTTTCATACTAATATTGATTGGCTGTTCGCAGCCCGCCACGCCCACAGCCACCGCAGACCCGTCGCCAACAAACACACCCACGGCAACAGCAGATGCAGGCGTTGTTGAAATTCAACCCACCGAATCCAGCGCGGATGATGGCATCTTGAGCCTGGCGGATGGCTGGACGCAAATTGAACCGGGCGGCGAGACGCGCTGCGCCCACGACACGCCCTTTGCTTTTTGGGTGCGCCCCGGCACGGTGAACAAGTTACTGGTTTATTTTCAGGGGGGTGGCGGCTGCTGGAACGAGGAAACGTGCCAGGTCGGCAGCAGTTTTTACGACTCCTCTGTAGGCGTCAATGATTCGCCCGAGCGACGCGGCGGCATTCTTGATTTCGACCATCCAGAAAACCCGTTTGCCGATTATCATGCGGTTTACGTGCCATCCTGCACCGGGGATGTTTATTTGGGCAGCAATCTGCAAACGTACAGCACAGACGACGGCGAAAACATCGAAATCTATCATCGCGGCTTCGTCAATCTAAATGCAGCACTGAATTGGGCTTTTGAGAATGTGTTGGCACCGAGCTCTGTGTTTGTGACGGGCTGTAGCGCAGGCAGCATCGGCTCCATCCGGGCTGCGCCGCATCTCATTCACAACTACCCCGATGCCGAGGTGGTGCAGTTGGGCGATTCGCTGGGTTTTGTGTTTGATGAACCAACGGCCGTTGACAGCATTTACGGCACCCACCAATCTTTGCCAAACTGGATTCCAGCTTTTGCCGACTTTGACCCGGATGCGTTCACCATGGCCGATTTTTACAATGCGGTAGCTGCCTTCTATCCACAAAATCGCTTTGCTCAATACAACACCGAGGCAGACAGCGTGCAAGTTCGCTACCACCTTGCTGGCGGCGAATCTGCCGAAACGTTTGCTCCCGCCCTGGCTGAAGCTATTTCGGCCATTCATCTGGAATCACCCAACTTCCGCTCCTACACGGCCGACGGCGACATCCATTGCATCATGCCCGGCAATCTCTTTTACACGCGAGAAGTGGCCGGGGTGCGCTTCCGGGATTGGGTGACCGACCTGGCAGCGGGCAATGAAGTTGCCAATATCCAGTGCGAAAGCTGCGGCGTGGCGTATGGCCCCACGGGAGCCACCTCTGAACCAGCTTGGGAGCAAATTGGCATAATGCCCACGCCCCGCTCAGAAAACCGCGGGGTGGTGCTGAACGGCCGTTTCTACATTCCCGGCGGCTGGGGTGGTGAATCCGTTTTTGAAGCGTACAATCCGGCCGATGATAGCTGGGAAACGTTAGCCGATCTGCCAGACGGCCGTCATCATTTCATGATCGCTGCTTTCGATGACAAAATCTACTTATTTGGCGGCTCACCCGCCAACGCTTATGCTCCCACAGACACCGCCTGGGTTTACGATCCCACCAGCAATGAATGGTCGGCCATTGCCAATTTGCCGCAGCCGCGCTTTGCGGGAGCGGCCGTTACCGTTGGCGACGCTATCTACATTGTGGGCGGTAAATCCAACACCGGGGCAACCCCTACCCTGCGCTACGATTCGGTCAGCGACACATGGACGGAGTTGGCATCGCTTAACCAGGCGAGCGAGCATGTCGCTGCAGTTGCGCTCGACGGCAAGATTTATCTGTTTGGCGGCTGGGAGCAGCCTGGTATCGAGTTCAGCCGATTGGAAATCTACGACATCGCTACCGACACGTGGGCCGATGGGGGCAATATGCAGTTTAAGCGCGGGGGATTGGCAGCGGCCGTTTTGGCTGGCAAGATTTACGTAGTGGGTGGGGAACTGCTTTCAACTGGACAAACTCAAGATCATGTTGAACTGTATGACCCGGCCACAGATGAATGGGCGGAAGCAGTATCTTTGCCTCATTCGCTGCACGGCTTTCCGCTGCTCAGTTACGATGATGCCTTGTGGATTATTGGTGGCTCTGACCTGGCAGGTGGTGAACAAAATCGAGGGCGTATTCTGCGCTATCAACCAGCGGAGTAGCTGTGTGCCCACCGTTTATTTACCTGAACAGGTGGGCACTCTCAGTACGAACCACACACCATACGCCATCAGGGCCAGCGAAGCATATTTGGGCCAGCCCTCCGGCACAAAAAACAATACAGACGAACCACCCACTAAAACAATCATTGAAATCGCCAACCATTTCGCTTTGATTGGGATGCAGCGGTTCGTTTCCCAATTTTTGATGGCGGGGCCAAATTGTTCACTTTCCAGCAGCCAATTGTACGTTTTGGGGGAAGATTTAGCGAAGCATCCGGCAGCCACCAACACAAGCGGGGTCGTCGGCAGGATGGGGAGAACAACGCCGAGGGCGGCAGCTCCCAAGAAAAAAGTACCCAATGCAAACCACAACTTCATAATGGGTAGATTAGCACAACTTTGCACAGATTTGCAAAGATTTGTGTCATAATTTCGTCACACAAACGGTGTGACAATTGGCTATTTACCAAACAGAAACGAGATTAATCGTGGGGGCTTACCCACGTCACCTTCATCCCACCACTCTTTCAGTTCGTGTAATGTCAGGCCATGCTGGTGGGCAGCGTAGAGATAGTCGGAAATGTGGTGTGTGAAGGCAGGGATAAGCGTCGTTTGCTCATCTTGGGTAAAGCGTGCCTGGGTGCCAAGATATTGCTTGAAAGGATGCAGTTCGCAAATGAACAGCTGCCCACCCGCTTTTAAGGCGCGGCTAGCCTGCCCCAGAACAAAATCCAAATCTTCGATATGCTCCAAAATGAGATTAAAAGTGATCAAATCGAAATGACGGGCTGGCGTAACCCATGGTTGGGTGATGTCGGCGGTCTGAAAAGTAACGTTGGGAGCGGTAATTTTTGCCTTGGCTTGTGCCAACATGCCAGGGGAGAAGTCTACGGCCGTTACTGATTCCCCAATTTCCGCCAGCAAACCTGTATTTTTCCCCGTACCACAGCCAACTTCCAAAATAGTTTCAACGTTTAACTCGCCCAACAGTTGGGACACAATAGCACGATCTAAATCGCGAGTAGGATTAGGGTCGGCATCATACTGTGCTGACCACAAATCGTACCCTTTTTGAACGCTCACTGGCAGTTATTGCTCCACAATATCAATGCGCTCGATGACATCTGCGGGCGTGGCCGAACCCGGATCGCGCAACGTAATGGCACTCAGCACGTCATCGCCCTCAATAATTTCGCCAAAAATGGTGTGCCTGCCCGTTAAATGTGCAGACCCTTCCGCATTGAAGGTGATGAAAAATTGGCTACCGTTGGTGCCAGGACCCGCGTTGGCCATGGCCAGCAAGCCCCGTCGATCAAAGGCCAAATCGTTGTCAAACTCATCCTGGAATTGGTAGCCTGGGCCGCCGCGACCCGTCCCCGTCGGATCACCAGCCTGGGCCATGAAATCTTCCAAAACGCGGTGAAAAATCGTGCCGTCATAAAAGCCCTGGCTGGCTAAGAAGACAAAATTATTCACGGTAATCGGAGCTTCATCGTCAAACAGGCGCAGGCGCATATCGCCTTTTTCGGTCACGATGATCGCTTCGTAGGTTTTGCTGGTGTCAATGATCATTTCTGGCGGGGCATTGAAGTAGTTGTTGCGTTCGGCAGGGGTGAGATTGGCTAACGGCCGTTCTCCATCTAAAGTTGTGGCGGCGACCGATTCCGCAGCTGGCTCTGCTTCCGGTTCTGGCCAAAGTTGCCACGCAATCAAAGCAATAAATAGGACAGCAACCACGCCGCCAATCGTCATGTACAGCCGCCGATGGGCTGCTTTTTTCTTGGCTGCTGCCTCTCGCCGCGCGGCGCGGGATGGCGTGCTTCGACGTTGTTTTGCCATGAATTTGGTTCTCCTTATGAAAGTAGTTGATAGTGGCTAGTTTGTTGGTGGATAGTTCGTTTATGGCTTTTACAATTTACCAGCTACCAGCAACTAATCACCAATCAGCTAAATTATCCACTTCATTCCTCAGCCGACAAGAACACTTGGTAACAGCCTTCAAATGTGTGCGGAATGAACTGTTGATAATCATACTCCAGAGCGCGAAGCAGCAAGTAGTTTTCTGTTAACTGAACAACCCATTGCCCGTCATCGGTCCCAGGTAAGTAGTAAATACTGGTAAACGATACTTCGGTTTGCCCAGTTTCAGCATCAATGAAGTGCCAGGTTACACCTGGGCCTTGAAAACCGAAATCGCTATGAGCAATGGTACGGCCGTCTCCCCAATGCACCAAAACGCCTGTGAACTCGTCTCTTCGCAGCAGCTTCACCTCGTCAACAGCAGACAAATCGCTGGTGAGCCTGAGTGTGAAAAGGTAGCTGGGAATATCGGTGCCAAATCGATTGGCATCGCCTTCATGATTTAGCTGCAAGAGCAGTTCCTGCGGGCTGTGGAGGTTGGCGACTATCTGGTTGATGGTCAAGTCGTCAGGGCGGTCGTCGGCAGACATGCCAGACAAAAGTTCTGCCTGGGTAATGAGCAATCGAGGCTCGCTTTGATTAACAACGGCCGTTACAACTTCCCAACCACCTGCTTCACCTTGCTGTACATATCCATAAGTCTCATTGTCAACCCAAAACGGGTTGCCACCCGCCCCCACCTGCTGGCGCATCTGCCCATCAGGCGTCATTAAATAAATGGTTTGCAAATATTGATAAGAACTAGCTGGGTCAATGTTAATTTGTTCACCGGGTGATGCCTCTACCAGCAGGTATTCGTTGTTAGCAGAAAAACGCGGATAGCCATCTAGTGGGACGCCAGCACAAGCGCCACCCGCACACGCTGTAGGCAGCAACTGCATATTAGTTTCGCCCTCAATCGTCTCAAAACGAACCAGATATTCGCCCGTTTGCTCAGCAAAGTTATAATTGAGCCAATGCTCGTTCTGAGGGTTGAAGTCCATTTCTTCTATCAGCACGCTTTCATTGTCCGTTACCAAAAAAATGCGTCGTTGCTCCCTATCAAAAAAGTTAGAACTAGACTCATTGGCAACAAATTGTTTGCCATCAATTGAAGAAACAAACATATTCTCAAATTCGCCCCGAAACCGTTCTATCCAGGTCTTTCTGGTCAAATTGTAATCGTACACATGGCTAACGATGTTGCTCCCAAAGCTTTGGCAAACCAGCGTGATTTTGCCTGTTGGCAGGGGAATGGGCAACGTTACCTGCTGTTCGACAGTTGTTTGTTCGCTAATATACAGCAGAAAGCGGTGTTCCAAGCGGAACAGGTTCGCACTACTTTGTAACACATCAGCTAGCCAACCGTTGTAGCTGTTGCGGTCCATCAGGCGCATCATCTCTGTGGGGGAAACGGCCGTTTCCTCCGTCACTAAAAATTCAACCAGCATGTACACTTGCTGCCAAATGGGGTCCGGCTCTTCAATGTTCCAAACCTGGAGAAATTGGGGCGGAGCTTCTTCCCAGCGGCGCGTCCAATGGCTGATCACATGGCCGTCAAAACCATCGTCCAACATTTTTCGGTACATTGCTGTCGTTAGCGGCCAAGGCTGCAAATCCAGCTGCGCCAATTGATAATCGCGCAAAGCCCGGAAGAACAGCTCATGGCGACAGCAATTGTAATCAATTTGATGGGCCAATACGGCCGTCATCATTTGCACCCCATACGCACGATACAGAGCCTGGTAACTGGCATCGTCCGTTGGTAAACCAACCAGGGTAGGTGTAGGCAGTTCAATGCGCAAACCCGTTTTCAGCATCGTCTCAATATCGTTGATTTCTAGCCACACGTCTGGATCAGTCGCCCACCGCAAATTGACGCGCATATCATCGTCGCAGTTCAAATCAGCCAGCTCATCACACATTTGTTGCAGCAATCCGTCTAAATCTGCGGCTAACTGCTCGGCCAGTTCCGCCTCCCGCGCAGTGTAGGCCAAGCTAAGGCGCTCCCCTTCCCAAACGCGCCACTCTCCCCAGAAATCAGCCAATGGCGGCGCGTATAGCCAGCGACTAGTGCCTTGCCGGTAAACAGCCGTTTGCTGCAAGCGAATTGTCTCGGTCAACCCGTCGCTGGCCTGCACCGAATACGTTTGAGGATATGCCAGCACGGCACCTTGCAAATCGGGATCGATAAGAATCGTCACGTCATCGGGCGTTAGCCGTTCCGTGCTGGCTTCATGCTGCCAACCAAGCATGGGGCGGTCCAGCAGCAAATCTTCTGCGAGGAGCGTCTTTTGTAACGCTGTCCACTCTGGATTCCGCCCGGATAAGTTGGCGCGAAAGAGGGATTCATCTTGGGAAACGGCCGTTTGCAAGACAAAGTTGTGCGTGGCCAAAATTTCCGCCTCAACTGAGACGGTTGCTTCGCTAACCTGCTGGTTAATTTGCCACCGCACCAATAGCCAGACGCCCAACAAGCCGAGTGCCACCACCAGCAAAAAACGCCAGCGTCGTTGGGGCGGGGATGGTTTGGGGAGTGGGTGCTCCTCCTCCCAATTATGATCATCGTCAGTTTGCCATTCAAATGACATGCCTTCACCCTAAAACCTGAGGTTTATTTGTTGAGAACGGCCGAATACACCGCTTGTACTTTGTTTACCATTTGCGCCGAACTGAATGCGTGCCTGGCGCGCGCCTGCCCAGCCAGCCCCATTTTTTGGCAAAGCTGGGGCTGGGCAGCCAGCTCCTGGATGGCAGCCGCCAACGCAACGGGCTGCTGGGGGGAGATTACGCGCCCCGTCACGCCATCCTGCACGACAAAGGAAGTACCGCTGCCTAATTCTGTGGTTAGGCAAGGCAGACCGGCGGCCATCGCTTCTTGCAGCACTTTGCCAAACGCTTCCGCGCGACTGTTTGCTGGCAGTACAAACAGGTCACCGCTGGCATAAAAATTGGGCAAGTTATCATCACTCACATGCCCCACAAACCTGATTTTATCCTGTAAACCTAAGCTGTAGCTTAATGATTCCCATTCTTGCCGCAGCGGGCCATCGCCACCAAATAAAAGGCGTACGGGCAGTTCGGGGGGCAACTGCGCCATCGCCCGAATGAGGTCATCCCCTCCCTTGTAGTAACGATGCCTGCCCATAAAGAGTAAGGTGAAACGGCCGTCTGCCGGAAACAGTGGCTCCCCATCGGCAAACCGTTCAGAATCTACCGCATAGGGAACGATGGCACATTTGTGTGACAGTGGCCGTAAATATGGCGAGCTTTGCACGTAATTATCGCTCCCGGCAATAATGGCAGCCGCGCCAGCCAATATCCGTCGCAGCAATGGATTGTAAAAACGCAAAATAGTCTGCTGCTTCACCACATCGCTGTGGTAGGCAATGATGTACGGCCGTTTCCAACGCAGCAGCCATTGGCTCAACTCTCCCACCGGGTACGGAAAATGAACGTGCGTAATATCTGGGCGCAGTCGCGCCAGCCACAAGGGCAGCGTCAGGCTCAGCGGCGTCGAGGCCACTGTCGCCAGCTGCGCTGCACGAATCACCTGAACGCCGTTGATTTGTTCACGCGCCGCTTGTCCCCCTGGATTTGTTACCAAAACCGTCACGCTATGACCTTGTGCCGCTTCAGCTTCCGCCAAATCTTTTATATGGTTTTCAATGCCGCCAAGCACCGGCCAATAATCCTTATAAACATGAACGATCGATAACATCATTTCATTATAACCTGTGGCTGAGTCGACAAGCTAATTGCGCTTCAACTGCGAAACGATACAATCCGCGCATGAATCGCGCCCGTCATTTATTACGATCTTCCGTCCTGGTCATCCTCTTTTTGGGAGTAGGCAAGATCACTGGTTTGGTTCGGCTTCAGCTTGTGGCTGGCGCGTTTGGCACCTCGCCAGATTACGATGCGTTTACGGCCGCTAATCAGCTGCCAGAGCTTTTTTTTGTGCTAATTGCTGGCGGCTCCTTGGCGGCAGCATTCATCCCTGTTTACTCAAACACGCTCAACAATGATACACGGGAAACGGCCGTTTCCCTCGGCAACACCATTCTAACATTGGTTATTTTACTGTTGGGATTGGTTTCGGCTTTTGGGGCTGTGATTGCGCCGTGGCTCACCCGAGTGGTGCTGGTGCCAGACTTCTCCCCAGAACTCCAGCAGCTCACTGCCGACATCATGCGCATCATCCTTATCCAAACGACAATTTTTGGCATCAGCGGCGTGCTTAGCAGCATGTTAAACGCCCATCAACATTTTGCTCTGCCTGCTCTGGCTCCACTGGCCTTGGACATAGGGTATGTGGTGGGACTGTACCTATTTGTGCCCCAGCTAGGCATTGTGGGCTTGGCTTGGGGAACCGTGGTTGGCGGCGTTCTGCATATTCTCATTCAGGTACCCGCGCTCATAAAATACCGCATTGGCTATTGGCCCGCGTTCCAGTGGCGGCTCAGCGGCGTGGGTGAGATTGTGCGGCTGATGGGGCCGCGCATCGTCACGCTTGGCACCGTACAGTTAGCCGATCTGTTCATTATTCGCCTTACGTCTAGCCTGGCCGAGGGCAGTACCTCTGGCTACTTTTACGGCTACGCGCTTATGCAGCTTCCAGAAACGTTATTTGGCACGGCCATTGCCCTGGTCATTTTCCCTACGCTGGCAGAGCTGTTCAACTCAGGACAGATTCAGCAAATGCGGAAAACGGCCGTTAATGCCCTTAGCATCATTTGGACGCTTACCATCCCAGCGGCGGCTCTCATGGTGTTACTTGGGGAGCCAGCCATTGCCTTTTTGCTGGAAGGGGAAGTTTTTGATGCGGACTCTACACGACTAGTGTACAGCGTCCTGCTAGCTTTCAGCATTCGCTTGGTCAGCGAAGCCACCCTCGAAATTGTCGCCCGCCTTTTTTATGCCCAACATGATACCCGCACGCCCATGTTTGCCTATCTTGGCTGGCTGGTAGTGAATGTGGTCCTGGCCTATACCTTTGTGGGCAGCATGGGGGTTGTTGGTTTGGCACTGGCCAGCACAGTGGCGTTTACCTTACTCTCGGCCGTTTTGTTTTGGCTCAACAAGCTGGAAATACGGCCGCTCTACCCAGTATTAGCAAGAGCATTGGCAGGAACGGCCGTGCTTACCCTTCTTATCCTCGTCATTCAGCAATTTATCACCAGTACGTTTCTCTTTTTAGCTGTTGCCGGCTCAGTTGGTTTGGTAAGCTACATCGCTATCAATTGGCTGCTAGGCGGCCAAGAGATTCCCGCTTTGCTCCGGCTCATCCGCAAACGACCCGCTTAATTTTGGCTTGCGCCTCATCAAAACCAATAATTTGAACAGTTGTTCAAATAAACAAGTTCGATCTTGACGGATTAGAACGTTCGTGCTAAAATGCACAACGTTACACCCCAACTTCATCTATAGGCCAATGCAGTCTTTCCCCTGCCAACCATTGTTGGCAGCTATCTTTAACGCTGCATTGGGAACAAAAGGAGATTTCTCATGGCGAAAAAATCAGCAAATGGAGACGGCCGTACCAGTACCCTGGAAAAAACCCTCGACTCCATCACCAAACGGTTTGGCGAAGGCACCATCATGCGCTTGGGTGAAGCCCACAGCTTGCAGGTAGAAACCATACCCACTGGTTCCCTGTCGCTAGACATTGCCCTCGGCGTTGGCGGGCTGCCTCGTGGTCGCGTCATCGAAATTTATGGCCCAGAATCCTCTGGCAAAACCACCCTTTGCCAGCACGTCATTGCTGAAGCCCAACGGCGGGGCGGCATCTGTGCCTTTGTCGATATGGAACACGCCCTTGATCCCAACTACGCCGCCAAAATTGGCGTCAACATTGATGATCTGTACGTGTCGCAGCCAGATACTGGTGAGCAAGCCCTGGAAATTGCCGAGGCACTCATTCGCTCCGGCACAATGGACGTAGTGGTTGTAGACTCCGTAGCCGCCCTTGTCCCCCGCGCCGAAATTGAAGGCGAAATGGGCGATGCCCACGTCGGCCTGCAAGCGCGTCTCATGTCCCAAGCCTTGCGCAAACTCTCTGGCGTTATTAAGCAAACCAACACCATCGTTATTTTCACAAACCAGCTGCGCTCCAAAATTGGCGTGATGTTTGGCAGCCCGGAAACCACCAGCGGCGGTAACGCCCTGAAGTTCTACGCCTCTGTGCGACTAGATATTCGCCGCATACAGGCCATCAAGGCTGGCAGCGACGTGATCGGCAACCGTACTCGCGTAAAAGTAAAGAAAAACAAAGTAGCCGCCCCATTCACCGAATCCGAATTTGACATCATGTATAACGAAGGCATCTCTTTTACAGGCGATGTGCTTGATTTATCTGTTGAATTTAATTTGGTGGACAAACGAGGCGCTTACTTCCGCTATGGCGATACGCTCTTGGGGCAAGGCCGCGAAAACGCCAAAGTCTTTTTGGCAGAAAATCCCGAAATTCTGGATGAGCTAGAGTATCTCATCCGGCGTGAAGCAGGTCTACCAACGACCGAATTTGAAGGCGTGGAACCACAAAATGGTGCTGTAGCAGAGGATGCCGTCTTCTAAAGCGTTACTGATACGTGTACCACTCTAAAGCCCTGAATGAGCCACTCATCAGGGCTTTTTTCTTTTTCCTCTTTTTGACAGGGCATAGAGGCTTGCTATAATTGATCGAGGCACATTTTTGGGCATAACTCTACAAAATTGCTGTGTTTTGTCCCCAACGACCTACGAAAAATTTAACATTACAAAACGCAGGGTTGGCAGGTTGCCTTTCTTTGCGTAGGAGAATCTTGTCATGAGTGAAGAAATCACGGAAACAACGGAGTCCGCTGCTCCAGAGGTCACGCCAACCAGCATCAACGATCTCAAACCAAAAATGCAACTCAAGGGCACCGTCAATCGGTTGGAGCTATATGGTGCTTTTATAGACCTGGGCATTGGTACAAATGCTCTCATCCACATCTCCCAGATGGGTAAAGAACATGTGAATCGCGTTGCTGATGTATTAAACGTTGGTGATGAAGTTTCAGTTTGGGTGGATAAAGTTGATGCACAGCGTGATCAGGTAATGGTTACGATGATCCCACCATTGGATGTTGAGTGGAGCGAGCTTGATAAAGGCCAAGTTTATGGTGGTTCTGTGAAGCGGCTGGAAAATTTCGGTGCCTTTATAGATATTGGTGCAGAGCGCGAAGGGTTGGTTCACATCAGTGAATTGAGCCACAATTATGTCAAGCACCCATCAGAAGTATTAACGGTTGGTGATGAAGTTCAAGTCCAGGTGTTGGGATTTAGCAAACGCAAACGCCGCATCGATCTGAGCATCAAAAATTTGCTTGAAAAACCGGAAGGGGCAACGAACGAAGCAACCCCAGAAGAAGTTCACCAATTTGAAGATGATATTGAAGAAGATATGCCCACTGCTATGGAGCTAGCTTTGCGCCAAGCAATGGGGGATGACATGCCTGTTCGCATTAAAAAGCAGGGTGGCAAGAAAAAACGCAGACGCGGTAAGCGTAGAGAACAACAGGAAGATATTCTCAGCCGCACTTTGCACGCCCAGCACAACGGCTAAAAATTAAAAGCCCCGACAATAATCGGGGCTTTATTTTTGGGTCAAACTGATTGTATTGGCAAAAATCAGTTTTTGTTTCAATCCAGCGCGAACACAGTTTTTTACAGGAAGACTGTCTCAGGCCAATCAATCATCCAGGCATTTAGCTGGCTACCAGCGGGAACTTTTTTCACGCCTTCCGACACAATAAGCAAAGCGTTAGCTTTTACCAACGACGTTAAAATGTGAGAGCCTTGATCGCCTGTGAGAACGGCCGTATACCCCACCCCCTCATCAGCAGGCGCAACAGAAGCACGAATATAACTCTCACGGCCGTCTGAGTGAATCTCATTTTGCACGGTTACTGGAATTGTAGGCCGCTCTAGCTGGGTGTGGCCAGCCATCTTGCGAATGGCAGCACGGGCAAAGCGCTCGAAAGAAACCATTGCCGAGACGGGATTGCCGGGCAGCCCCAGATAGGGAACGCCATGGTACGTGCCATAAGCAAGTGGTTTTCCGGGGCGCATACGCACGCGCCAGAAGCCCACATTGCCTTCTGCTTCCAAAACCGCTTTTACCACATCGTAGGCTCCCACTGAAACCCCAGCAGAGCTAATGAACAGATCAACGTTTGCATCGAGGCCAGCCTGCAACTTTTGGCGCACGGCCGTTTCCGTGTCCCCAGCAATGCCCAACTGGACAGGCTCTGCCCCTAAAGCGATGATTTGCGCCGCCTGAGTGTATCCATTGCTGTTGCGGATTTTGCCCGGTTGCAGTGGCTGATCAACTTCAAGCAGCTCATCGCCGGTGGCTATAATAGCAACTTTGGGCCGCCGAATGACAGAAATTTGGCTAACGCCAAGTGAAGCCAGGACGCCAACCTCTTGTGGCCGCAAAATATGCCCCTCGCGCAAAATTGTTTGTCCTGCCTCAATGTCCTCACCTGGATGACGAATGTAATCACCCGGCTTCACGGAACGGGTCACCTGTATTTGCTCAGGCAACGGCCGTTCGCGGTCACGCCACGCCTCATTGGTATCCTCTACAGGGACAACAGCATCTGCACCGGGCGGTAGCGGGGCACCGGTCATGATGCGTACGGCCGTTCCTGACTTAATGGTTACCTCTAACACCGTACCAGCAGCAACATCCCCTACCACGCGCAACGTCGCCGGATTTTCTGTTGTCGCACGGGCCAGATCAGACGCTACCAAAGCGTACCCATCCATTGAAGAGTTGGCAAAAGGCGGCAAGCTGTCTTTTGCCACCACGTCCTCAGCCAACACGCAGCCAAGCGCGTCTAGCAGCGGCACCTGCTCTGCTGCAAGCACAGACACGCCAGATAAAACGGCCGTTAATGCCTCTTCTACGGTCAAATATTCTGCATCACTCATGGGGATATCCAGGAAAGCTATATTTTATGCTTCTGCGGTTGCTAAACGGCCGTCCAACTCTAAATCATCGGCTGCACCTTGCATTGCCACCAGCACATTCCCAATATGCGTCCATAAATCCAATGCGCCCGCAAAGCATTCCCGGCTGAAATCAGCAGTCACTTCTTCTACATGCTCACGGTCCACACCGGCAGCAAATCGTGTATTCTTCCACTTTTTACGGATTGATTTTAGTTTGACTTCAGCGATATTTTTAGACGGCCGTACCAACGTCGTGGCAATCACCAAACCCGTAATCTCGTCACAGGCCAACAGCGCAAAATCAATTGGTTTCTCACGAGGCACGCCAGTTCCAGCCGTATAATGGGACAAAATCACGCGAACTGTCTCTTCATCCCAGCCCCGCTCACGCAAAATTTTGGCACCCGCAACGGGATGGCGATCTAGATCAGGATGAACCTCCCAATCAAAATCGTGCAGTAAGCCAACCGTCTCCCAATATGCCACATCTTCACCCAACGCATGGGCATACCAACCCATTGCTGCACTCACGGCCAGCATATGTCGGCGCAACCCGCCATCCTGCACAAATTCACGGACCAAATCCCAAGCGTCAGATCGATCAGGCACTTTTATTATCCTGCTCAGATTTATTGGCGTCGCCCCGTTTGGCCCCACAGTCGCAGCCCCCACCCTCATGCTTGGAGCAACCAGCTTCGGCTTTTTTCTTTAACGCTTCCAGCTCTTCCAAAGGCTCCAGCTCATGGCGGAACACCTCATGATACTCACCATTAACATGCACCAACACGGAATCACGCAGAACGCGCACATCTCGCACTTTGCCCTCGCCGTGAGGCGTGCCAACCCGTTTGCCCGGCTTGGGCAGCGTTTTGCGAGCCTCTACGTATTGCTGGTACTCGTACACCAAGCAGCACCGCAAACGGCCGCACATGCCTGTAATCTCCTGGGGGCTAAGCGAAATGCCCTGCGCCTTGGCCATGCGAATCGAAATAGGGCTAAATTCTGTAAGGAATGTTGAACAGCAGCGGGGTGCGCCACAGGCCCCATAGCCACCCATAATCTTGGCCACATCACGCGGCCCAATCAAGCGCATCTCAACTTTGGTGCGGAACTGTCTACCCAATTGGTGCTGCAACTTGCCAACGTCCAGCTTTTTGTTTTCGGTCGTGTAATGGAACGTTAGCCAGGAACCGTCAAAGCTGTATTCAGCCTTCACAAATTTGGCGTCTCGTATTTTGAGCGATGCAGCCTTTTCTCGGCAGCTAATGAGGGCATCAAGTTCTTTTGTTTCCCAAACTTGCCTCATCACCATATCGCGCGGATTGGCTTTCCGCTCAATGGTGCGCATCCCACGCTGCCGATGCACATCATCTGGATTAATGAAGCTGATAACCTGGCCAAGCTGCCGTCCACGTTTTGTTTCTACAATGACGTAATCGCCTGCTCCTACCTCGGTATGCTGTTTGCCTATTCTAAAGTGGTACAGTTTCCCCAACTTCTGAAAACGCACGCCTACAAAGGGGGTGCGCTCTGCCATTACAGTTGTCATCTATTCGCTCCGCAAGAGTGGTCTACTTTTTACACATACGTAACGCTGCCAACTACCAGGCAGCGAAATGCTCTATAAGATTTGCTTATGTTACCATAAGACGGCCGTTTTTTGCCAAAATCTCAACAAAAAAGCCAGCCCCTCACCTGGAGCTGGCTTCATAACGATATCTTGAAACAAACTAGCCAACTAATTCGATTGGAATGAAGTTGGTAGATTTTTGCAACGTCAGCACGCTAATGCGAGCGGCCACCTTCGACGCAATCTCTTGTACAGCTTTAGCCGCAGCAGAGTCTGGATAGGCCACTACAATCGGTTCTCCACTGTCTCCACCCAAACGCACATTCGCATCCATTGGCACGCTGCCCAAATATTCGGTATCGTAATCTGCGGCCAGCTTTTCCCCGGCACCTGTGCCAAAAAATTCGCCGCTCATATTTTCGACCACGCCCAAAATAGGAACTTCCAGCTTCTCAAACATCTTCAGTCCGCGCAACGCATCTGAAGCCGCTACCTGCATAGGCTGAGTAATCACAATCGTCCCAGAAAGCGGCAATACCTGGGCCAGCGTCAACTGTGCATCGCTAGTGCCGGGCGGCAAATCCACAATCAGATAATCCAGTTCCCCCCAAGAGACATCTGTCAGGAGTTGGCGAATGGCACTATGCAGCATAGGCCCACGCCAAATGAGAGGCTGGTCTGGCTGCACCAAAAAGGCCATGGAGATAAACTTCACACCATAATTTTCCGCGGGAGTCATTTTGCGGTTTTGCGGGGGGGGCATTTGCTCAACGCCCATCATCATGGGCACATTTGGCCCCAAAATATCAGCATCCAGCAAACCCACACTGGCACCAGATTGTGCCAATGCAATGGCCAAATTGACAGCCACGGTGGATTTGCCAACGCCACCTTTACCGCTAGATACAGCAATGGTGTTTCGGAAGGATTGGCCAAGCTGATCTTTAATACGCTGGTCTGCGGGCACGTTAGCATCCCAATTAATGGTAATTGTGCCAATCCCTGGCACGCTGGCCAAAGCAGCCCGCGAATCTGCTTCCATTTTGCCTTTGAGAGGGCAGGCGGGTGTGGTGAGCATGATAGTAAACGTGACGTCGCTCCCTTCAATTTGCAAATTGCGAATCATATTGAGGGAAACGAGATCACGGTGTAGTTCCGGTTCAATCACATTCGAGAGGGCAGCCATAACGGCCGTTTCCGTCACAGCCCCCCCGTTTTCATTACGCTTTGTCATCGTTGCTCCTTATGTACAAAAAAGTTTGCGTACCCCACCTTTTGGATGAAATACGCAAACCCAACACAATCAATAAATTTTAACCAACGGGAATTTAGTAATATTCTCCACGATAGTAAAGCTGTTTGGTATGTTCTTCAGACAGTTTAGGCGCAGTAGACATATCGGCATCGCGGCCATATTCTTTCTTCCAGGCTTTTAGCTCGTCTACGTGATCCCTAATGGCCGCTTCAGCTGCTGCTTTTTGTGGGGCAATCTCACGCCAGTAGCTCAATGGCTTGCTCAGACGCTCTTTGTCATGAATGTGCGCCGTCGTGCGGTCGTAGCTGGCCAGCTCGTAATCATGATCCAGCTTAATGGCATCGAACGGGCAAAACTCTGCACAAAAGCCGCAGTTCATGCAGATGTCTATGTCTATATAAAACTCGTTGGGTTCTGGCTTGGGACGGCCGTTTGGCAATTTACCGCGCTCAATCCAAATACATTGCGGGGGACACACCTTGGCACAAATTCCGCAGGAGGTACACCAATCCTTGCCCCATCTCTGGCCAGGTGGTGGATCATCGGTTACCAAAAAAGGCACAAAGCGGAAACGTTCTGGTACCGGCAGCTTTTCCTCAGGGTAAAAGACGGTTTTTACGCCTTTACCTTTCAACCCCTGCCGCACTTTCAATGCCTCATCGTTGTAATAACGGCCGCCACGTGCAGCCCAAAAAATGTCGTCCAGGTAGGAATCCACAAAATGCTTCATGGTAATTGCCATACCTTTCAAAATGCCAAGTCCGTACATAGCTTCTCCTTAAAAAGAAAGGAACACAAAGTTTCGCAGAGAAGCCACAGAGATACACAGAGAAAATCTGCGAAATCTGTGAAATCTGCGGATAAATCTTATCGGTCAACTTCACCCAAAACGATGTCGATGCTGCCCAAAATAGCCACAACGTCGGCAACTTTATGCCCTTCGCACATTTTGCCCAGCGGTGTCAAGTTGATGAAAGATGGGGCGCGCACGTGGTACCGGTCCGGGTTTGATTCGCGGCGGCGAGTAGTGACGTAATAACCTAGCTCACCTTTGGGGTTTTCCACACGGCCGTATGCTTCACCCGCACTGGGCATCCGAATAGCATATTGCGGCTTGCCATCAATAATTGGCGCACCTTTGGTCACTTTAATATGCGGCAACACCTGCTCCAAAATACGCAGGCTTTGGCGCATCTCATCCATCCGAATCAGATAGCGATCATAAATATCGCCGTTATAGCGTACCGGAATATCAAAATCGAGGCTTTCGTAGTAAGAGTATGGCTCAGCCCGGCGCACATCGTAGTTCACACCGCTGGCGCGCAAAACTGGCCCTGCAGCACTGTACCCAATCGCGTCCTCACGAGATAACACTCCCACGCCAATGCTGCGCGCCCGCACAATCTCATTGTTCGTCATCAAGCCATCCCCTTGATCTAAAATCGCAGGAATGTGCTCATAAATCAGCTCTTCTAAAAAGCTAATGGTCTCCTGGTCGCGTACATAATCGGGCAAATCGTAAGCCACGCCACCAAAGCGCATGTAGTTACACAACAAGCGGGAACCAGCAGCCGCTTCAAAGAAGTCCAGTATCAGCTCACGTTCCAAATAAAAGTAAAGCATCGGCGTTTGTAGCGCACCCAAATCGTTCAGCAAAAAGCCGAGTGCCCACAAATGGTTACAAATGCGGGTCAACTCCACCATGAGCAGGCGAATCCATTCAGCCCGTTCCGGTACTTCTGAACCCAACAGCTTCTCAATGGCCAGCACATACCCATGATTATTGCTCATGGAGCTGAGGTAATCGAGCCGATCCGTGTAGGGAATGTTTTGGATGAAGGTGTTGCGCTCACCGATTTTCTCGTGGTTGCGGTGCAGGTAACCCATCACCGGCTTGAGGTCGACCACCGTTTCACCATCCAGCGTAACCACCATGCGGAACACGCCATGCGTTGATGGGTGCTGCGGCCCCATGTTGACCGTGAGCTTGTCGGTTTTCATGCCAGACTGCTCATCACGGGTGTAGGTGATGCCCGTGTACATTTCGGTTTCTACGTCGTACTCATCGCCAGTGGGCAACCAGCCTGCGGGATATTGCACATTTTTGCCGTAGGGAGTCCGTTCTTCTGCACGGAACACTTCACCAGCGGGCCAACGGCTGCCAAAGGGCTTATGTTCTTCTTCAAAGAACACCTCTTTCCAATCTTTACGCAGCGGATGACCATCGAAGCCATCCCAGGTGAGGATTCGGCGCAAGTCATGGTGACCTTCAAAACGAATGCCCAACAAATCCCAAGCCTCACGCTCCTGAAAATCTGCACCAGGCCAAATCGGGGTCAGAGAAGGCACAACAGGCTCATCCCGGTCTACCTGCACGTGCAAAACCAGGCCGCTGCCGCCCTGGTCGATGCTATAGGTGTGGTAGACAACTTCCAATTTGTTGTCGTTAATTTGGTCAACACCTGTAACACTGCTTAGATAATCAAAGCCAATGTCGTCGCGCAAAGCTGTGGCAACCTCTACCAATTTGTCGGCAGAAACCATGAGGCCACTGTAACCATCGCGGGTATCATCGGTAACGGCATCAGGGAAGCGTTCTTTCAACAGAGCAGCGGCCCGTTCTACCGGATTTTGGTCTACGGCCGTTCCGTCATCTTGTGGTTGGTCATCGAGAATCATTTCACTCATGGGAAATCCTTCTAAATTGTTTATGCTGTAGATTATGCAGCCGGTTCGGCTTCTGCTTCAGCAGCTTCAACTGCCGCTGCTTCGTTTGCCTTGGTGGCCTCTGCCTTGATAATGTCTAGTTGGCGCAAATCAACCAGGTCAGGGCCTAGCACCGGCACTGGCACTAATTCTGTCGTGGGATCATCTTTACGGTACCAGGGCACCGTGGCAATCGACTGTTGATCAATTTTCTCTTGGAGGGCAATCAACCCATTGATGAGTGCTTGGGGGGTAGGTGGACAACCGGGCACGTACACATCCACCGGAATGAATTTATCAATGCCATCTACAACATTGTACCCTTCTTTGAAAGGGCCACCACCGGAGGCGCAAGCCCCCATGCTGAGTACATAGCGCGGTTCTGGCATCTGATTGTACAAGCGAACGATGGTCGGCACCATTTTCTTTGTCACCGTGCCGGAGACAATCATAAGATCAGATTGGCGCGGCGTAGCGCGGAACACTTCCATACCAAACCGAGCTAAGTCGTAGCGGCTTGCTGCCGTGCAGATCATCTCAATCGCACAACAAGCCAGGCCAAAGACCATTGGCCACACGGAGTTTCGGCGGCCCCAGTTGTAAACAGGGTCCAGCAATTTGGCAATGTTGGTAATGACGACGTTGTTACTCAGTTCATCGGGAACAACAATGTCGGGTGAACCAGCGGCTGGATTTTCAGCAGTCATAGATTGGTTGCCTCCTCATACCAGACGGTTTGAATATCTAGCAAAATGCGTTCGGTTACCATGCTTGGATCGTCGTCAAAACCGGGAAGCGATTCTACGAGCTTTGCCAGCTCTTGCAGACCAACGTCTTCAGGGTTGCGCGCCGGGTAGTGGGTCATTAATGCCACGGTAATGGCATAAGTAGACTCCCAATACAGTTGGTGCGGTTGTTGACTCACCAAGTGGTTACCTGTCTGGAGATTTTGATCATCCCTGGCCGCAAATTTGGTTTTGCAACGGCCGTTTAAGTAAATCACGGAAGGTTCTTTAAAAACACATGCGTGAATCGTGATTTACTTTAAGGAGAGCGAAAGTTCTTTGCCAACTTGCTTTAAAGCTACTTTTCGTTCTCCACTTACAGGGAAATTTTTCGTTTTAAATAAAAAACAAAATTGGTGTTTGTTTTTCCCAACTTCTGTCTTTATTTTGCCAATTTCAAGTATATTACAATGTCATTCTTGGGGCGAGTTAATTGATGACATTTTTCACAATTAGTGTATCTTTGGCACGGAAAGTTGTCAAAAATTATGGTACGTATCGATCTGATTTCCCCTTATCATGGCGGCAGTCACAAAGCGTGGGCCGAAGGTTGGCAGCACAGTAGTCGGCACAACATCACCCTGCACACGCTGCCAGACCGATTTTGGAAGTGGCGCATGCACGGCGGAGCCATTACGCTGGCGCGTCGTTTTTTGGCACAAAAGAGCCAGCCAGATGTGATTCTAGCCACCGACATGCTGGACTTGACCACGTTCCTGGCATTGTCTCGTAAACAGACAGCCCATGTGCCAACGGCCGTTTACATGCATGAAAATCAGCTCACTTACCCCTTACCACAAGACGGCCGTACTGGCCCCATGCGCCGCCAGCTAGGCGAGCGGGATCATCATTATGCCTTCATTAATGTTGCCTCAATGTTGGCCGCCGACCGCGTATTTTTCAACTCCAATTACCACCTAGAGAGCTTTTTTGCCGCACTACCCAAATTCTTAAAGCATTTTCCTGAATACAACGAGCTGAACGCTATCGACATATTGAGCCAAAAAAGCGAATTGCTGCCTGTGGGGGTACAGTTTGGCCCATTGGCCAACAGCAGCGTTGAGCCAACCCAAAACAGGGTGCCGCTTATTTTGTGGAACCAGCGTTGGGAATACGACAAAAACCCTGAGGCCTTTTTTGCGGCTTTGTACACCGTGGCAGAAGCAGGCCATCCATTTGAGCTTGCTTTGTGTGGGCAGCAATATGGCAAACGGCCGTCCGTCTTCAAAGAGGCCATCGAAAAACTCGATAGCCGAATTGTGCACGTGGGCCACGCCGATTTTGCCACGTACCGCAAGCTGCTTTGGCAAGCTGACCTCACCATATCTACGGCCCACCATGAATTTTTTGGCATCAGCATTCTGGAAGCAATTCATTGCCAAACGTTTCCCCTGCTGCCCAATCGTTTGAGCTACCCAGAGCTATTGCCAAGAGAGTTTCACGACGCTTGTTTGTACGACACCCAAGAGGCGTTGATTGCTAAATTGACGTGGGCGTTAACCCATCGTGACGAGGTGCAAAATATGGCGGGAGCATTGGCAACGGCCGTTTCCAAATTCTCTTGGCAACGCATGAGTCCCATCTACGATCAGGTTATGTTAAATCTTTGCCAAAACAAGTGACAATTGGCCAAAGAAAACCAGTAAAACGCCGCTTGGCACAAAGCACTGTTTGGGGTATTGTCTTCCCCACAGCAAATAGACAACCATTTGGGAGAAAATAAATGAGTGAACGCGCTAAAAAAATCGGTCTCATCATTGGGCAAGAATGGGAATGGCCGGAAGCATTTATGCAGATGGTCAACGACAGCGATGAGAACGTCACCGCCAAATTGGTAAAGCTCGGCGGCACTTTTATGGGCGAAACATGTGATTACGATGTCATCATCGACCGCATCTCCCACGAAATTCCATACTATCGGGCCTTCCTCAAATATGCCGCCATTCAGAGAACCTACATCATCAACAACCCTTACACCCTCTCAGCCGACAGCAAATTTTCAGGCACGGCTCTCGTAAATAAATTGGGATTAAAAAGTCCACGCACCGTGGTTCTCCCCAACAAGCAAGTAGAACGAGATGCCACGCCCAATACGTTCCGCAATCTAGAATATCCGATGGATTGGCAAGCAATCATTGATTTTGTGGGCGTGCCAGCAATCTTTAAGGATAACCAGGCCAGAGGGCGGCGAGGCGTTGCTCGAGTTCATAATGTAGATGAACTCATTCAGCAGTATGATGAAAGTGGCTCACGCACCAAAATATTACAGCAAATTATCGAGTCAGATCAGCATGTGCACAGCTTTGTCATCGGGCAAGAAAACGTGCTATCGCTGAACTATTCGGTGAAAAACGGCCGTTACCAGCAAATGACTCTCGACAATGACAGCGAACTCGGCAAGCAGCTAGCCACTGATGCCCTGCGGATTACCCAAGCGTACCAATACGACATCAATATGGTGGAATTTGTCATCAAAGATGAGGTCGCCTACGTTATCAACGGCACTTACCCTACGCCTGACATCGATCTAGCTCTGATGAACGAAGAACAATTTCTGTGGCTTGTGTCCCAGATTGCCGCACTAGCCATTAAACGTGCGAAACGGCCGTTACCCCAAACCGGTGTCTTCAACCAGCAAGAACAAACAAGTTAAAAATAAGCACAATTTGTTGCGCCAAAACGCCCCATGCGTGTTATAATCCTCGCCAACTAGTTGATGCATCAACCAATACCATTCACGACATCTCAAACATCTTGAAGCGCAGCTAGAAATCTATTCATTTCGTAGATGACAGAAAATTCTAGAGATTTTCACAACATCATATCCCAAACTGGGAAACAACAGCCATTTACGTAAGTAAAAGGAAAGCAAACATGATGCACTTAAATGACAAAGTTCCTGAAAAAATCGGCCGTATTGCGGAGCTGGCTTACAATCTGTGGTGGAGCTGGACACCCGAAGCAAGAGGACTTTTCCGCCGCCTTGATTATCCCCTATGGCGCAAAACGCTCCATAATCCAGTACAAATGCTCCAGGAAATTAGCCCCGCCAAACTGCACCAGGCCGCCCAAGACTCCACCTTTATCAGACAATACAACAAAGTAATGATGCTCTTCGATGAAACCATGAACAACAATGGCACATGGTTCCACGAAACATATCCCGATTTGGGCGATAAGACCATCGCTTATTTTTCTTTTGAATTTGGGTTGCATAACTCTTTGCCAATTTATTCTGGTGGCTTGGGCATTTTGTCTGGGGACCATGCCAAAGAAGCCAGCGATCTAGGCTTGCCTTTTGTCGGCGTAGGGTTTATGTATCCCCAAGGGTACTTCCGCCAAAGATTGCCATCTCACGGTTGGCAAGAAGCAGTTTACCAACAGCTAGACATCAGCCAAGCCCCTGTTCTGCCTGTATTAGATGGTAACGGGCATGAAATACGTATCTCGGTTAACCTGGCGGGTCGCCCAGTTCATGCCAGAATTTGGCACGTGCGCGTTGGTCGCAATCCACTGTTCCTGCTGGACACCGATGTGGATGAAAATGAACCGTGGGATCGGGAGCTATCGGCCCGACTCTACTCTGGAGACTCCGAAACGCGTATTCGCCAGGAAATCATGCTGGGCATTGGCGGCGTACGGGCTTTGCGCGTGTTGGGCATCAACCCGTCCATATGGCATATGAACGAGGGGCATTCCGCCTTTCTCATTTTGGAATGTATCCGCGAGTTGGTAGCCCAAGGCAAGAATTTTGAAGAGGCCTCAAGCATCATTAGCAAACGATCTGTTTTTACAACCCACACGCCGGTGCCTGCCGGCCACGATGCTTTCAGTTTCCATTTAGTAGAACAATATTTCAATGGCTATTGGGATGAATTAGGCATCTCCCGTGAACATTTTCTGGGTTTAGGTGGGCACGAAGAAGAGTGGGGCATGGCATTTAACATGACCGTGTTGGCACTCCGACTTTCAGGTTTATCTAACGGTGTTAGCAAGCTGCATGGAGAAGTCTCACGTGAAATGTGGCAAGAAGTGTGGCCAAGCAATTCAGCAGATGATGTTCCCATCTCATCTATTACAAACGGTGTTCATGTACCTACCTGGATTGCCGGCGAAATACACAACATCTTCGACAAATATATAGGTCCCGGCTGGCTTAAAGAGCATGACAACTCTAAGATTTGGTTGCGTCTAGCAGAAGCACCTGATGAGGAACTCTGGCTCGTTCATTTGGCCTTAAAGCGCAAGCTAATGGGCTTCCTGCGTGAGCGTGTACGCAGCCGCTGGGTAAATGGCAGTAACGATCCGACACAGGTGTTAACTAGCGGCACGCTACTAGACCCAGAGGCATTAACGATTGGCTTCGCTCGCCGCTTTGCTACTTACAAGCGAGCGACACTTATCTTCCGCGATCTGGAACGTCTCCAGCGCATCTTGTTAGATATTCACCGCCCGGTACAGATTGTGTTTGCCGGTAAAGCACACCCGGCAGACGAACCGGGCAAATCGCTTATCCAACATATTTATAACTTAGCCAAGCACAACCAGCTAGGCGGCCGTATTGCTTTTGTTGAGGATTACAATATGCACATGGCGCGTTACTTAACGCAGGGAGTTGATGTGTGGCTAAACAACCCGCGTCGTCCCCGTGAAGCCAGCGGCACCAGCGGCATGAAGGCTGCCATTAACGGCATTCCAAACTTGAGCATCCTAGATGGCTGGTGGGTAGAAGGGTATAACGGTGCCAATGGTTGGGCCATTGGGGACGAACGTGAGTTTGATAACCAAGACGCCCAGGATGAATATGACGCTAACTCTATTTACCAACTCCTCGAAGATGAAATTGTACCGCTCTATTACGATCGCGACCGCGATGGTATTCCCCGTGGTTGGGTAGAAATCATGCGCGAGAGTATTCGTTCTAATGCGCCAATGTTTGGTACTCGCCGTATGATTAAAGAGTACACAACTGAACTGTATGTGAAGGCGATTTTGGCGAGCGAAGCCACGCCAGCGTAAGCGATGAGTAGAGAATGAACCGCTGGTTTAAACGGCTGGGCTATGCCATCCTAATCGTTTTTTGGCTGTTTATTATGGCTTTCCCCACGTTTGCCTTTTTTCTGGCAACGCGGGGAGAGCTTCAATTTAGGGATGATCCTCGCAGCCATATGCGCTTTTTTATGGTTCAGGAAGAAGCATCTAGCGGCATTGGCATTGAGTGGGTTCGGGACGCGCGCGGGGCGGAGAATTGCAGTCAAACTTCTATTCGCTACTTTTTATGGGAGGGAGACGGCCGTAACCAGAACACAAACTTCTGCCAATGTTATGACCCCATTAGTGATGCCCCATTACCCATTGAGGAAAGCAGGTGCACACCATGAGTAACGTTGCCCTAAAATGGACAGGTCAAGGTAGCCAAATGTTTATTGGCCGGGATTCATTCGGCCATGTGGTAATGTCTGGCTCATGGCCAAATAACGACAATGATTCCTGGCAAGAGTGGAAAGCCATAAAACCGTCCGACTTGCTGCTATTAAGCCTGGCCTCCTGTTCTGCGTACGATGTTGTGATGATCTTGGGTCGCCAACGTCAGGATTTGACCAATCTGTATATCAGTGTAGACGGGCAACAAGCATCTGAACCACCTTATCAATTCACAAACATCCATTTGCATTACACAGTAGAAGGCGTTGACTTAGACCCCCAAAAAGTTGAGCGAGCCATTGTGCTTTCTGAGGAGAAATATTGTTCGGTAGCCGCAACAATTCGTGGAGTGGCTGAATTGAGCCACAGCCATGAGATTGTTGCTGCTAACTCTCCCTAAGCACTTATTTGTGGGGATAGGTCACCAAACCAATTTTGTGCATCGTAAACTTTTTATCCAATCTTTTTTGCTCAAAACGATTTATCGGTTCCCTATACCGCAGTATAGGGAATTTTTCATTATTGGTGTCTGTTCTCATTTCACATAAAATGTCAAAAAAATCGCAGATGTGTTACAATGCAGCTAGTTTTGAACGTTGGCATACTGCTTTAATTTTGGAATATACAATCGGCAAAAGTTGAAGCTCCTGCACTGATATAATCGAGAAAAATGAATTCGCTTTCTAATGAATCGCAATCATATTATTCTGAAGTTGGCCCACCCAATAGCTGGCAACCACCTCCCCCTGCTGACACGTTTGAGCCAACGGCCGTTCAACTGCAACGAGCCGAAGAGTTAAAACGATTCAACCGGTTGGCAATTTATTTGCCGGTGGGATTACTCACGGTAGCGGCCATTGGCCTGTTTATCTATCTGCTCATCGTGGCAATTTGGCCGCCGTTTGAAGATACACGCCTGTTTCTTTCTGGCGTGGCGGACATCATTTTAATTTTTTTCATGTTGCCTGTCCTCCTCATTTTTGGGCTGCTGCTGGCCGGAATTATTGGTGGGGCAATCTACTGGCGACAATCCCGCAAGGAAGAAGGCGAAACATTAAGAAACACATACGGCCGTCTCCGGCTACTTTTGTGGAAACTGGATCAACGACTCAGTGGTGTTTACGGGCAAGTTGATAAGCAAATTCCTAAGCTGGCCAATCCTGTCATCCGATTTAACGAGACAATAATGTACATCAACACACGTCTGGCCCGTTTGATGGATCGATCTCCAAACCAGTAGCGATGTCTCGTTTCACAATCCATTTGTATTAACAAAACCGAAAAAAATCGTTCACTCGCGGAGTAGCAAACTTCATGAATCAAGAAAATCTAAACCCAAACTGGAAAACAAATCTTTTACTCGTTGGTGCCATTGGTGGGGCCTTGCTGGGTGCTGGCACTGCATATCTGCTGGCTCGCTCTGCTGAAAGCAGCAAGGGAGGCCCGCCTGAAATCTCTACTCGAGACTTGCTAAGCACTGGCATTGCTATTATTGGTGTCATTCGCGGCATTGCCTCGTTGGGCGACGGCAAATAAAGTCTCCTTTGGGTGTGTAGCCCCCGAAGAATGTTATGACAAAAATAATCGTTGTAGACGACGACCATACCAACTCAAGTTTAATTAAAATGCTGTTGGAGCTGGAAGGTTTCATTGTTGATGCCTGTGCCGACCAGGAGCAGGCAGAAGCGATTACTTCATTAGAAACCAAAGCGTTTGTGATTGATTGCCATTTGGCACGCGGCAAAAGTGGCTTGGATTTACTCCGTGCGGTTCGTGCTGGACAGACAAATGCGCCTGAGGATACGGCCGTTATCGTCACCTCAGGCGACTACCGGCGTGAAGATGATTCCATCGAGGCTGGTGCCAATCTGTTTTTGCTCAAACCCTATCCACCCAACACTCTCTCAGAGGCCATCACCGAAATATTGGCAAAAGGGGGAAACAATGAGCAATAGTCGCTCACGCCGCCGCAAACCGCGCGGCAAATCGGGTGGATCATCCAGCTCCCGCCAATGGCGTCGCATGGATTTGCACCTGCATACCCCCGGTTCCAGCGATTACCAAGAAAGTAACGCCAGCTATCTAGATATTCTGCGCCAGGCCGAAATTCGCGGTCTGGACATCATCGCCTTTACAGACCACAACACCGTGGCGGGCTTTGCTGCCATGCGCAAAGAAGTGGAGCAGCTACTCTGGCTGGAAGAGCTAGGGCGGCTAGACCTTGAAGAACAACGGCGACTGGATGAATACCGACGTCTGCTAGAAAAAATCCTGGTCCTCCCTGGCTTTGAATTTACGGCTACCTTCGGCTTCCACATTCTAGGCATCTTCCCTCAGGATACACCCATCAGTTTTTTGGAACATTTGCTGCTGACCTTACGCGTTCCGCTGGAGTCGCTAAGTCAGGGCAGTGCCACTGTAGGTGCCACCGCTGATGTGCTCACCGCCTATCGCGTCATCAATGAGGCAGGCGGCATTGTAATTGCTGCCCATGCAAACTCCAGCAATGGCGTGGCCATGCGCGGCCTCGATTTTGGTGGGCAAACGCGCATTGCCTACACGCAAGACCCTAACCTGCACGTTTTGGAAGTAACTGACCTGGAAAAGCGAGGTCGCTATACTACCCGTCGCTTTTTTGATGGCTCCAAGCCAGAATATCCCCGCGCCATGCGCTGTATCCAAGGCTCAGATGCCCACCGGCTGCTGCGCGAATCCCCCAACTCCAAATCGTTGGGCGTTGGCGACCGTGTTACCGAGATTTTGCTGCGTGAAGTCTCTTTTGAGGCCCTGGCCGAGGTACTAAAAGGGAGTGATTTATCTTTGACACGGCCGTATCGCGGCCCAGCCAATCCCATCGACTTTGTGCAGTTAGCACGGGAAGAGGGAGAATCAATTGTCCAATCGTTCCACGCTTCCATGGCCCAGCGCGGTGGGCACCAAAACAGGGTTCTACGCGACGTCTGCGCCATGTCTAATGGCAACGGCGGCACCATTTACATTGGTGTTTCTGCTAATCCTAAAGAAAAACCCGTGGGCGTGCGAGACCATAACGGGGCTATCGAACGGCTACAAACGGCCGTCAGCAACAAGCTCACGCCAGAACCAAACGTCCACATCGACAACTTGCCCTCGCAAGGCAAGCAGATTGTCCGCATCACCGTGCTACCTGGACAAGATAAACCGTATGCGATAGAGGACAACCTCTTTTACATTCGGGATGACACCGAGACCAGTTTGGCCGTGCGTGACGAAATCGTGCGCCTGGTCCATACGGGCCACGAAACATCTCAAGCCGAAGCAGCCTTGCCGCCATTGCCACCCATCGGCCAGCTTGCGCCAAAAATCACCGACGCCCCCTCAAAAGTGGTTGAGACACCGCGAACCGGCGTAGAAATTGTGAAGAGTGAAAAACGCAAGGGAACTTACTACCACACCGTGCGTGATCTACGTAACGGCAACCTCATCAAGAACGTCACGCGCTCATCGGCACGCAAGCTATGGCATTACGCCATCACCAAAGTAGAAGAAAATGGCGCACCTAAAGCCGCAGAAATTGCGTGGCAAGGGAACATCGCCGTGCTGCATGTGCGCAAAAAGAACGATAACGTTTGGTATGATTTGGCCATGAGAGAAGGCGATACAATCCATTATTTTTATGGCGTTACCGACAGTGGCCTCAACGAAAATTGGCTATCTCTCATTGAAAAGGCGCAGTAATCCATGCAGGTTGGCATACTCACGGTTTCAGATCGAGGGGCACGTGGCGAATATGAGGATCGCAGTGGCCCCATTCTGGCGGACATTGTGCAAAACTATACACCGTGGCAGGTGAGCCAACGGGCCATCGTGCCAGATGAAATGGAAGCCATCATCAACACGCTCATTGATTGGTGTGATGCGGGAGTTAATCTGATTCTCACCAGTGGCGGCACGGGCTTTGCTCCCCGCGACGTAACGCCGGAAGCCACCAAAGCGGTTCTTGAACGGGAAACGCCGGGCATTGCCGAAGCCCTGCGAGCTGAGAGTTTGAAAATCACACGCCATGCGATGCTCTCGCGGGCAGTAGCAGGCATTCGGGGGCGAACGCTTATTATCAACATGCCAGGCAATCCCAAAGCTGTGCGCGAAAATATGGATGTACTGCTGCCGATTCTGCCCCACGCGCTGGAACTGCTCACTGAAGCCCCCAATAGCGAAAGCCAACACCGTCAAGTTTAGGCTGAAAAGCAAATAAAAATCAAAGATTCCGCAGATTGAATGAAATAAACGCTTCAATCTGCGAATCTTTGCTACAGGTTTTGGGAATATTGATGCAGAGAATCACAGGGCAGCTTACTTTGAAGCGTGGCAGGGAAAAATCGGTGCTGAACCGGCACCCGTGGCTGTTCTCTGGGGCGATTGGCCGAGTAGAAGGCAAGCCACAATCTGGGGATTTGGTGCAGGTTTTGGATAGCAACGGCCGTTTCCTGGCGACCGGCACCTTCAATCCCCACTCACAAATTCGGGTGCGCTTGCTTAGTTGGGATGTAGATGAACAAATTGATGCGGCATTTTGGAACGGCCGTCTGCAACAAGCACACAAACACCGCCAACAACTGCAACTGGAACCCGCTACCACCGCCTACCGCCTCGTTAATGCCGAAGCGGATGGGCTGCCGGGCCTCATCGTAGACAAATATGGTGAGTTTTTGGTGATGCAGTCACTCACCGCAGGCATTGAAGCCCAAAAGAAGACAATTTTAACTGCGATCAACCAAATTTGGCAGCCAAAAGGCATTGTGGAGCGGTCGGATGCTGATGTGCGTGCCAAAGAAGGGCTGCCCACCATCCGCCGCGTTGCCTCCGGCGAACCACCACCAGACACCCTTGTCATTCAGGAGAATGGCATCTTGTTTGGCGTCAATCTGCTAGGTGGGCATAAAAGCGGCTTTTATTTGGATCAGCGGGAGAACCGAACGGCCGTTTGCCAACCCCAACACGTCGCTAACAAAAACGTCCTCAACGTGTTTGCCTATACGGGCGGCTTTGGCCTTTACGCCATTGCCAACGGCGCACAGCAGGTAACGCACGTAGACAGCTCATACAACGCCCTAGAACTTGCGGAACAAAATGTAGAACGCAACGGTTGGAAACGGCCGCAGGACGAATATCTGGCTGGCGACGCCTTCGACATTCTGCGCCACTACCGCGACAACAATCAACGCTTCGACCTGATCGTGCTGGACCCACCCAAATTTGCCCACAGCCAGCGGGACGTACCCTATGCCTGTCGCGGCTACAAAGATTTGAACTGGCTGGCATTACAACTGCTAACGCCGGGCGGCCTGCTGGCAACTTTCTCCTGCTCAGGCCTCATCAGTGCGGAGCTGTTCCAAAAAGTGTTATTTGGTGCGGCGGTAGATGCCAACCGACAGGTTCAAATCATTCAAACCCTTTCACAAGGGCCAGACCATCCAGTGCTGCTCACCTTTCCTGAATCAGCCTATTTGAAGGGATTTTTATGCAGGGTTTCGTAAAAAAGTACAGTTTTGTGGTTTACTTGGGAATATCTACCAGTTTGGCAGCTGAATGCCTTGTGCTTTAGCTAATTCCTCGGCGCGCTGGCTTAGCCGCTGGCTTTGGCTTTCATTGCCAATGGCGGCTTCATGCGCAGCCCACGCCCACAGCGTCCGTGCCTGATCTCTGGCAGAGGCTACCCCACCCCCATTGACGGTAGAAAAGAGACGGAAACTTTCGGCAAAGCAGTCGGAAGCCGTATACGTGGTGTTGTCGATTTGTAACGGCCGTACCGCCCTACCCCCTTTCGCCAACACCTGAGCCAGACCGTACCAGGCAAACCCCAATCCAGAGTCACTTTCCTGAATGGCCGCCTTGCGGTGGGCGCGATTCGCAAACCGGAGCGCATCATCCAATTGCCCCTTGCCTAAATATGTCAACGCCTGATAAACATACACGCGCGAGCTTTCATACCAGCCAGCCATCTTGCCAAAATCTTCCAAAAAGTGCGTGACGCCACGTATTGCCCGTTCCGCTGCCTCGTAGCTTTCTAAATCAACGAGCGCAGCCGCCAAATTGGTTCGCACCTTCATGATTTCTAGCTGATCGCCCAAACCGTTGGCAATGGTCAACGCTTTGCGGTAGAACGGAATTGCCTGGTTAGATTGCCCCCGCAGCCGAGACGTCTCCCCCAATAAATTCAACATTTGGCCAATTGCCAATTGGTCTTCCAACTCCCGATACACCTTCATCGAAGCCAGGAGCCAATGTACCGCCTTATCAAATCGGCCCAGCCGATTGTTTACCTCACCAATAGCTCGGTTCGCCAATGCCAATGCAGGCTGATTACCCAACCGTTCTAGCAAGGCAGATTGGCCTTTTAGTTGCGCTAAATATTGCTCAACTGGACGGTAACGGCCGATTTTTATGTGCTCTTCACATGCTTGCGTTAAACTGCGGGTGAGCAGCTCTGGCTCATCTAGCTGCTGGCTTGTTTCCAACGCCTTTTGGGTCGCCAGGATCGCCATTTCTACATCCCGCTGCTGCAACAGTGCCTCACTTTTAAGCAGCAACGCTTCTACCCAGGCAGACTCTGCATTCACCAACCAGGCTACGCGCTCCGCCTGGAGCGCACTTTCTAACATCGACACAAAATCTGCCTGATATTTCTGAATCCCCGCTAATCCATTCCAGGCGCGGGCCTGAAGCAGCAAATCCCCATCCTCTTCGGCCGTGAAGCGCATGGTCATGTACGTTTGAGCAGCTTCGACCAAACGCGCCTGCCTTAGCAACAGTTGGCCCAAATCATCCTGCAAGCGCAGCTGCCACAGGGCGTAATGAGACATCTCTGTAAGCAATGAGAGGGAGCGACAGAAAAAGTCAGTGGCTAAATGCAAGTTGAAGATGTCTTGGGCACGCTGGGCAGCCATTTCGTACAGTTCGGCCGCCATCGACTTTTCTTCGGCATGTTCATAATGCTCGGCAATGGTGCCAGCATATTCAGAAATACGCTCTCCGCTTTGCTGGGCCAGCCAGTCGGCAACCTGCTTATGGTATTTAGGACGTGCCCGCAGCAGTACCGATTCATAGGTAACCTGATGCAAAATCGCATGCTTAAACAAATATGCCTGGGTTCCAGCAAACCCGGAGGATTGCCGCCGGAATATCATTTCCCGTTTTTCTAACGCTTGCAAGGCCGTGCGCGTCTGGTTGGCATCTAGTGGGTCTTCGGCTGCGGCATTCATTTGGGTAACGGCCGTATCCCAAAACACACGCCCCACCACAGCCGCCCGCTGCAACGTCACCCGTTCCATATGGGTCAGGCGATCCAGTCGGCCCTGCAACACAGAGGTGATGTTGAGCGGCACGCGCACCTCGGTAAGCTGGTTGCGCCGCAGCTGCCATTGCTCCTCGCCGGCAATAATCACCCCATCTTCTATCAATACCTTGATGAGTTCTTCGACATAGAACGGGTTGCCTTCTGCTCTTTCCAACAGCAAATCCGACAAGTCGGCTGGAATTTCTGGCAGCTTCTGCAAGATTTCTAGTACCAGTTGGTGGCTTTCTTCTGGGGAGAGTGAATCAAGGTGAATATGCGTGCCGGGCAACGGCCGTTCTCGTCTTAAGCCAGCTGGCCCATCAAACGGCCGTGCCACCCCAATCATCAATAGCGGTACCTTCTGGCAGCTATCAGCCAGATGTTGCATCAAGTCCAGCGATGCCTCATCGGCCCAATGCAAATCCTCCAAAAAGAGCAAAACGGCCGAATTATGCGCCGCAATAACCTCAAAAAACTGAGCCAAATATTCATAAGCCGCCTGGCGCAACTGCGGTGCTTCCCCCGTCTGCCCCAACGACTGCACCTTAATTGACAAATCCAGCCCAATGAGTTGGCCAATGATGTTGGCGCGGGTGCGAAGCTCATCATTTTCCTGCCCCATGAACTTGCCCATCCCCTGCACCAGCTTCTCTTCTGCCACCGACGGCGGGTCATTGTCTTGAATCTCAAAATGAGTCGCCAGCATGTCGCGAATGAGGCTATATGGTAACTGGCTAATCTGCTGATAGGTACGCCCCTTGAACACTGGTACATCATACGGCAATGCCCGCACCCAATTACTAAACTCATGAATGAGTCGGGATTTCCCCACACCCGCATCACCTGTGATAATCAACGCCTGCCCCATACGCTTCTCAACCGCATGTTGCAGTGTTTCTTTTAGTTGAGTTAGTTCTGCATCCCGCCCCACCATGCGGGTTTCCACACCTTCAACGCCACGGCCAGAAGCATAAAACAGGCGCGGTTTAAGCCCCAATACCAGATAAACCTGGATTGGTTCTGAACGGCCGCGAATCGTCACCAATCCTAGAGGTTCAACATTGAAGCGATCATGAACCAGCATGTACGTATCATGAGAGATGAGAATGCCGCCTGGCGGAGCCGATTTTTCCAGACGGCTGGCCACATTGACCGCATCACCAATGACCGTGTACTCCTCGCTGCTGCCGACACGGCCCAACATAACTGGCCCCGTATTGATGCCTATGCGAATTTGCAGCTGGCGTAAATGAGCCATCTCCTTCTCAGAAACAGGTGTTTTACTGCTTGACTGCTCTAAAATAAAGTCGCTAAGCGCAGCCCGCATTTGCAGGGCTGCCCGAATGGCACGTTCAGCATCATCTTCATGAGCAACCGGTACGCCAAACAAACCCATCACCGCCTCACCCATGTGCTTGTCGATGGTGCCATCCTGAAAAGTGATGGCCTGATCTAAGCGTCGCCAAAGACCATTCATAACATCCAGCATATTGGTATCTGGCAAAGCATCGGCAACGTTCGTAATACCGGTAATGGTTGCGAATAGAATGCTTACTTGTTTGCGCTGGGCAGTTTTAGCGTCAACGTGGTTTTGAGAGAGGGCATCAATTGCGGTGAGCTTTTCTTGCAGGGCGGCAATGGTGGTGTTTACAACAGCATCCCCCAGGAGGGTGCGTTTCTCATCTAGCGAGTGAATGGCTTGGTGTAACTGTTCCTGCTCGGTCATCAATACAGCTCAATTAACACGGTTTGTACAATTCTTACACTTTACAAAACCTACATCATTTTCAAGTTGCTAAGCACAAATGGCGCAATTCTTTATGCTGTTTTTTGCTAATCTGTGCTTCGCAGTACGCAGGTTTATATTTTTTCTAATATGTCTGACAGTTGATATTGCTGAGCAATTTTTGCTGCCTCCTCAGCTAAAGCATAGGCCTGGTCGCTCTTTCCCCGAAGATGCTCATATTTTGCCCAGCTATTTAAGGTGTGCAACAGTTCATCTGCGGTCGCCGACCCCATATCTGCCAGAAGCTGATGGCTCCGATGAAAACATTCAGCAGCATCCACGGTGCGCTGTTGGATGGTCGTTTGGCGGTTTTTGGTTGGTTCTTTGGCCAAGACCATACCCAACACACGCCAGACCACGGCCGTTACCCGCTTTGCTTCTCGGCCATATTGCTGCTTACGCACCGACAACGCCATTTCAACGGCCGTCTGCGCCTGTGCCAAGGCTTCATCAAGTAAATGATCTTCCAGAAAGAGTTGGGCCAAACCAGCCACAGCCATACTGATGGCCAACGGCCGTTCCAACATGCGGGCACGACGCAGCGTTTGTTCCCACCAATCATACGCTAGCTGCAAATGAGTCTCTTTTCCCGCCAAATCCATTGCAGACTGCGGATTCGCAACGGCTTGCATCAGGTGCAGTTGCCCCAAACAGCAAGAGATCTGCATGCGCAGCACCTCGTTGTCGCTTTTGTCTGCCTGGACGAGGGCTTGCTGCAAATACCCTTCACTTGTTTCATACTGCCGCTGGTACATGGCAATCATGCCCAGATGACGCAATGCCAGCACCGTTCCATACACATCTCCCAAATCGCGGGCAGAGTGCAGGCAGCTTTTGTAATTGTTAACGGCCGTTTCCCAATCTCGCTGGTCGCGGGCAATATGCCCTAGCTGCGCCAGCATCAACGCCTCCCAAATGCGATCATCCATCTCTCGGAAGCGTTGTCGAGCCGTCTCCGTGGTGTTCATGGCCCGCTCAAAATGGCCAGACTCGCGGGCAATGTGCCCCAGCAACGCCTGCATGTATGCTCTGGGCAGCGTAGCGGCTTCTTCCTTAAGGTTATTGTACAACGTTTTGCCAATTTGAACGGCCGTATATCGATCCCCAATCAGGACCAGCACCCAGCCGACGGCCACCTGGGTAATCAACTGCAAATCTGGCAATTTTGCGGCTGTTGCTGTGCGATCGGCCTGCTGCGCTGCGTCCAACGCCTGCGTTAAATCATCCTGCAAAAAATGGCACAAAAAGAGACCCAGATGGGCACGCACCACAGCCTCTACATCCTGTACCGACTCAGCGGCTTTGGCCATTGCCGAATAGGCGTCAGTGGCGTCTTCAAATTGCGCCAGCCAGCGAAGCATTTCACCCAGCCCTTCGTTGTAAGAGACTCGCTGGGCGACTGTTTCGTTAGAAACCGGCAGCAGATTGAGAGATAGGCAGTAGTAAAGAACGGCCGTTTCCGGAGCATGCTCCTCTCGCGCTTGTTCTGCCGCACGGCCGTACCAAACTGCACCCTGAGCAAACTTTTCTGCCTGTTCCAAATGGTAAGCCACCATGCTAGCAAGCTGCATCGCCTCGCTATTGTCGTGGGTCACAAACCAGGCTGCTACCCGCCCATGCGCCTCCTGCCGCTCCTGCACCGTCAGCGATTCATAAGCCGCAGTTCGCAGATCGTCGTTGCTAAAAGCGTACTCCTGGGTGTTGGAAAACGCGGAATTTTTGCGCCGGTAAATCCAGCCCAAATCAACCAGATTCCCTAAAACGACCGTTAATCCATCCCAACTCAACGGCACATCATCTTCAGCACTAAGCTGAAGCAGCACCATATCCCAAAAGAATGGCCCCATCACGGCCGCACGCTGCACTACCATCCGCATCGGCTTAGACATTTTTTCTAGCTGGTTGCCAATCAGGCGAGACAGCGTCAGCATCGGGGGCAGTTCGGCCAGATTGGGCATGCGCACATACCAGCGGCTCCCAGAACTATCAATCACATCCGCCTGAATCAACATTTTCACTAGCTGGGCCAAGTGGTGCGGATTGCCCCCGGCTCCATTCACAATCATATCACTAAGGCGAAGTGGCACATGATCAACATGCTGCATCAGTTCCGACAGCAAATGCCGACTATCAATGAGCGACAAAGACTGTAAATCAATATAATGATACGTTTGTTGATCGTGGTCTTCTACTATACGCCAGGACGGCCGTTTCTCCAGCAGCTCCGGTCGTGCCAAACAAATGATTAGCAAGGGCAAATGGTGGCACTCGGCGATCAGGTATTCCAACAGGTCAAACGACCATTCATCTGCCCAATGAATATCTTCCAAAAACAGCACGACGGCATCATTTTGTTGGCAAACGGCCGTAAAATAGGTCACCAAATCCTCAAACGCATATTCACGCAGCAGACGCGGGTCGGCAACAATCTCTTTTAGCAGCGGGCTGTCTGAAAAATCGAAGCCCAGTAGCTGCCCGATGTAATGTGCTTGGGTGAGCGAACGAGTGTCCGAATTTTTCAACTCCGCCAGCAAACCGCGCACCAGCTTTTCACGGGCGACTGTTGGGCTATTGCGACGATGGATTTCAAAATGATTTACGAACAGATCGCGGATAAGGCCATACGGCCGTTGCTGCACACTCCGCTCTGCGCCCCCCTTGTAAATCGCCACCTGGTCTGGCCACAATCGCAGCAAACGCTCAAACTCAAAAAGGAGTCGCGTCTTCCCCAGCCCAGCTTTGCCCACAATGGTTACCACCTGCGCCTCGCCAGACTCAATCGTCCCTTGCAGCACATCCTGCAAGCGGCCAACCTCTTCTGATCGGCCCACCATGCGCGTCTCTAAAAAGCTGGTGCCGCTCGCCCCCCGCCGAAACGCCAAAGGCTTCTCCCGCAGAATCACATACGCTTGACCGCTCTCTTGCTGGCCATTCAACGTTAAACCAGATTGCGCCTGTGCCTCAAAAAAGGGATGGATAGATTCATACACTTGGGGGGAAACCAACACGCCATCTACCGGAGCTTGCTGCTCCAGTTGATGTGCCACCGTCACGGTATCCCCTAAAATTGTGTATTCACCGCTACTGCCCAGTGAGCCGAGCAGCACAGTTCCAAAATGAATGCCAATGCGCATCCGTAATGCCTGATTTTGCGGCAGCGAATGTGCAATTTGCCGCAGCGGGCCATCATTAAATAGAGCCAGCTCCATTTGCATGTCGAGTGCCGCCTGCACGGCGCGCTCCCGATCATCTTCACGACGAATTGGCAAACCAAAAAAGGCTATAACGGCATCCCCCACGTGCTTATCCACGCGCCCGCCCCAAGAGTCAATCACGCTATCCAGCTTTTGCCACACAGCGTTGATCATGTCTCGCACCTCTTCTGCATCCATTTGCTCAGACATGGTAGTGAAGCCAGACATATCAGCAATGAGTACGGCTCCTTCAGCTTGCTGGGGAGTGGGCAGCGGCTCGACCAGTGCGGTCAGCTTGGAACGCAGCGTGCTGATAGCAATATTGGCCACATCTTGATTTAAGGCGGCGCGTTGAGCTTCCAAGGTAACAATGGCTTGCTCAATTTCTTGACGAATCGACACAAAAAGACCTGATTAATTGAAACTTACAAGAATGAGTGTGTGTAAGTTGCTAATGAATAAAGTTTGCGAAAAGTGAGCTTTTCCCACTTGTTATTATAGAAGATGTAACGGCCGATAAGGAAACCACTTTGGCAGGACTATTGTAACATTTTTTGCAGTTGATGCCTTTGTGAACGGCCGTTCCCATGCAACTTGCATAGTTTACCAGATATCACTATACTGCGCGCCGCCCAATCCACACAAAATTCGGGCCATCTTTTAGCCTATGAGACTCAAAAAACTCGTCCTGCAAGGATACAAAACATTTGCCAGCAAAACCGAATTTGTCTTCGACGAAGGCATAACGGCGATTGTAGGGCCAAATGGCAGTGGCAAAAGCAATATTGCCGACGCCGTGCGCTGGGTGTTGGGCGAGCAAAGCTACAGTACGCTGCGGGGCAAGAAAACCATCGACATGATTTTCGCTGGCAGCCAGAGCCGCCCCCGGGCAGGTATGGCCCAGGCCATCCTCACGCTAGACAACAGCGATGGTTGGCTGCCCATTGATTACAGCGAAGTGGAAATCGGCCGTCGCGCCCACCGCTCTGGCGAAAACGAGTACATCCTTAATGGCCAAAAGGTGCGCCTCAAAGACATCACTGACCTCTTAGCCACCAGCGGTTTGGCTGAACGCACCTACACCATTATTGGGCAGGGGCTGGTTGACCAAGCTCTGTCTCTACGGGCAGATGAACGACGCGCCTTGTTTGAAGAAGCAGCGGGCATTAACCATTATAAAACCCGCCGTGCAGAAACGCTGCGCCGTTTACAGGAAACCCAGCGCAATCTCCAGCGTGTTCACGACATTTTGGCCGAAATTCGCCCCCGTCTCAATTCGCTGCGGCGGCAGGCCACCCGCGCCCAGAATTACGAGCAAATTTCACAAGACCTGCAAAACTTGCTGCGGATTTGGTATGGCTACCGCTGGGAGGTGGCTAAAAAAGAAATTCGGCGGGCGCGGGAAACGGCCGTTTCCTCTGAAAAAACGTGGCAAACGAGCCGCCAAAGAATGCGCGTGCAGCAAGAAAATGCGGACGATCTGCGTCGCCAAATCCACCGCCTGCAGCAAAAAGTAAGTGACACCCAAAACGAGCGGGACGATTTACGTGACCAGCTAGAAAATGCCCGGCGTCAGGTGGCCATTATGCAGGAGCGGCGGGAGTCGGTGCAGCGCCGGCTGGCCGAAGTGGAGGCCGAACTGCCGCCCATTAGCCAGCAGCGGGAAGCCGCCGCCAGCGAACTAGCCGCCGCCACCGAGGAGCTAACCGCTGCCCAGGCCAGCCTAACCCAGGCGCGGGAGCAGTTGCAAATGTTCAACGCCAACTTCCAAACGCAGCAGGCGACGATTAACAAATGGCAGTCGGAGCTGCAAAACGCGACGCAGGCGCAGCGCAGTACGCAAAATCGGGTGGCCCAACTGCAAGGGCAGCTCAACCAGCTGCGCGAGCAGTTGCAGGAGCAAACCGCCAATCAGCCCAGCGGCGACGAGGGCGAACTGGTGAAAATGCAGGCCGCGGTGGAGAAGCTCACGGCCGTTTTCACCACCGCTCAGCAAAAAGTGGAAGAGCAACGCCAACAGCGCAACGATCTGCAAAAACAGCGTCAGGAGCTGATTCAAGAACTCAAAAATCTGCGCCGCGACCTGCGCAACCAGGAGCAGCAGCTGAGCCGCCAGCAAAAAGAGCTGGCTCGGCTGGAAGCCCAAACCGAGATGCTGAACCAGATGCGCCGCCAGGAAACGGCCGTTCCCGACAACATCAATATTTTGGGCAATTTAGCCACCGTTTTGAGCATTCCCGCGCAGCACCAGCAAGCGATTGAAGCTGCGCTGCAAACTCGACTGGGCACGCTGCTGCTGCCGGATGAAGTGGCTCTGTGGCAACTACTATCCGAGCGCGACCCTGAAACCGCGCTGGCGGTAGCCGTAGCCGACAGCTTGCAGCCCGCCGCCCCACCAGAAATTAACGAAAGCGGCACGATTGGTTGGGCAGAATCTGTGGTGAGCTTCGATAAGCAATTTGCGCCGCTGGTGCAACTTTTGCTGGGTCGGGTGCTGCTGGTAGATGATGTAAAAAGTGGCGTCTCAATTGCCAAATCGCTACCCGCAGGCTGCGTCGCTGTTGCCCCAGACGGCACGGTGGCTCATGCGGGCGGCCTTATCGAGCTGGTTGGTCAATCAACCCAAGACAGCCTGCTGGCTCGTGAAGAAGCGTGGCGTGAGGCACAGCAAAAGCTAGAAAGCAAAAAAGATGAGGTGGCGGCATTGGAAACGGCCGTTGCCGAACAGCAAACCGTCATCCAAACCAAGCAAGAAGCGGTTGATGAACGCAACAGCGAAGAGCAGCGGCTAGGGAGATTGCTGAACGAAGCCAGCCAGCGAGTCAGCCAGGCGCAGCGGGATGCAGATCGGCAAAAGCAGCAGCAGACGTTCATCGAGCGGCAGCAAAAAGCGCAGGCGGAAGCGACCGCCCGGCTGCAAACCCGCATCGAAACGTTAGCATCCCACACCGAAAATGATGAAGCGGAGCTTGTGCGGCTGGAATCATCTGTGAGCCAAGCCCAGGCACAGCTAGACAGCCTGCCGGTGGCCGAAGCCCAGCAGCAGCGGGAAACCTTGCGGCAAAACATCGGGGCAGAACAGACGATTGTAGACGGCCGTCGCGCCGTGGTGGACAGCCGCCGAGCCACGTTGAACCAGTTTGAGCAGCAGCTCACCCGCTTGAAGCAGCGGCAGGCGTCGCTGCAACAGCAACAGGCAGAGCTGGCCCAAAACAAGCATGAGCAAGACCGCCTCCAGCTTCAGGACCAGATGAGTGAATTGGACGCGCAGCTTGCTCCGATGAAAGGCCGACTGGTTGAATTGCAGGATGAATTGGGGGATGTGGAGGAGAGTACGGCCGTTTCCCAAAAAGAAGCGCACGACCACGAAACGATCTACACCCAAGCCAAAATAGCGTACAGCCAGCAAAAAAGCGAAATCGAAGGGCTGCAAGAACGCATCAAAGCAGATTTAGGCATCGTCGCCCTCCATTACGACGATGACCAAACCGGCCCCACGCCGCTGCCCATCAGCGGCGTGCAGGCGTTGCCCAAAATCACCGAACTGCCTGATGACATCGAAGAAACGATCCAAACGTATCGCGGACAGATGCAGCGGATGGGGGCCATCAACCCCGACGCGCCGGAAGAGTACCAGGAAACGCAAGACCGCTTCGACTTCATGACGCAGCAAATTGAAGATTTGAACGAAACGGAAGAGAAATTGCGCAAAGTGATCGAGGAGCTGGACGAACTCACCAGTCGCGCCTTCGCCGAGACGGTAGACAAGGTAAACGCTGTCTTTGGCGAAACGTTTACCCAGCTTTTCGGCGGCGGCGCAGGCCGTCTCGTCCTCACCGACCCGGACGACCTTACCGTGAGCGGCGTGGACATCGTAGCCCGGCTGCCCAACCGGCGTGAGCAAGGGTTGGGCTTGCTCTCTGGTGGCGAACGGTCGCTAACGGCCGCTGCGCTCATTTTCTCGCTGCTCAAGGTTTCCCCCACCCCATTTTGCGTCATGGATGAGGTGGATGCGGCATTGGATGAAGCCAACATCAACCGCTTCCGCGAACAGCTGCGCGAGTTAGCGCTGGGCACGCAGTTCATCGTCATCACCCACAACCGAGGCACGGTGCAGGCTGCCCAAACCATCTACGGCATCAGCATGGGCTCAGACAGTGCCAGCCAAGCCATCTCCATCAAACCAGAAGAGTACATCAAGCAGCCAGAACTTTTGTGATGGAGTGAAAGGCCATTGCATAATTGATCAAACAGTCCAGATACGTATCGTGCTATATTCAAGCAATTGAATTCAAAACCGCAAATAAATATGAAATTGGCTGAAGTAAGCATTTTGTCCTTGGGACTTCTATGATATGCCTTTCGCCAGCATTAGTAAATGGGTCGTTCGTTAACGAAAATCAAGAGATATTGGCATGGAAAATAAATGTAAGGGAATTACAAATAATGGCGAGCAATGCCGACTGAACGCAGGAAAATCCGGATATTGCCATTTGCACGATCCTCTTAAACAAAAAGAAAGAAAAGAAGCACAACTTGCAAAACGAGAAAAATCTGAAAGAGAATGGGCTAAAGGAGAAAAGCTCCGAGAGGTTATTGAGATCGTACAAAATACTTGTAAGGCAAAAGGATGGCGATCATTCACTAAAAATACAGATTACAAACAATGGCGTTATGCTACTGTTGTCTTTTCAAGGTACGTATCCTTTCATGAGGTTGAAGGTTTCTTCGATATTTCTTTAGATGGGGGAGTTAAAATTTCATCTAACAAAGTGTCTTTTTATAGTCATGGAATCAGAGATTTGTTTGATGCAGTAATGGCAAACATCGGTGAACTGCCTTGGTTAGAATCAAAAAAAGAAAAAATACAAAAAAATCCTGCCGCAGCGTTTAAGCATGTTGCGCAATTGCTGCAGAGGTTTCATATAATTGCGCGACAGTTAAAACGTCGATATAACGGTCGAGAAACTTTGTTAATTAAGGACGAGTACGACGTTCAAGATTTACTCCATGCTTTGCTAAAAACAAAATTTGATGATGTCAGGCCAGAAGAATATTCTCCAAGTTATGCTGGTTCTTCTTCTCGAATTGATTTCCTCCTGAAGGAGGAGAAGATTGTTGTTGAAGTGAAGATGGCTAACTCAAAATTGGCTGATAAATTAATAGGGGAGCAACTAATTATTGATATTAAACGTTATCAAGTCCATCCTGATTGTAAAACATTGATCTGCTTTGTTTATGATCCGGATGGGTATATTCGAAACCCTGTTGCTTTAGAAAACGATTTGACCGGCAACCATGATAAAATTTCAGTTCATGTGCTAGTCGTGCCAAAATGAATTTTCCCACTACCTTCTGCTCTGGAACGGTCTTCGCCTAGCCTAGAAACTTTTCAGGCTGTGGCACGGCGTCCCCGCCGCGCCGCTTATGCTACCTACTCAAAACCAAGCAAGGATAGTCAAAATATGCTTCCATAATCTGCCAGCCTTTTGCTAGTTAAAACTCATGACTGACGAGCAACAAGGCCACTTACTATGCCACCCACGAAATAGCAAAGAAAGATGGCTAGGCGGGGCGCCAGCCACAGCTCACGATAAAGACCCTACCGAAGTGGGGGTCTTGGAAACTGCAAACATAGTGATCAAGTGAAGAGGAATGAGTTTTTCTGAAGAAGTTCAACAGGCACGAACATGGGTGGCGCGATGCTTGGGGTCGAGTGTGGCACAGTGCTTGGTTGAGGAGATAAAGCATGGCCCCGAGCGTGAGGTGTGGGACTGTCGCTTCACCTTGGATGGTGTCAGTACAAAAGCCATCCTCTCTGTGTTCAAACCAGGTGATCTCCAATCCGTGAACAGCAGCCTACAGCCGAAGGCAGCTGTGCAAAAGTGCGTATTGGCAATGTCTGAACTCCCTCAACTGGGCATTCCTACCGCGTCTCTCTTGGGGTATGCATCCGCTGCTGAAGAAGCTGCATACCTTACCCTGAAAGTGGAGAGTACTGGTTGGCATTCCGACGTGCGAATCGAGGCAGCGGCGGTTCTTGCCAGACTTCACTGTTTGGAGGAGTCGAAGCTTTCCCCAGCGTTGCAGCATCTGGCAAAGGTTTCAGACCCAAGGGAGTATCGAACCACCGCAGGAGAAGCTCCCATACCAGAACGCAAGACGCTCGTCCACGGGGATTACTTCTCGGCAAACATTCTTCCCGTGGCTGATGGCTTGAAAATTTTGGACTGGGAGACCTTTGGCTGGGGCGACCCGATGTGGGACTTAGGATTTCTTATTGGCGCGGATCGGAATGTTCCGACCCTAGAGATAGAGGCGACCATAAGGGAATATCAGAAGTATGCTCCCGTGAATCGCCAACGTCTCCAATGGCACCAGGAAAAGTGGTTAAAGTTCTGGGCTCTACGTTCACACTAGCAGAGAATTTATCTACCAACGGGCAGAAACGGCCGTTAACCTTCAAAGAATCCCAAGCTCCTTACGCTTTTGGTCTGTGGGCAAACCGGGATGATATTGATGAGGAATGGTTGGCAGACGGCCGTTCCAAATCCATGTAAGAAACCCACACCTTGTCATTTTGAGCGTAGCGAAAAATCCCACTACCCTCTGGCTGGCAAAACTCTCCTCGTTGCCAAAATCTTCACCAGTGAAACCTCCTAGGATGCTTCGGAGGACTTCAGCATGACAATTGGGGATGGAATCGCTCCGCGTTTTTTGACCCTTTTTTACGAGGCCGTCAATTGTTGCTTGTAAGCCTGCACGGTGGCGTCTTGTTCACCGAGCAGGGCAAACAGTCCCTCCATCACTGGGCGGGCACGTCCGTTTCCCCCGTTCATCTCCATCAGCAAACCATACATTGCCCCGGCGTATTCCCGCTTTTGGATCAGGTTGCTAATTTGTACGTTCATGCCAGTTAAACGGCCGTCTCCTACATCCACCAAAAATTGCGCCAACGGCCGTAGCTGGTTTGCCTCGCCACCATCACTTTTTGGCAACATGCGCAACGCTTCGCGGCCATTTCCTTGACGCAGCAGCTCTTTTGCTTTGTCTAGGCGAGCTTGGGGTGTGTTGGGAACGGCCGTTTGCGGCTTTGGTTTTGCATTGGTAGTCACAGGCTTTTGGGCCATCACCCGTTGCAAAAATTGGCGCACGTTTGGTTCTGGCTGCGCGCCGACAAACTCATCGACGACACGGCCGTTTACAAACGCCTTCACCGCCGGAATGCCACGCACGTCATACTGCATTGCCAGCGGCTGGTTGTGGTCACTGTTGATTTTGGCTAGAAGGAAACGGCCGTTGTGCTCATTTGCCAATCGCTCCAAAACCGGCCCCAACATGCGGCAAGGGCCACACCACGGTGCCCAAAAATCTACAATCACCGGCCGCTTGTGCGACTGCTGAATCACTTCTGTCTGAAAATTGGATTGATTAACATCCATAATATTTGTATTCATTTGATTTTCCTCTTGTTGATTAGTAACGGCCGTAATTTACCCACCAAATATAAAAATTACGTCAACAAAGCCACCCCAATTTGACGCGGGGAAACGGCCGTGACATACTCGACCCATGATTGAAACAGTGATGGTTGCATAACAAAATATATGGACAAAACTGCCCTGGCTCGCCGTTACACATCCCTATGGACTGGCGAATTTGTTTCCGCCATCATTTTTGCCGCCCTACTGCTCTGGACCGCCTCTCGCGATGGTCACTGGCAGCATTGGCTTGTGCGCACTTATAGTGTATCCGTTGTCATTTTCATTTTGATTCAAGGAACAGGTTGGTGGCGATGGAAGCTGCGTGTGCTCAAGCAAAATCAACGCACCCTGCCTGAGCCTGTCCTCCAGCGCTACCGCAGGTGGCGCACGGTGAATTGGGGATTGATTGTCTGTTTCCCACTCGCCGTTTTTGGGGCGATGTCCGTGGCCGACTGGCCAGCAAATTCGTTAGATATTTGGCTAGGCCTCCTGTTTTGGATTGGCGCAATTCTGGAACAGATCAACTACTACTACGTGCAGCTCATGTACAACTCCCGCTACGATTGGGACTATCTGAAAACGCACCGCCGCTTACGCACCGGAACCGTCGCCAAAGCATTGCAGAACAGTTCTCTTGAATAATCCACTAAGCAATCCCAATGCAACCCAGCACTTTAACCTCCGTATGGATAGGTGAGATAAACGGCCGTTCTTTTCAAATCATCATCTTGCTAACACATTTACGGCCGTTTACACTGTCCCTCAATGATAAAAGAACGAATCATCCAAAGTTTGGGCATCTGGATATTAGTCTCCCTCCTATTGCTGCTTATTGGCGAACCGCTGTGGGATTTACCGCCCCTACAGGCAGTGCTTTATGCTGGATTATTTGGATTTTCTGTTTTTCTGACTTTAGGGAGGCAAATGAGCGGAGGAAAAGACACTGTTGATGAAATCACAAGTCCTGATGGCATTGTTCAAGCCACAGTTGAGGCCTGGGACGACAAAAACACAATTTTGTACATAGCTAAAGTAAAACGAAACTATCGTGATGGCGTTTTTGCTGTAGAAAAAGAGTTCGAGGGTGTGGTTGAGGCAAAAGAATGGTTAGCATCCACCTATCAACAAGAACTAGAAAAGCACCAACAAAAACTCCAGGCGCAACAAATCGATAACAATTAACCATTTACCACTCACAATGAACCGTTACAAATGGTTTACATCCCCTTCTTGTTCCGTTAACAACCATTCTCTATAATCCTCACATGAGTTTTGAAATAGGTTCTCCTGTCGGCAGTTACCGAATTGAAGAAAAGCTCGGCCAGGGTGGCATGGCCACCGTTTACAAAGCGTACCATGAGCGGCTCGACCGCCATGTGGCGATCAAGGTGCTGCACGCCATTTTTAAGGATGACGACAGCTTCCTGCGTCGCTTTACCCGCGAGGCGCAGGTGGTGGCCCGGCTGGAGCACCCCAACATTGTCCCCGTCTATGATTTTGCCGAGCATGACGGTTACCCCTACTTAGTAATGCGCTTTGTGGAAGGGGTCACGCTTAAGGAGTTACTAAGCCAAGGCACCCTCTCCACCAAAGAGATGGTCCGCATTGCCAGCCGCGTAGCCGACGGGCTGGACCACGCCCATAAACAGGGCGTCTTGCACCGGGACATCAAGCCGTCGAATATTTTGCTAACGCAGGGAGGCGGGGTATTCATTGCCGATTTTGGCCTGGCGCGAATTACGCAATCGGGCGAATCTACCATGTCTCAGGACATGATCATGGGCACGCCGCAATACATTTCACCAGAGCAAGCCAAAGGCAATGTAGATTTAGACGGCCGTACTGACATCTACTCCTTCGGCATTGTGGTGTATGAAATGGTCACTGGACGCGTGCCCTTTGCCTCAGACACCGGCTACTCCGTCATCCACTCCCAAATTTTTGATCCGCCACCGCTGCCCAGCAGCCTCAACGATAAAATTAGCCCCGCCCTGGAAACGGTGCTGCTCAAGGTGCTGAGCAAAGAGCCAACTGAGCGGTACGCTACCGCGGGCGCATTTGTGACTGCCTTCAAGGAAGCATTGCAAGATGCGCCCAGCGAAATTGGCCCAACGGGCGCGGCCGTTTTGCCAGACAGCACCGAGAAGAAAACCCAACCTGTAGAAACGACCACTTCAGCCCCGCTCAGTGCAGACGTTCTCACCCCCGCCGACCTACCCCCAGACCTACCGGGCCTGGATGAAACCCCTACCGAAATAGTTACGCCTGCCCCAGAAAAAGAACCAAAGCGCAGACGGCCGTTGGTGTTGATAGGGATTGGCATTTTAGTAGGCATGTGCCTTTGTGCAGGTCTTATTTTCGTCCTCACCGATGGGTTTTCACCCCAAAACAACGGGCCAATTGCCGGTGCGCCTGACGACGATCCCGATTTCCTACCACCGGAATTTGACGATGAAGAGCCACTGCCACCAAATATTGAGCTGCCAGAAGTGGTACGCCCAGTGGAGGTGTTACTGCCGCTTTATGAAGAAAATCCCGAAAACAACATCCTCGCTGCTGAATTAGCCGCTGCCTTTATGCGTGAAGATCAGATTGAAGAAGCTCGCCACATTGTGCGCGAAATGGTGGGGCGGGTGCGGATGCCAGTTGGCTTAAACGTACTGGTGAACCGGCTCATGGAGGAAGAACAGTACGAGTTAGCCACCGTGGTGCTGGAAGAAGGGCTAGCACGCTTCCCGCGTGATTTTGAGATTCAGCAAAATTTGATGATGACGTATTTGCTTGAAGACGCATCGGCGCGGCGCATCGAAAACTATATGGCTTTATTGCATGAGAATGTCCACCATCCGACAACCGTTGCCATCGGGGAAGCGTACATTTTGTATGATGATGATCTGCTTCTGGAAGCCCTCCCCATTTTGGAATCGCCAGAGGCGTTTGACGATGGCGGGTTCGCCGCTGACCTCTTCTTTGTGAAGGGGATTTTGCTGCTGGAACTGGATGCACCTGAAGAGGCACTAGACACATTTGAAGAGGCAATGGCCCACGAACCACCGGTCTGGCTGGCTACCCGAATTGAAGAAAACATCGTAGAATTACGGCCGTAAACAGGGTCAAATATTTCGCAGATTCAACAGATTTCTCTCTATTCTCTGTGGTCTCTGTGGCAAAATTAGTTTCAAGGAGTGTCATGCGTACCCCAATTATTGCTGGAAACTGGAAAATGAATAAAACGGCCGCAGAAGCGGTTGACTTTGTGCGTGAAATTCGCAACAAACTGGGACAGATCAAAGGCGTCGATAAGGTCGTTTGCCCACCATTTATCGCCCTGCCCGGCGTTTACGACGCCCTGCAAGCCACCGACATCGGCGTGGGTGCGCAAAATATGCACTTTGCCGAAAGCGGTGCCTACACGGGCGAATGTGCCCCCAACATGCTCACCCCCTACTGCCAATACGTTATTATCGGCCACTCTGAGCGGCGCGAATATTTTAACGAAACAGATGAAGGCGTGAATCAAAAAGCCAAAGCAGCTCTGGCACACGGACTCACCCCCATCATTTGCGTAGGCGAAACGCTGGCGCAAAATGAAGCGGGCGAAACGCAAGCGTTTGTCAGTGGACAGGTGCGCGCCGCGCTGGATGGCCTGACGGCCGAGCAGGTTGCCAGCCTCATCATCGCCTATGAGCCAATTTGGGCCATCGGCACTGGCAAATCCGCCAGTGCAGCCCAGGCAGGTAGCATTATTGGCCTCAGCGTACGCGGCCCCATCGCCGATATGTTTGGCGAAGAAACCGCCCAAAAGGTGCGTATTCAATATGGCGGCAGCGTAAAAGAGCATAACATCGCCGAATATATGGCCCAGCCAGACATCGACGGCGCGCTGGTTGGCGGTGCTAGTCTGAAAGCCAGCTTTGTGGAGCTGGTGAAAAACGCCGCTGGTTAATTTGTCATTCTGAGCAGAGCGAAGAATCCAAGCCAGCTACATTCAGTGGGATTCTTCATTTCGCTTTGCTTCATTCAGAATGACACCTACGGATAATCGCTATGAGCAGTGCCATCATGCCCTTCTTTTGGGTAGCTATTGCCCTCATCATTCTGCTCATCATGCAGCGATGGATTCACACTCACCTGCATGGGCTTTCTTTGCTGTTCATGGGCAAGCCCGAGCGGGCGATTATTTTGTACGCCATTATTTTGCTCCCCGGCGTTTTCCTGCACGAGTTAAGCCATTGGCTGGCCGCTACCTTGTTGGGCGTGCGTACCAGCGGCTTCTCTATCATCCCCAAAATGCAGCCGGATGGCACGGTACAGCTTGGTTACGTGGAATATTTCAAGGGTCGCACGCTTGGTCCCATCCGTGAAAGTTTGATTGGTGGCGCACCGTTGATTGTGGGAACGGCCGTCATCCTCCTCATTGGTTTTCGCGTCTTTAGCGTCACAGAGCTGACGGCCGCTTTCCAGTCTGGGCAGCTAGATTCATTGGTGGCCACATTGGAGCAACTGTACCAAACACCAGACTTTCTGCTTTGGCTCTACTTGCTTTTTGCTATCGCCAACGGCATGATGCCCAGTCGCTCGGATCGCCGTGCCTGGCCTGCCTTTGTGCTCACAATGGTCGTCTTTGGCATCATCTTGTCGCTCCTGGGCTGGACGGGGTTGATTTTGGACAGTTTGGTAGGGCCGGCAACGACCGTTTTTAGCTATCTGGGGCTGGCACTGTCCATGGCCATCGGTGTCAATATCTTTTTCATGGTGGTCATTGCGGGACTGGAAAATCTTTTGGGACGGGCCAAAGGGGTTTCAGTCGTGTATGGCCCCTCAGATTCCGCCTAACCCTGCTACAAACCGATGGTTTCTGTTCTAATCACAGCCTACCGGGAAGCGGCCACCATCGGCCCCGCCCTGGATGCTTTTCTGCCTCAGCTTCCCCCAAATAGTGAGCTGCTTGTTATTTGCCCAGATACGGAGACAACGGCCGTTGTCCACCAATACGCCGCAAGACATCCCCAAGTTCGCCACGTGCCGGAGCCAGACAAACGCGGCAAGCCCGCCGCGCTGAATTTGGGCTTGCAAGCAGCTCAGGGCGACCTTGTGGTTTTTAGCGATGGCGATGTGGTGATTGGCGAGAATGCGCTAGCCCCACTGTTGGCTCCTTTTGCAGATGAGAAAGTGGGGGCTGTGACAGGACGGCCGTTTTCCAACAGCCCCCGGCAGACAAAACTTGGCTACTGGTCACACGTTCTTGTTGAAGGAGCCCACCAAACGCGGAAAAATCGGCATGCAAAGGGTGACTTTTTGCTTTGCTCAGGCTACTTGTTTGCCGCCCGCCGTGAGCTGATTGACCCTATCCCAGAAGATGCGCTGGCCGAAGATGCCGTCATCTCGCACCGGATTGCCGAGCAGGAGTTTACGATTCGATACGCACCGGAAGCGGCCGTATTTGTGAAGTATCCGGATAACTATGCAGACTGGCTGCGGCAAAAAGTACGCTCCGCTGGTGGCTATGCGCAAGATTACGTGCGGAACTCCCGCTTCTCTATGCGCTCGGCGAGGCTGGAGGCACAGCAAGGCACACGGCTGGCTCTAAAATTTGCCCAAACGCCCCGTGAGCTGTGGTGGACGATGTTGCTGTTCTTAGCGAGGCTCCATTTGTGGCTGTTAGTTTTTTGGCGGGTACGGGTGTTGAAACGGCCGTTAACCACCTTGTGGCAACGCGTCGAAAGCACCAAGTAAAGCTTAAACCCTGATTGTCCACTCGCCACCTCTAAGGGCGACTAAGGGCGACGATTACCGCGAATAAATTTCGCAATCTGGGTAGGTGAAAGAAAAACCATACCAGCGTGAAAGCAACTGCATCGGTGCTTCGCCCGTGTCGAGCCACGTCGCAGAGGGCACGCCATCCAGCGCATTGCGCCTAATCCGCAATTGGCGCCCCAGCCACTCATCGACGATCTCGCCGCCTTCGGGAATCGTTTTCAACGGGTAGAATTTTCCTTGGTCAGCACCGCCCACCAAGCCCAATCCTTGTTCACCTTCGGGTAAACGCGGGTCAATTTCCTTGTGCATCGATTTGCGGAAATGAGGTGCCAACATCGTCCCTTCACGACTGTAGCTTAGCCGTTTGCCAAGCAATTTCATCACAAAACTTTTAAATGAGCGATAATCTGATTTAAGCAAAATTGTGTCTGGGTAGCTGGCAAGTTCGGCCTCGACGTTGGTAAGATTGACATGCCAGAAATCGAGCCGTTCACCTTCAAGCGGCCCCTCAAAACATTCCCCGGTAATGTGATCCCAAACGCTTCCTGTCTCCTCATCACGCATGACGGCCAGGCCATTAACCAGACCTGGTACGCCAAACCAATGCACCTTGCCGTTAATTACCGGTGTCAGACCGACACCGCTGTTGCAAGGCGCTCAAAAAGTAACAAGATAAGGTTCACCCGCTAATTCACCTTGAACAATATGATGATACATAGCCTCAGAAAGAAGCACTGCTCTGCGTTGCCCACCCCGCTCAAAGGCGATAAGTTCTGTGTCGTTCTTTAGTTTTGCGCTGGCCAGTGAGGTTTCGTGCATTGCTGTTGGCCGAAATGGCTCAAAGCGAAATCCTTGTTTTGCAATGTTTATTTTGCTGCGGTCAATTCTGCTCATGGTGTGGCTCCTTCTCATTTTTCGATCTTTCTTGGCGCTTTGCTTGTGCGACTATAAAACCATGCTGGATTTTTTCGTAGCCTGCCAGACTGAACGGGCAGACAGCAATACAAACGCCGCAGCCATGATTTGCTGACATATATGGCCCGCATATCGTGTTATCAATCGCGGAGATACGGCCGTCTACATCTGGTTCAGGGTCTTGCCAAATGGCTTGGGGAGGGCATTTACGAATGCACTTATTGCACATGGCGCAAAAATCAAGAATCCAATCATGCTTATTTTCTGTGGGATAGGGCAAATTATCAATATTGGTGTACACAACATTGATTCGGACCCGTGCACCATGCTCCGAGCTGATCAACGAGCCATGATACCCAATTTTGCCTAAGCCAGCTTTCTCTGCCAGCCTTGTATGGTCTACCGACCCACCGATGGAAACCCCTGAAAACGCACTAAAGCCATGTTTTCGCAGGTAGCTACTCAACGTATTGGCGATCTGCGTAGTATCGGCATACGCTTTGGCAACCTTACTCATTGATTCAACACTGGGTGCAGTATTGAACAGCTCTTTTCTCATTTCAGAAATAATGACAATTGCGTTTTGATGAGGCACCACAAAATCTTTAAAGATAAGATCAGGCGTAATCTTGGCATACCCAATAGTTACTGCGCCATTTTGGCGTGCAAACGTTTCTAACTGAGTCAAAAAAGCGGGAGATGCTTCTGGTTTTTTAGCTTTTGGGTGAAACTTGTAGCGCAAGTAACTACCCAAGATCCCCTTAAAGATACGCATGATTTGGGGAGCCATCTTAGGCAGGTCAGATAGATTTCGCTCTGATCCATATTCTTCTGGCAATGGCATTCGTTGGCGTGCATAATGCCCACCAAAAGCCGCTGTATCAATAGATGCAGCTTGCCCCTCGACGTGCCTGACCACGCGGGTCATGACAGCGCCTACATCATTCGCAGAAAACTTTTTCGTTCGTTGTGTCAAAATATACTCCCTTTAAGCTGATGAAAAGCTATCCTGAACCCTTCATGCCAGATACCATCTGCATCACCATTCCTTTGAATCCACCTCTAGTGTTCACTCTTGGGTATGGTTGGTGAGGTGCGTTGACTGCTAAAAATTGGCACAACGATTCCCACCCATCCCGGACGTCGTATAGCAGTAGTCGATTTTCAGGAACGTATGCTTTCACATTTTCGACGTGCCGGTGATAACAGCGAATCATGTGCGCTTTGTCATCTAACCTGCCGTCAAACAGCTTGTCAGCGGCGTAAGTGATAATAAAGTGCTTAATACGGCGAAGGTGTGGAATAGGCAACTTAATGTTCATGCCTTGCTGGACGGTATTGCTCACACTCTCCACCCATTTTTCAGGATCACGTATAGTGAGCAGTAGCTTGGCTTCGGGATGGACGTCAATGATTTCTTTGTAAAAAAAGGCAGCTGGCCAATCAGCAGCTTCATAATCGGCGTAAAATTCACGCCAATTGACGGGCTTGCCTTCAAACGCGCCTTCCCACAGGCTCATATCCTTTGGGCTGGTGAACAGATCGAATGTATGATGCACCGGAGAAATTCCTAACAGTTCTAGCGCAGCTTTTAACGAAGTGGTTCCCGTGCGTGCCAAGCCAACGTTGATGACTCTCATAAAATTTCTATCGCCTCCTCCGTTTTGGCCATTTTGCGCCGATAGGTTTCATGCAGCCGCTCGTAGTTCGTGTGGTTAAAGGGGCATACCTTAATGCAAACTGAACAACCATGATTATTGGCAAAGTAGGGAAAGCATTTGGCATTATCCACCGTCGTCACCAAGCCATTTTCATGCTCAATCGGCGTTTCGTAGATGGCTTGGGGTGGGCAGTCACGAATGCAGCGGTGACATATTTGGCAGAAGTCGAGAAGCCATTCGTGCTCATGCCCGCCGTACATGGGCAAATTTTCTATCTCGGTGAAAACGGCCGCTAACCGCACCCTGGGTCCAAACTGAGGTGTAATCAACAACCCGTGAATGCCACGATAGCCTAAGCCAGCTACCTGGGCCATTGGCGGGTACAAGGCCATACCGTTCAAGGGATGCCCAGCGTGAGCGGCATAACCACGTTCACGTAGCCAATCGGCAATCTTGTTCGAGGCGCGACCCAGCAGATCGTACGTTTCATGCACCATGACGGCCGTATCCTTATTCGGTGCTAACTGCATACGGGCCTTATCCATTTCCATGACCAGCACAATAGCTTTGTTGTAGAGAACGGCCGTTTCCCGGAACACCCACTCCTGCGGCACAGTCGCAAAACCCACCTCATCAACCCCCACACTTTTGGCATAATCACAAAGGTCAACCAGGATTTTATCATCAATAATCTTCTTGCCATTTACCGGATTTCTATCTAAATCATGCACAGATTTGCGGATATTGGTTACGCTGCCGAACACATGCGGCACAGATTTGGGGAACCCGGGCATGGGTGGATGATCATCACGCAAGCTCAAGCCCGCCGCCAAAATATTAAAGCGTGATGGTGAGTTTTCACCGCCGTGCAATGAGCCTGGCCGTTCACGAACGCTCGCCTCCCAAGCCAGCATCTTTTTCAGAAGTGGCTTCATAAGATAGGGTTGAATTTTGTGTTGCAGGCGACTTTTTAGTTTCATGACTTACTCTCCAACTGCATACAGACCAGCAATTTAAACAAATTTCACAACCGATGACACCGGTATGCGGAACTGCGGTGCCTGGGGATTGCCCTTGAAATGAGACTTTACTTTTTCGTATCCAACCTGGCTAAAGGGACAAACGACCAAGCAAACGGCGCAGCCATAATTGCGCGTAAAATAATCACGGCAGGCTGCGTGATCAATCGTTTGCATGCCGCCATCGCCACGCGGCTCCGGTTGCTCATAAATCGCTTCAACCGGGCATTTGCGGATGCACTTCTTGCACATGGCACAAAAATCACGCACCCACAAATGTTCATTTTCTTTGCCTTGTGCCTCAAGCGTGGGCAGGTTAGTGATGTTGGTGTAGATCGTGTTAATGCGTAAACGTGCGCCTTCCCCCGATGAGATGAGTAGCCCATGGTAACCAATCGCGCCCAGCCCTGCTAATTCTGCCAGGTGTGGATAATCGGTCAGACCACCCAAAGCCATCCCCGGATAGGCAGCAAAGCCATTTTTCCGCATGAAGTTGGCTAACTTTTTAGAGATAGCGGCCATCCTTTTGTACCCATCCATCGCTTCCAGTTGACATTCAAAGCTGGGAGCCGTGCTCATCGGCTCTTTGTCCATCTCCACGGTGAAAACAACGGCATATTCACAGGGGAGACCCTTGTCTTGAAAAATGGCGTTGCGGGGAACCTTGACGTAGCCAATATCTTTAGCACCTGCCTCACGGGCCATTGTTTCTAGTTCGGCAATAAATTCTGGTGAGGCAGTGCTCTTGATGGGTTGGAATTTACCATCGTACATGCGCGCACCTATTTGCATGTTGGCAAAGAGCGGGATGCCTTTTGACATCACCTTAAGCCTTTGCTGCGCTGTCAAATTGAGCATCGTTATCTGCTCTTTAGGGACATCAGCGTCAAAAGGCGTGCGCGGCTTGGAATTTGGTGCTGGCGGCACAAGTGTCTCGAAGTTATTGAGATGTTTATCGGACTGCTCCAGCATGCTATCGAGGGATGGGCCTCTATCTGTTCCATCCCCGCCACGAATTATGGTATTGAATAGCTGTTTGAACATTGAGGTTCCTCATCGTTTAGGCTCGCTTTTTGTTAGTAGAAACTTACAATAATCATACGGTATCATTTATTGTAAGTCAATACTTACTTATGGTAAGATGGTAACGAACCAACTAAAAGGAGATGGCAATGCCCAAGATTGTCGAGGAAGAAAAGATTTATCGTGCGGCTATTATGACTGTGACCGAACGTGGCTACGGCCGTGCCACTACCAAACAAATAGCCGAGGTCGCAGAAATTAGTGAAGTCACCTTATTTCGCAAATACGGTAACAAGGCACAGCTTGTAAAGCAAGCCATCGTCTCAATGGTGAAGCAGATTGATTTTGCCTCAGCAACAGCTTACACGGGGGATGCTGAGGCCGACATGCTGAGAATTGCCCAAATGTATCAGGACTCCGCCGACAAGCATGGTCAATTTTTTTACATTATGCTGTCTGAAATTCCACGCCACCCTGAGCTAGGTGAACTGATGGGTGCGCCACTTCATATGATCAACAGCGTCAGCAATTTGCTGTTGCGGTATCAGCAAGAAGGAATTTTAGAAAAGGAGGACCCATACCATGCCGTTGCCGGGCTGCTAGGCCCGCTGATCGCCACGAATATGATTCGCAATGCTTCCGTCTTGGCTTCGCTGCCACCTATTGATTTACCCAAACATATCGCTCACTTTTTAAACGGCCGTCTCCAATCCAAATAACCACTTAACGCCCAAGCCCTCCTCCTCTCGTTTTTGCAGGTCGGTGCGCTTTCTCGTGTGGAGCTTGCTGAACAGACGGCCTTGTCCAACACAACCATTACCAACCTGACAGCCGAATTAATGGAACAGGGCATCATTTTTGAGCCAGAGCCCACCTTCTAAAAAAACCGACAATCCACTCAATTTTGGCAAAACATGACGCAAATTGTCATGTTTTTGGTTTACACTATGCTTGTACTCAATATCTGGTCGTCCACGATTAACAATCTAATCGACGAAACATACGAGAAAAGTCATGTCCCAAACCGCCACCCGCCTCATCACCCTGATCATGCTGCTGCAGCGGCAGCCCAACCAACGAGCCGCCGATCTGGCTGCTGAGTTGGGCATTTCAGAACGCACGGTGCATCGTTACATTGGCATGTTGGAAGAGATGGGCATTCCCGTCTATTCGGAGCGGGGCAGACATGGCGGTTTCTCGTTGGCACGCGGCTACCGAATGCCACCGCTAGTTTTTACGCCGGAGGAAGCCGTTACGGTGCATCTCGGCACAAGTTTGGTCAGCGAGGTGTGGGGCAAGCTGTATGAAGAAGCGGCGCACGGCGCATTGGCCAAGCTGGAAAATGTGCTGCCAGAAGCCCAACGACAGGAAATTGCCTGGGCCAGCCGCGCCCTCATTGCTACAAATATGAATCGCGCTGACCAGGTCAGCATCATGCCGCTGCTGGAGACGTTGCGTCAGGCAACCCAAACAAAACAACGCGTTCGGGTATGGTATCAGGGTCGGCAGCAGCCAGAGCCAGAGGAGCGTGATTTGGATGTGTATGCGCTGGCGTACCGCTGGGGCTGGTGGTATGCCATTGGCTACTGTCATCTGCGGCAGGCCGTTCGCTCCTTCCGCGTCGATCGGATGGATCAGGTCATGTTGATAAATGAGTCAGCCGTCATCCCAGAAGATTTTGATGTCTATGACTATCTGAAGGCAGAACAGCCGCCTGAACATTCCCAACAATTGACGATTACGATGCGTTTTCAGCCGGAGGGGGTCTTTTTGGCCAAATACGGCCGTTC